>JABDDF010000019.1 GCA_013287745.1 Gammaproteobacteria bacterium
ATTAGAAATATTGATATTGCAAAAATCATGCAAACTGGACTACTTCCGTCGCATGTTTTATCGCCAGATCCTATACAAGATTTACGCGCCTATGTCGCAGATTATCTGAAAGAAGAAATTGCTGCAGATGCAGTGGTTCAGCATATTCCGAGCTTTGCAGAATTTCTCAATGTTGCATCAGTCACATCAGGCGAGATATTGAATTATGCCAATGTTGCCCGGGAAACAGGTGTAAGTGCCAAGATAGTTAGAAATTATTTCCAGATTCTCGAAGATACCCTCTTAGGATTTCGTCTTCAACCATGGAAAAAAACAGCAGATCGCCGATTGGTTGAAAGTGAAAAATTTTATTTGTTTGATATAGGCGTAGCAAATTATCTTGCACGACAAAAACCGCAAATAGGCTCGCGTGAATTTGGAAAAGCATTTGAACGCTACATCATGATGGAATTGAAGGCATATCAGGCTTATCGTAACCCTGAATTGCCATTACATTACTGGCGTACGCATAACGGAATAGAGGTAGATTTTATATTAGGCGATATGGAGTGCGCCATTGAAATTAAAACATCATCGCGGGTGGATTTGCATGCAGCAAAAGCATTGCGTGTATTGCAGGAAAGTCATAAAACTAAAAAATCCATTATTGTTAGTTTTGAATCTGAACCCAAAATATTATTGAAAAATATAGAATGTCTACCATGGAAACTATTTCTGGAATTACTATGGGCTGATGAATTGCTGAAATAAGGGTGTGTCTCAATCAGGCGGGGCCTTTCTAAAACTCTTAACCACTTTCCCCGTCTTATTATCAACAATTTCACCATTAAAATTACCAAACTTTCCCTGGGCCTTGCTTAGCATCCAATTATACAGCGCATCGATATCATCACCACTTTCATGATCGACTTCACCTTCATCAAAATAAATTCGCGCTGTATAGTGGGCTGTCATAATGACACTCTCATTTATTCGAGTGAGATACCCTTATTATATCGCAAAATAAGAGGCTAAAAGTTAGGTGTTATAAGGTTTCATCCAAGACAGGCTTAATGGTTTTAAGAATCTGTCTAATAATCATTGGATTAGAAGCGACCACATGGCCCGTTTTGAGATAATCTTCACTGCCATATAAATCAGAGACGACACCGCCTGCCTCTTTAATCAATAAGATACCCGCTGCGATATCCCAGAGTTTGAGACCCATTTCCCAAAAGCCATCCAAGCGTCCACAGGCCACATAGGCAAGATCAAGGGTGGCAGCCCCAGCCCGGCGAATATCGCCGCAAATGGGCAATATGGATTGGAGGATATGGCTGGGCAGGGGGCTGTCCTTGTCTGTATGGCGATAGGCAAAGCCTGTTCCTATAAGACATTCTTCCAAGCGCTTTCGCTGGCCAACTCGAATACGACGTTGATTGAGATAGGCTCCCTTGCCTCGGCTTGCCGTAAAAAGTTCTTGATGAATGGGGTCGTAGATCACGCCATGTTCGATTTTATTTTTATGCAAGACAGCAATGGAGACGGCAAAATAGGGAAAGCCATGAATAAAATTCCGAGTGCCATCAATGGGATCAATGACCCATTGATAATCACTGTCACCTTTTTGTTCGCCGCTTTCTTCTCCCAAAATAGAGTGAGAAGGATAAGCCCTGTGAATAATCGCAATGATTTCTTGCTCGACACGTTGATCCGTTTCAGTCACAAAATCATTAGGTTTTTTTTCACTAATTTTGACGGTATCCATGCGTTGCATGGCTCTGATAATCAGTTTTCCCGCAGCAAGAGCGGCTTCAATAGCAATGTTCGCAATGGGTTCGCGCATATGATTTAAAATTTATCAGTTATTATAGTTGAGTAGTGGCAGCAATCATAAAACGAATAGGGAGACTAAGCTAGCAATATTACGTGGAGACAGGATAAGCTATCGCCATGTTAGATCGCATCCGTATTGTCTTAGTTAACACTTCTCATCCCGGTAACATCGGTGCTGCTGCACGCGCGATGAAAACCATGGGTCTAAGCGAATTATATCTCGTTGCACCAGAAAAATTTCCCCACGCAAAAGCGCTAGAAATGGCGGTTAATGCCACAGAATTATTAGAGCAAGCAGTTATTGTCGATAACCTAGCAGAAGCATTGACGGCTTGTACTTTTGTAGTCGGAACGAGTGCGCGCACACGCACGATTCCCTGGCCTGTTTGCACGCCGCGAGAAATGGCGGATCGAGTTAAACAAGAACCGTCAAATGCTCACACGGCTATCATCTTTGGGCGAGAGCAATCGGGATTGACCAATGAGGAATTGCAGCATTGTCATTTGCATATTCAAATCCCTGCTAATCCAGAGTATAGCTCTCTCAATTTAGCGCAAGCAGTGCAAGTTGTGGCTTATGAATTACGTTTGGCCAGCTTGGATTCTTCACCTATCAAGGAAGAATGGGATTATCGCCTAGCAACGGCAGATGAAATGGAAAAATTCTTTCAGCATTTACAAGAACTCCTCATTCAAGTGGATTTTTTGAAAATGTCGGCGCCACGCAAACTAATGACACGCTTGCGCCGTTTATTTTTTCGCGCACGTCCTGATGTGATGGAAATGAATATTTTGCGTGGTATGCTAACAGCAGTGCAGGATAACTTGAAGTAAAATGAAAGTAAGTGGTAATGGCGTCAACTTAGTAGAAGCGTTTGTTGATGTGAAGGTATTCGTCGTTGCGAGGAGTGCTTTTTACGACGAAGCAATCCAGGCTCCGACTTTTATATAAAAAAGCAATATTTTATAAAAAGTCGGAGCCTGGATTGCTTCGTCGTAAAAAGCACTCCTCGCAACGACGAAAGCTTTCGTAATGACGAATACCTTCACAACGACGAATGCTTTTATAAGAAGGAAACGGGTTGTTGCAGATGAAACGGATGCTATTTTACTCGAGTCTTGTTTTTATTTATGTGACTGCCAGTCTTTTGCAGTCAAGTTATCTTTTACATCAAGATGTTTCCTCTTTCACCGAATGGGCAGCACGCTTATTAGAGCACGGCTCTTACGCGAATAATTTTTTTGAAACCAATCCACCGCTTATCATTTACTTATCCATTCCTCCTGTATTATTTGCAAAATATTTTTCTATCAACATGGTGATGGCCACACGATTTTATATTTTTTCCTTGGCCTCACTGTCATTATTCATTTGCTATCATTTAAGCCGGCCTATTTTTTCGTCGCAAGATAATTTATTGAGGCAAGTATTTTTGCTTGTATTAGCCTTTGTATTTTTAATTTTACCCCTGCCCTCATTTGGTCAGCGCGAACATTTAGTCGTATTCTTGAGTATGCCCTATGTCTTAATGCTGGCAGCAAGAATGCAAGGCTATTCGAATTTCGCATTAGCCATTTTGATAGGCATCATGGCAGGTTTTGCCTTTGCGTTTAAACCTTTTTTTTTAGTAACACCGCTTTTAATCGAATTATACTATGCATATTGCAAGCGCAGTATCTTTGCTTGCCTTCGTGTTGAAACGGTGACCATGGCAATTTGTATCGTCATTTATTTGATTATCATGCTGCTATTTCATCCCGATTATTTCACTGTGATTATACCTTTTATTTATCGTTATTATTATGCGGGCATCTCACAACCTCTCACATTGATGATGCTTTTTCCGCCCAGTTTACTTTGCTGGACTGTGCTTGTGTATTATTTTACACAGGCTGCAAAAATAAAATATACCTGCCTAACTAGCCTACTATTTATTGAATTTCTTAGTTTTTTGATTGCTTATCTTTGCGGGCGAACTGTTTGGTACTATCATGTATTACCTGTGTATTCACTTGCTATCATTTTATTTTCTTATTTGTGGATGGAACAAATCTATCGTGCCGATACAACACGACATGATTATTTATATCAAGCTATCTGTGCCTTATTGCTGTGTTATAGCATGATGACTTGCTATTTTTATTGGTATGTTCCACCCTTATTAATACTCGCAAGCTGTGTATCTATTTTTTATTTGCTTATCTTTATTGCTGTCTACTTCATGAAATGGAAAAAACTAAGTTGCATGCTGACCCTGACCTTGGGCCTGATGTTTTCCATTATTCCCTTGTTTTTTTCAATTACTTTGCATCAACAAGCTGTCGTATTAAAAAAAGCAACCATACCCATGCTTGATTTTCTATCAACTCATGCAAAAAATAAATCTGTTTACTATCTTTCTACTAATGCCTTGTATGCTCGTCCCTTAGTTGACATGGCACATGCAAAATCTGCTTCACGTTTTCCTTTTTTATGGATGCTGCCAGGAATGACTGCTAAAACGCAGACAAATACTTCGCAATTAAATCAAGATAAAGCCTTATTAGCCGAGATGATTTGCAATGATATAAAAAATAATGAGCCCGCCTATATTTTTGTAGATATTAGTAAGGATCAAATTGGTATCAGTAAGCCAATTAATTATATGACTTATTTTGGCGGCTATGCTTGCTTTCAACAAACATGGAAAAATTATCGCTTTCAATCGACTATCAATATAGCGGCTATGCTATCATTTTATCCACAAGTGACATATCAAATATATGAAAGGAAGATCAATCATGACGGATCATAATGTGGTGGTGATTGGCGCAGGGCCTGCAGGCTTGACAGCAGGATATTTACTCGCAAAAGAAAATATTCCAGTGACGATTTTAGAATCTGATCCGACTTATGTTGGCGGCATTGCGCGTACTGTGACTTACAAAAATTATTGTTTTGATATCGGCGGTCATCGCTTTTTTTCTAAGTCAAAAGAAGTAGAAGATTTTTGGTCGGAAATTTTACCTGATGATATGCTATCGCGTCCGCGTTCATCGCGTATCTTTTATAACAATCAATTTTTTTCCTATCCCTTAAAATTTTTTGAAGTATTAACTAAATTAGGATTGATTGAATCGATTGCCTGCTGTCTATCCTATGTAAAAGTACGTCTTTTTCCTATCAAACATCCTCGCTCCTTTGCTGATTGGGTGACGAATCATTTTGGCAAACGTCTATTCAATATTTTTTTTAAAACCTATACAGAAAAAGTGTGGGGTATGTCTTGTGACACTATTTCAGCTGATTGGGCGGCGCAACGTATTAAAGGTCTGTCTTTGTTAACGGCAGTTATTAATGCTATTCGTCCCAAACCTAGGAAAAATAAAATCATCAAAACCTTGATCGATTCATTTCGTTATCCGCGAAAAGGCCCTGGCATGTTATGGGAAGCCTGCGCGCAAAAAATTCGTACGCTTGGTGGTCGAGTGGAAAATGGACGAACCGTCATTCGTTGTGAATATAAGGCAGATGAAGGTAAATGGCATACCTATTATCGTGATCAAGCAGGCAAAATAGAACTGATAACTTCAAAACATGTGATTTCATCATCGCCATTAAGAGAATTAGTTAATGACACTCTTTCACCAACTCCAACTGTTCAAGCCGCTGCTTCACAGCTTAAATATCGCGATTTTTTAATTGTGATTGTTATTTTAAAAGATCGAAATTTATTTACTGATAATTGGATTTATATTCATGATCCCGCTGTCGATGTGGCCCGCATACAAAATTTTAAATCGTGGTCACCTGACATGGTCCCTGATGCTGGCATGGCTTGCTATGGCATGGAATATTTTTGTTTTGAACAAGATGGCTTATGGGATAGCAGTGATCATGATTTATTAATGAAGGCGAAAAATGAATTAGTCAAAATTGGTTTGGCAGAAATGGATGATGTTGTCGATGGCTGTGTCATTCGTCAAGTCAAGGCTTATCCTGTTTATGATGCTGATTACAAAGCGCATGTGAAATCAATTCGTGATGAACTTGAAAAATCCTATCCTGGCCTACATTTAATTGGCAGAAATGGTATGCATAAATACAATAATCAAGATCATGCTATGATGACGGCCATGCTGACAGTGAAAAATATTTTAGCTGATAAAAAAATATATGATGTATGGAATGTGAATGAAGATGCAGAATATCATGAATCAGGTTATGCTGCGGCAGTTTCAACCTCTGGATTAAGAAGTGTACCCAATGCAATCTCCTAATATGTATTTTGATTATGCAGCAACGACGCCGGTTGATCCACGTGTCGCAGAAAAAATGTGGGGTTATTTAACGTCGACTGGCGTATTTGGTAATCCTTCCTCCTTGCATGCCTATGGTGTGGCGGCCAGAAATGCAGTGGAAGAGGCACGAGCGCAAGTGGCAGCCCTCATTCATGCCGATCCCAGTGAAATCATTTGGACTTCTGGTGCAACGGAAGCGGATAATTTGGCGATTAAGGGTGCAGCGGAATTGCATCAGCGCAAGGGCAGGCATATTGTCACTTTGCAAACGGAACATAAAGCAGTCTTAGATAGTTGTCACTACTTGGAAAAAAATGGCTATCAAGTTACGTATTTGCAGCCAGGTGAAAATGGCGTGTTGGATATTGATGTTTTTAAAGCAGCCCTGCGTGAAGATACAATTCTGGCTTCCATTATGCATGTTAATAATGAAACAGGCGTGATGCAAAATCTTGCTGCGATTGCAAATGAAACAAGTAGACGCGGAATTTTATTACATGTTGATGCTGCACAAAGCGGCGGCAAGACGAGCATTGATGTCAGTCAAATACCCATTGATTTACTCTCACTGAGCGCACATAAAATGTATGGCCCCAAGGGCATGGGTGCCTTGTATTTAAGAAAAAAACCACGTGTGCGAGTGATGCCGCTCATTCATGGCGGCGGACATGAACAAGGCATGCGTTCGGGTACTTTGCCCACGCATCAAATTGTCGGCATGGGTGAAGCCTGTCAATTAGCGCTCACTTGCATGCGAGAAGACAATCAACGCATCGATGAATTTCGCCAACAGTTATTAAGTGGTTTGAGTCAAATTCGCAATTTGCGTTTCAATGGTGATCTTGCGAAATCAGTTCCGCATATTGTCAATTTAAGTTTTGTCGGCATGTTGGGTGCAGCTATTTTAGCTGATTTACCTTATATCGCAGCATCAACGGGATCGGCTTGTCAAGCCCAGGGTGGAGATGCTTCCTATGTGCTGCGTGCAATGGGCTTGTCGAGTGAGGAAGCGCAGGGAGCGATACGGTTTTCATTTGGGCGGTTTACGACGGGGGATGAGGTGAATATTTTAGTCGAAGCTATGCAGAAGTTGTTTGGTATTGGCGATGGATCGCGCGGGATATGAAGGAAAGCATTCAAATTTAATAAAAGCGTTCAGTAAGGAAGCCTTCCCCCACCGGGGGAAGGTGCCAAAGGCGGATGGGGGAATATTAATATTGCATTTTTATTCCCCCATCCGCCCGTTGGGCACCTTCCCCCGGTGGGGGAAGGCTTCCTTACTGAACGCTTTATTAAATTTGAAAACTTCCCATCATATCTCACATGATCAACTACTGATACTGCGGCTTAGTCGCAAGATAAATAATATGCCGATTATTTTCCAAGGCTTGAATACCATCTGGTTTGATATAATTCATTCCTATTCGCAATACTTGCAAAGTTTTTGTATTTGCCAAAGCAAAAGCACCTTCATCATGAATATTATTCAATGTTAAATCCAATTCAGTCAGAGAATGATTAGCTGTCAATGCAATCACGCCCTCATCATTAATATTAGCATCCATTATCCACAGTGTTTTTAGGCTAGTATTATTTGCAAAGGCTTGTACCTCAGCCACATTCATTTGTGCTTGCATGATGCCTAGTAAGGAAAGGCTGTTATTATTCGCAAGCGCTTGAAATCCGCTGGCACTCAGGTTTTCAGCGCTGATAATTAATTTTGTTAAATGATGATTTCGAGCCAGTGCAATCGCACCCGCATCACTCATGCCGACATAAGTCATTTCTAATTTTCTAATATGCGAACTGCGAGCGAATGCAATAACACCTTCATCTTTAAGTGAGGCATGACCGCTGATATCTAAACTTTCTAAATGAGGAAGTTGTGCGAGTGCCTGCGCGCCGATGACGCTAATATCTTGCAAGGGAATAATAAGTTCACGCAAGTGTTTCAAGTTTGCCAAAGCAAGCGCTCCTTCATCACCAATATGATTGAAGTTTTTCCCATTTTTTGCTGTGTAAGCACCAATAGATAAATGTTCAAGTGTCTGCATGTGTGCAATGGCCCTTGCACCTTCTGCTGTTAATCTATTTGAGCCTATCGATAAATTTATTAAATGATTATTTTTGGATAGCGTAATAGCGCCTTCATCATAAATCATGTTTTCCGCTAAATTAAGCGAATTAATATCGGGATGATTTTCGAGATAGGATAATATAAAGGGCATGTCTGTTGAGCTAAGCTGGCAAGAAGAT
Source organism: Gammaproteobacteria bacterium (assembly GCA_013287745.1). GTDB lineage: Bacteria > Pseudomonadota > Gammaproteobacteria > DSM-16500 > DSM-16500 > Aquicella. The sequence continues at coordinate 8,353 of JABDDF010000019.1, forward strand.
AAATTCAATTCATTCTTATTAATGCGTTGATCTATCGTATCTAGGCAAGGATTGGCTGCAGAAATTTGGCTGGCGAATAGTGTGATTAGCAAACATAAAATGGAAATTTTTTTCATGAGATGTCCTTTTGGATCAGATGGCGGTTGTTGAACAGATATTTGTTGTTTTTGTTGGTATAGAATCGTTTGTCGTTGATGCAGTCTGTCATTCCCGCCTACGCGGGAATGACAGACTGCATCAACGACAAACGATTCTATATCTTCACGCAATTTATTTCTTTTTTGGCGATGGCGATCTTTTTCTTGTTGCAATGGATACTTCACCCAGTATTAAATTTGCTTTATTAGCATCAGTATAAAAACTTGATTTTTGTATGTTTTTATATATCCCGTTTAAGACACCTTTTTTAAGCTCATTAACTTGATTTGGCGCTATTCTCACAGTTTTTCCGTCCAACCATTTTTTCAAGTTTTTTGCCGCTTCTAATGCCGGATCATTCCCAGCGCCAAATAAGCGTGATCCGCTATGTTCTTCAAGAATGCTGATGTGTTTATTCAATGCAATATGAATATTTTTCATTTCATCATTTGTAATATCAGTTTCACTAATTGATAAGGCATCGTATAATTTTATTTGATTTTCTCTATCAAGATCAACCTTATCGATAACGGCAAACAATTGTTCCTTATTTATTCTGCCCAGTACTTCTCTTTCATTATCTATCAAGTAGCTTATTAATTTTCCTACATGCAATTTAAAATCTGAAGATTGAGAAATAGTAAAATAGGGATCGGTGATAGTTTTCATGATTTCAGTAATATTATCTTCTAAGCTGTTATTTACAAATGAAGAAAAAGAAATGGTGGAAGTAGTCTTTTGTGGTTTTTCTTTTATATCAGTTATTTCTTTTATTTGATGGATAAGTCTATATTGAGTTAATAAATTTTTGATAAGTGGATTTGATGAGCTCATTGCATTGTCGACACGAGCATCATGTTTTAATAAACTTTCAATAATTTTTATGTGAGTATCATTTTTTTCGTTTTCACCAATAGCCATACTTCTTTCTAATGCTAGAGCAAGAGCAGATAATGTTTCTTTTCGTTTAAAACGCTGATTAGGATAATCACGTGTAAACGATGCGTTCGACTCAGCGCCATATTCAAGAAGCGCATTAACTGCTTGCAAATTATTATCCTGAATTGCTTTATGTAGCAAAGTATAATTGCTCATCGAGCGAATATCACTTTGATTAGGTTTGAAATGATCCGCGCGATAAGGCAAACGAAAATTAATATCGGCTCCATTACTTATTAAAAATTGAATATTTTCATGATTAGCGGCAGACGCGGCAGCATAAAGTGGTGTTGCAGTTCCATCTCTAATTAATACAGAGGGAGGCATTTTAGGAGCGTAATTTATATCAAGTCCTTTATTTAGTAATGTTTTAATTATCTCAATATTTCCTGAAGCAGCTGCTACATGTAGAAGGCTAGATCCATAAGAGTCTACTGCATTCAAATCAGCCTTCGCATTAACTAACATATTAAATGCGTCAGAGTGAGCATTTTCCACGGCAAGAAAAATGGGAGTTTCACCATGAATATTCGTTCCATTAACATTCAATTTTTTTTTCAATAATGTTTCAATTGCTTCAATATTTCCTGAAGCAGCAGCCATATGTAGTAATCCAGATATATGACGGTCTCTTGCTGTTAAATCAGCACCAGCATCAATTAACATTTTGAATGCCTTAGAATGAGAAATAGAAATATTTTTTACCGTAAGAAAAATGGGAGTTTCTTTAAAGCGACCTTTTTTATTAATATCTAAACCTTTGTCCAATAATACTCTAATTGCCTCAATATGACCTGATTCAGCTGCTACATGTAATAAGCTGTCATCACTCAAGTTATGGAATTTTAATTCGACACCAGCATTAACCAAGGTATTAAATAAGTAGGGGCAAGCACTGTTGCGTGCCGCCAGAAAGATAGGGGTTTCACCCCTATAGGTGCCTCCTCCCCTATAGGGGCCTCCTCTCCCGGCCATTTTTGATAGGAGATAAGTTACTGTTTCAAGGTCTTTATCTTTATCAGGCGGTATGTTATTAGACATCATTGCTACATGCAGTGGCGATGGCATATCAGACTCTAGACGAATTTCTACATTATATTTTTTTTCTTCGACTAATTCTCGAATTATCGCTAAAGGCTGCTTACATAGTATTGCCCAATGAAGGAGAGTACCAAGCTTATCGTCAGTTGTGTCAATAGGTAGTGGTGGGCCAAGTTTTTCAAGTGCAAGTTCATAGAAAAAATCAAGCATCTCTTGATTGGGTGCCCAAGAGGCAAGTGTCCTATTGCCTTTAGTGACAATATCCATGAGATCTTCAAATTTGAACGTGCCAAGTTCTAAAAGATTTTTTAACTCATCGACTTTGCCTTCTTTTACAAATAAGACTAATTCTCTTTGTTCCTTTGTTAATTTTTTGTATTCGTCATTATATGCCTTTCTATATGTTTGATACCAATTGTCACTTTGCGTAATTCCAAGATGAGGAAAATGTAAGGCAAATTTCTTTTCCCACATGGGTTGCCATATCTGATCAATCATTTTCTTAAATGCTTTGCTTATACTACGATTGCGATTGATTTCTTGCGCAGTAAGTTGGTCTAAAATGTTAAATAATATTTCAGGCGGCAGGAGGCTAAAGTCACCAAGGGAATTGTTTTCAAACATATTCGCTTCTCCTTCGTTTTTATTTGTATTTAACTGTAATTATAGCATAGGATCACTTTTAGCGGTAAATAATGAATATAAACAATAAAGAATATAAACAATAAAGAATAGATTACTATCATCCCTGCGGCGGCAAAAACGCCATGCCAACTAGCGCCGGTGCCAATTGATGTGTATTTCTATGATAGGGAAGGGCCAAGACTTGCATGTGTTCTAAGCGAGGATATTTTTGCTTGATTTCTGCGGGTAAGTCATCTCTTCCCGTGATGTCCCAAACAAAAACAGCGCCATTTTCTTGCATTTTATTTTCTTTGATCCAAAAAGAAATGTGCTTATTCCAATCGATATAAACAGCGGGATGATCGCTAGAATAAAATGAAATATTACCACTGGTCCAACGTGATCCTGCAACATAATTTAATTTTCTGTGATAAGTATTGTGCCATTCCTGTGTGATTGTTTGAGCTAATTCTCGCCCTGGGAAATTAGCGCTTGAGGTATCAGATGAATCAACTAATGAAATAATATAGCCTGTGAGTAAGGTGGCCATAAAAAGAAAAATGACAGTGATGAAGCTGTATAGTTTGGCAAAGGAGAGACGTGGTTGAATGAAGCTAAGTAAGATCAATCCCCATAAAGAAACGAGTGGCATGCCCCAGCCCGCGCGTAATTTAATGCCTGAAATAAGTGATAAAAGCAGGGTTAGCAGAAAGGGGCCCAGGCCAGTGTAGAGTAAAAATGATTTGTCAAAGGAAGTGACAGCAATTTTATTTTCGGTCACTAAGGGTTTTTTTCCAATGAATAAAACAGCGAAAAACAGCAGTGCGGGTATTAGTACTTGCAATTGCTGCCAGGCAAATTGGGCTGGAAAAAATAGATGATTGAACCAAGTCGGTACAGCATTGGTGCGCTTCACTACATACATGACCGTAATAAAGTCATGAGAAAATAACCAAAGCATATGCGGTAAAATGATGGCCGTAAAAATAACGAGAGCAAAATAGGGCGGCCAAGTTTTTAATTGCCTTCTGTTTTCAGCGCGAGAAAATAAAAAAAGTGTCATGGCGGCTAGTAAGGCGGCCGTGTAGTATTTTGTCATCATGCCAAGCGCTGCAAAGATAGCCGTGCCAATCCAATATAAATAATGTGAACGTGAAGAAGGTGGTACTTTTAACGCGCGATAAAAGAAATATAAAGTGAACGCCCATAGACCGAGTTCCAGTGTGTTATCGTTAAAATCAATGGCATGAAAATTATAATACTGCACACCTTCAAGTAGTAAAACAGCGATGAGTGAATAAGCAGGTGAAAGTATTTTTTTTCCTAATTGCCACACCGACCAAAAACAAGCAGCGACAGAAATTTGACTGAATAAATAAACCAGCCATCCCGATGTTGGGCTGAGATAGACAGCAAATGCCGTTAACCATGCATTCATAAAGGGATTTTTATCATAGCCCCATTCTAATTGATGTCCCCAAGTCGTTCCTTCCATCGCGTCTAAAGGTAAATTATAGCGAATGAGCGCAGGCACAAGCGTCCAAGCAATTAAGTGGGCTGTGATGAAAATAGTGAGCCAGCGGGTGTAGGGAAAATCTTTAGGTATCATATGTATTGTAGGTAGATTGGGTGAAGCGTCATTAGACAATATTTGCGGGAAAAAGGCAACCGGTCTGCTTAAAGCGAGTATACTTAAAAGATGATAACGAGAAAGAGGAGGGATTTTCAATGCCAATCAAAAAATTGAAAGAGTTCCTTGAAAATCAGCATGTTAAATATACGTCGATGACTCATTCACCCGCTTTCACTTCGCAGGAAATTGCGGCTGCTGCCCACGTATCAGGAAAGGAATTAGCTAAGACTGTGATTGTTAAAATGGATAATCATTTTGCCATGGTGGTTGTGCAGGCAAATGATCAAGTTAATTTTGCTAAATTGGAAGCGGCAGTGGGTAATACGCATATTGATCTTGCGGCAGAATCAGAATTTAAGGATAAATTCTCTGAATGCGAAGTGGGTGCCATGCCGCCATTTGGCAATTTGTATGATATGCCTGTTTTTGTCTCTTCAGAATTGAGCGAGCAAAATAATATTATATTTAATGCAGGTTCACATTCTGAATTGATGCAATTGCCATTTCGTGAGTTTGCGCGTTTGGTGAAGCCCAAGGTTGTGGCTATTTAGCAGGGTGGTTTATGTCAGCGGAGTTTGTCATGTCAGTGGAGTTTGTCATGCCAGCACGCTTTTAGCTGGCATCCAGGAATTAGAACTGGATGCCAGCTAAAAGCGTGCTGGCATGACAAACTCCGCTGACACGACAAACGCTTTTATAACGACGAATACTTCAGCAACGACGCCTGCTTAACACGTCTGACTACGCGCACAAAGATCATCAGCGCTACCCGTCTCAACTTGAATGGTAGCGTGGCTGATTTTGTATTGATCGTGTAAAACATGATTAATTTCTTTGTAATCAGCATCCGTTAATTTCTTTTCTGGCATGATGAGATGAACTGTCAAGGCGACTTCTCTTGTACTTAATCCCCAGATATGTAAGTCATGCACTGCGCTAACACCCGCTAATTGCGCCAAATAATTTTTAACACCCACATGATCAATGTGATGTGGAATAGCATCTAAAAGTAAAATGATAGAATCGCGCAGCAAGCCCCAGGTTCCCCATAAAACAATGGCAACGATGAGTAAACCAACAACAGGATCAAGCCAGAGCCATTGTGTATATCGAATAATAATAGCAGAGACAACGACACCAACGAGTACGAGCGCATCCGCTAGCAAATGTAAAAAGGCACCTTTAATGTTGACATCATCCTGTGCGCCGCGCATGAATAATAAAGAGCTGCCAATATTAACAAAAATACCAATGATACCAACGACAACAATAACGGATTCATTGACCGTCGTGAGATGAAATAATTTATAGATGGATTCATAGGCAATCAGCGCAGAAGTGGAAACAAGAATAAAGGCATTGGCAAGTGCTGCAATGATGGTCGTACGTCTGAATCCATAACTATAGCGTTTACGTGCCGGAAAAGATAAAAGCCAATTGGCCAGCCATGCCAAACCAAGACCTAGAATGTCACCGAGATTATGCACAGCATCAGCAAGCAAACTAAGTGAATGCGCATAAAAGGCGTAGCCTGCTTCAGTCAGGGTATAAAGAAGGGTCACACTTATTGCAATAGCAAAGGCGCTATTAAACGAACGAGCGTGTGAATGATTATGATTATGACCATGTGAATGCGAATGTGCGCCCATAAATTCCTCGCTTGTTTTAACAACTCTCTTAGTATGATGCCGGCCATTCTAGCATGTTTTACAATGAATTAGCTAATCCGCCAGCGTATTTTGCTATATTTTGATCAAAATCAGGCTGTTAAATTCATTGAATAAGGGAAAACTGATCTTCTATTAATATTTTCTTAATTAAGTATAGATAGTATTTGCCGATAAATTTAAATTCCATAGAGGGGAGGAATAGCATGCCAAAGAAAACAGCTGAAGAGAAAGCAGACTACCAAAAAGCCTATAGAAAAAGAAACAAGAAAAAGCTTGCAAAAAAGGCGAAAATTCGCTACCAAAATCGTAAGGAAGAAGTGCAGGCCTACTACACAGAGAATAAGACAGAGATTAGAGCTAAACAAAAAAAATATAATAAGGCTCATAAGGAAGAGAAGGCAGAGTATGATCGACTTTACCTCGAAGAGCATAGAGAAAAGAGAAATGCTCAGAAAAAAGCCTGGACCCTTAAGAATAAGCAAAAAAACTTAGATAGAGATGATGAAGATTATGAAGATGATGATAAAGACTATGAAGAAACTCGCACGCGTGAAATTGTAGCTAAAAAGACAGCTTACTTCGAAGCTCATCAGAAAGAGCAAGCCAAACAGACAAGGCCAAAAACTCAAAAGAGAGAAGCAGAAGAAGTAGGAAATGAGCTTAGCGATCTAGAGCCAAGACAAAAACGTCAAAGAAGAAATCATACACCTGTATTGCCCAGCCAGACTGATACACAAGTACAAACTGTGCAAGCAACAGACGCGAATATTTATCGTAATCCTATTGCCTCTCAAAATTTGATATTTAGCAAGAAGCAAAGCACTCCAACTGCTGAGTTAAAAGAAAAACAATCAAGTAATGCGACTTCTTTAATTACACCGCTTGAGGATATTTATAATTTAGATCCCTTCGGGGATGATTTTTCTAGCCATTTTACAATGTAAAAAACCTAATCCCGCCGCAATTTATCACTCGATGCAAGCGGCGTTGGATAACGCATGACAATCCAATAACAGGACACAATAAAAGTAATAATCACCGCTGCTTCTATCATATTAGCCGTAAAAGGATGAATAATATTAGCCTCAAGCGCCATATAAATAATCAAGATGGAAAATTCGCTGAGCTGTCCCAAGCGCGAGCCCACTTCCCAGCTAATTTTTTTGACTTCTCCCGAGCGGCGTAATAACCAATTAAAAATAACCGGTTTTAAAATGAGAATAGATAAGGCAAGTGCACAAGCGGGTAAGATGACTTGGGGGAAATAGTTAAAGTCAAAACTTGCGCCGATGGAAAAGAAAAAAATCACCAGGAAGAAATCGCGTAAGGGTTTTAAACTGTCGGCAATGTAACAAGCGATCGGATTGGAAGCGAGTGCGACGCCAGCAATGAAGGCGCCGATTTCTTCTGATAATCCGAGCGCATGTCCCAATTCAGCAAGACACAAACACCAGCCGATGGAAAGAATAAAAATGTATTCATGAATTTTATCAAAACGCGCTAATAGCCAGGAAAGAATGTAGCGCTGAAAAACATAGGCGACGATGACTAAGATAGGAAATGCACTGATGATTCCAGTCACGCCAGGTGCAGTCGTTGAACTTGCCATCACTTGCAAGACTAAAATGGCGGCAATCGCAATGACATCTTGCAGTAATAAAATACTGACGACTAATTCACCTGTATGTTGATGATGAAGAATAGTGGTAGGTAATAATTTAATGCCAATAATCGTGCTAGAAAACATCATGGCTGCGCCAATGACGATACATTTTGCAGCAGAAAATCCAAATAAAAAACTGATGACAAAGCCGGTAATGAAAAAAATGATAGCACTTGAAAACGTGATTAAGCTCATTTTACGCAGCGAATGAAATAAACTTTGCGGCTGTAAATCGAGACCCAATAAAAAAAGTAAGAAGATGATGCCCACATTACCGGCTTGATGAATGACCACGCTATTGCTAATTAATTTTAATCCATAGGGCCCAAGGATGGCGCCCAAGGCAATATAGGCAATCAGTAAAGATTGTCGAGTGAATAAAGCGAGCGTAGATAAGACCGCCGTTCCTGCAAAAATCAGGAAGATAAGATAGCTGACGGTGTAAGTCGTGGTATTCATGCATTCTCATCTTCAAGTAATGAAACAAGTCTCGCATTACCGCCCACAGCCGTTGTATTGGTTGAAATGGCACGTTCTACACATAAGCGCGGCAAATAATGCGGGCCGCCTGCTTTAGGGCCCGTACCGGATAAACCTTCTCCGCCAAAGGGTTGTACGCCAACGACCGCACCTATCATGTTACGATTAACATAAATATTGCCAACAGGCATGCGTTTGGCAATGTATTGTATGGTGGCATCAATGCGGCTATGGATACCCAAGGTTAACCCATATCCTGTTTGGATGATAGCATCCATGACCTTATCTAATTCATTCGCCTTATAACGAATCACATGTAAAATCGGCCCAAATACTTCGCCTTCTAATACACTCAAATCATTCAGTTCAAACAGACAAGGTGCAAAATAAGAACCTGGCAGATTAGCTGGCATGGGAACTTGTGCGAGTAAGCGAGCTGATTTTTTCATTTTTTCAGCATGCGCTTCTAACATTTCCCGGGCCTTGTCATCGATGACAGGACCAATGTCAGTAGAGAGAAGAGCGGGATCGCCTAGGCTTAATGCCATCATATAACCCGCTAGCATTTTGAGTAAGCTATCTGCGATATCTTCTTGGACGAATAAGACACGCAGGGCAGAACAGCGTTGACCGGCGCTATTAAATGCAGATTGCGCAATATCCATGACAGCTTGTTCTGCCAAGGCTGAGGAATCAACAATCATGGCATTTTGTCCGCCCGTTTCTGCAATAAATAAACTAATAGGCCCGCTTTTGTGCGCTAGTGTTTGTTCAATTGATTTAGCTGTTTCTGTTGAACCGGTGAACATCACACCCGCAATGCGAGGATCACTCACCAATTTCGCGCCAACAATACTGCCGCGTCCAATGAGTAAATGTAAGACCTCAGTCGGAATGCCTGCTTGATGTAAAATTTGAATCGCTTTGCAGGCAATGAGTGGCGTCTGTTCAGCCGGTTTTGCTATGACAGGATTGCCAGCAACGAGTGCAGCGAGAATTTGTCCGGTGAAAATAGCGAGTGGAAAATTCCAAGGACTAATGCAGGCCATCACACCTCGCGGATGTAAACTTAATTGATTCGCTTCACCTGTTGGACCTGGTAGGTTGACGGGTGCTAAATCAAGACGTGCGCGATAAGCATAATAGCGGCAGTAATCGATGGTCTCACGAACTTCTGACATGCAATCGAAAATACATTTGCCGCCTTCACGCATTAAAATAGCGATGAGGGCTGGCATCTCAGCTTGAAATAAATCAGCAGCCTGTTCAAGTATGGCCGCGCGTTCTGCAAGGGCTGTGTTAGCCCATTTATTTGCAGCATGATTAGCAGCGGCAAGTGCTGTCTCAACTTGATTTTCATTTGCTTTACATACATGACCAATGACTTGATTCGTATTAGCCGGTGAGCTTAGTGCTTGCATATTGCGATCAATCAGCAGGCTGCCATTCACAATAGAAGCAGCTTGCCAAGAAGATTTTTCTGCTTTTTCTAACTGCGATTTCAATGTTGCTAAATCAAGTTGATTTGATAAATCGATGCCTTGTGAATTTTGCCAAGCATGATAAATATCGCGCGGCAAGGGGATAAGGGGGTGGGGTTTAGATTCTAATGCTGCAATTCGCGCAACAGGATCAGCAATCATTTTTTCAATAGGAATTTTTTCATCGGCTAAGCGATTGACAAAGGAATTATTAGCGCCATTTTCTAATAAGCGGCGTACGAGATAGCCTAGTAAATCTCGATGTGTGCCAACAGGTGCGTAAATGCGGCAGGGTTTATTAAATCCCTGAGTAGAGACGACTTGATCGTACAAGGCTCTACCCATGCCGTGTAAACATTGAAATTCAAACATTTGATTATCCGCCGCCATTTCTAAAATAGCAGCGATAGAGTAAGCATTATGCGTGGCAAATTGCGGGTAAAAAGCATCGGCATTGGCAAATAATTTTCGTGCACAAGCAAGATAGGCTAGATCAGTCGCATTTTTACGCGTGAAAACAGGATAGTCAGAAAAGCCTTGTATTTGGCTCATTTTAATTTCTGCATCCCAGTAAGCACCTTTGACTAATCTTAGCATGATGCGTTTTCCATGACGTTTAGCGAGATCAGCCAGCCAATCAATCACAAAGAAAGCGCGCTTTTGATAAGCTTGCAGCGCAAGACCAAAGCCATTCCAACCCTCTAGTGAGGGATGAGAAAAAACATTTTCTATGATATCTAAAGATAAATCTAAGCGGTCAGCTTCTTCAGCATCGACGGTTAGACCAATATGATATTTCCGTGCTTGTTGAGCGAGAGCGAGCAGAAGTGATGGTACAGTTTGCATCACGCTGTCATATTTTGCATATTCATAACGGGGATGCAGGGCTGATAATTTAACAGAAATACCAGGATTTTCCTCGGGTTTTTGGCTTTGTGCAACTTGACCAATGGCATCAATCGCATCGACATAGGCAGCATAATAATGTTTTGCATCCTCATCAGTTCGTGCTGCTTCACCTAGCATGTCATAGGAAAAGCTGTAATTCATTTTTTCTAATATGACGGCTCGATCTAAGGCTTCAGTGATGTTTTCACCCATGACGAATTGCGCACCTACAGCCTTCATCATTTGCAAGATCACGGGACGTATCATCGCAATGCCTAGACGGCTGGTTGAACGTTTTAGTGAGCTCATGAGGCTGTCTTTAGTATCTAAGGCTGGTGCATAAACCTTACCGGTGAGTAATAGGGACCAGGTAGCCGCATTAATAAACAGAGGATGTTCGCGGTCAAGATGATTTTTCCAATCGACAGTGGATAATTTATCGCTGATAAATTTATCCATGGTGGATTTATCTGGGATACGCAAGAGGGCTTCTGCAAGGCACATGAGGGCAATGCCTTCATCGGTAGAAAGGTCATATTGATGCAATAAGCTATCAATTTTACTTTGTTTTTTCTTATATTCGCGGGCTTCCAAGACTACTTTGGCAGCCACTTCGCGGATATGAGTGCGAGCAGCTTCATTAAAGCTAGCAGCAGGAAGCAGCTGATTTATGCATGTTGTTTCATCCATTCTATAAGCATTTGTGATAGTATCGCGCAGGATGAATGAGGCTTTGGAAGTCGTAGTGAGCATATTTTCCCCATGTTTGTTTAGAAGCCTTATTATTAATTTAATCTATTTTAGTAGAACCATAGCATTTGACTAGAGAAAAATAAATGAAACAAGCGAATTTATCTTTATCACGCCGTTTCCGTGGTTTGTTGCCTATTGTGGTTGATGTTGAAACTTCAGGGTTAATTCCTGAAACTGATGCTTTATTGGAAATAGCGGCAGTTACATTGGAAATGGACCAAGAAGGTAAATTGAGCCCCAAGCAAACGCTAGCCTTTCATGTGGAATCTTTTTTGGGCGCACGTTTAGAACCAGAGGCTTTGGCCGTGACGGGTATCGATCCGACTCATCCCTTGCGCTATGCCTTGCCAGAGGGACAGGCATTAGAACGAATTTTCAGTCATTTAAAGCAGGAATTGGAATTGACGGGCTGTTACCGCGCTGTTTTGGTTGGTCATAATGCTTGGTTTGACTTGAGTTTTATCTTGGCTGCCGTGAAGCGCAGTGGTTTAAAATATAATCCCTTCCATACTTTTACGACCTTGGATACGGCAGCACTGTCGGCTGTTGCCTTTGGGGAAACGGTATTGGCTCGTGCAGTAAAACGCGCGCGTATTCCCTTTGATGTTTTGCAAGCGCATTCGGCTATTTATGATGCAGAGCGTACGGCGGAATTGTTTTGTTCGATTGTGAATCAGATTCAGAAGAGGTAGGGAAAGTAGATGCTTAGAGCCAAAAAAAAGCCCGCTTTCGCGGGCTTTTTTGATTCTACAACACTAAGCAAATTAAGCAAACTTAACAGCTGCACGAATAGAAACAAGGTTAGTCGTGTTGCTGGTGCCGCCATTGCTCTTGCTATAAGCTTGATCGTGATCCCAAACGAGACCAAAATCAGTGTTTTTCCACATCGCGATACCATAACCTGCTTCCCAACGACCTCTTGGCAAGTTAAGACCAGCTGCTTCACGTGAGGCTTGATAACCAAGATAAACATTTTGGTTTTTATCCCACACATTGAAGTTGTAGCCAGCTTGAATGCCTGCAGCCCATGGTTTTGCACCAGTTGCTGTGCCATGCGGCGTAACTTGGAAGCCAGAACCAAGGATGGCAGAAGCTGCTGTTAAGTCAGCAAAGCCATTTTTGGTTAAGTCGTTTACGTTGAAGCGTTGAGCTGCACTCGTAAAGCGAAGGCCAATAGAGAATGGACCGGTGTTGAAATCGCCATATAGCGCATAACCACCTACACGGTTGTGATAGCCAAGGCCACCCGTGAAGTTGTTAATGCTATATGCGGTATCATTAACACCAATTAAGTTGTAGAGGTAAGCGGCGCCTACATCCCAACCAAAGGTATCACAAATTTGATCGTAACCTAGGGCGATACCATAGTTTGTTGGCGTTGCTGAACTGCCAATCTTTGCAGTTGGATCATCAAAGGCATACAAAGAACCATGGAAGCCATTTGCAATAAAGCCGATTTTCAATTGCGTTGCTAATACTTCAGATATGTCCTGAGTCAAGGTGGTTGTCACAGGATGAATATCATAGCTGCTGAAATCAGCAAATTGTTTACCGACTTGAACAAAGATAGGCGACACATCAAAGTTGCCAAAGGTTGCATAAGCTTGTTCAACTTGGACGAGGTTGGCAGCTGAGCCGTTAATGTTATTAGCATAAGCAGCATCATATTCTGCAGCACCACGATAGTTAAACTCACTTGGATTTTCGTTAGTGGTTGGTGTTGCGTAGTCTATGCTGACAAAGGCTTTTGACCAATCATTGACGACGGCTGATAAGTTCAGGTAGACATCATTAAGTGAGATACGTTTATAGTTTTCACCCATGTAGTTACCATTTCTGTTGCCCCATTTTCCAAAGTCAACGTTCACACCGCCGCTTAATGCGATACGGTTAAACCAGCCTGGATTGCATGGATTTGGTAAAGCACGACCTTCATTTTGCGTCGTTTTATCCATAATCAAAGTAGCATTGCTGATAGTGCAAACTTCTACTGGAGCTGGAACCATGCCTTTATAGTCACGATGGACGACAGGTTTGGCTTTGTGATGACGATGGTGGTGCTTGGTTTGAGTCTGCGTTGCAAAAGCTGGGCAAGTGACTAGCCCAAGAACGCTCATTGATGCAACAACAAGTTTTAAGTTCATGCTGAAAAATCTCCTTGAAATGTTTAATCCGGACGAATTCAAAATTAACTCAACGATGTCGATGATTGCAAGCAAATTTTAACGCAATCACGGTCAAGCTGAGCATTTTAGTTTAACCGTCGGCAATAATTATTCATAACACAAGAAAATGTATAATATGCGATAAAATGCAGCTAGTTGCTTATCATTCATTTTACTGAGCGAAGTTTATAACAGAGATGGGAGCATATTTCAAAGAATAAAAAACCTGCCATTATCAGCAGGTTTTTCTGGGGACAAAAAATATTATAAAGATTCGGCTTCATCTGCGAGAAATTGTGCAATGCCATCTGCGGTAGGTTTAATACCCGTTTTACCCTTAGTCCAGCCAGCAGGGCAAACTTCACCGTGTTTTTCATGGAATTCAATCGCGTCAATCAATCGCAATAACTCATCAACATTGCGGCCGAGCGGAAGATCATTCACGATTTGTGCGCGCACAATACCTTGCTTATCAATGACGAAGGCACCGCGTAAGGCAACATGAGCACTAGGATGTTCTACACCATAGGCTTGGCAAATCTGATGATTGACATCAGCAATGAGGGGATAACGAACAGGGCCAATGCCGCCATTTGCGACAGAAGTATTACGCCAGGCATTGTGAGTAAATTGCGAATCGATCGAAATACCCATGATTAGCGTGTTGCGTGCATTAAATTCTTCAATGCGATTGTCAACAGCAATCAGCTCAGAAGGACAGACAAAAGTAAAATCCAAGGGGTAAAAAAATAAAATTGCATATTTCTTTTCAATGGCTTTATGTAGGTTGAAGGCATTGTTGATTTCGCCATTTGCCATGACAGCAGCGGTGGTAAAATCAATGGCTTTTTGGCCGATAAGAGTGTTCATGGTGTTCTTCCTCAATTAAAAATTCTGATTAATTACTTAAGCTTATTAAAAATAGGACGGCTATTATACCGTAAATTACGATTTTTTGTCGTCTCCATTGCAAAAATTTTGTATGATAGCTACTCTTTTTCCTAGGTATTTTAAGCATGATGATATTCGGGCTCATTTTATTAGGCGTATTATTAAATGCTAGCGCTCAATTGTTGCTCAAGGCGGGCATGACGCAGATTGGCCATTTTGAGTTTACGATAGCAAATGCCCTACCTATTGGCATGAAAGTAGCAGTGAATCCCCCCATTCTGACAGGCTTGTTTTTCTATGTCATGAGTGTTGCTGTTTGGCTATTAGTTTTATCGCGTGTACAAGTTAGTCTTGCCTATCCTATGTTAAGCATTGGTTATATTGTCAATGCGCTGGCTGCTTATTATTTTTTTGGTGAACCACTCACTTCATTAAGACTCATAGGCATTTTTGTTATTATTGCGGGCGTCTATTTGGTTGCTCAACATTAACTTATTAAGAGAGAAATTTATGTCTGAAGAATTTTTACCTTTTTCTCGTCCTTCTATCAGTCAGGCAGCGATTGATGAAGTCGTGAGTTGTTTGCAAAGCGGTTGGATTACAACAGGCCCGCGTGTAGCGCAATTTACCGAAGCCTTACAGCATTATTTCAACGCGCCTCATGTCTTGCCTGTGATGTCAGCCACCGCAGGCTTGCATTTATCCCTGCTTGCCATGAATCTTGAGCCTGGTGATGAAGTGATTACCACACCATTGACCTTTGCGGCTACCTTGAATGCGATTGTCTTAGCAGGCGCAAAACCTGTTTTAATTGACATTGATCCGCAAACATTAAATATGGATTTGAATTTATTAGAAGCAGCGATTAACAAGCGCACACGAGTGATTTTGCCCGTGCATTTTGCAGGTCTACCCTTAGATATTAATTTACTTTATGACATTGCAGCTAAATATGAATTACGTGTATTAGAAGATGCAGCCCATGCCATTGGCAGTGAATATCAAGGTCAACGCATCGGCAGCATGGGTGATGTGCAAGTATTTAGTTTTCATCCTAATAAAAATATGACGACCGTAGAAGGTGGTTGTATTGTCACTCGCGATACACAATTTGCAGATCAAATTTCACGTCTACGTTTTCATGGGATTGATCGACAAGCATGGAATCGCTATGGCAAAAGTGGTTCGCAAGATTATGAAGTTGTCTTGCCAGGTTATAAATCCAATATGACTGATGTGCAAGCCGCCTTAGGTATACATCAATTACGTGAATTAGCAGGATTTATTACACGGCGTAATGAATTAGCCAATCGCTATCAAGAAGCACTGTCAGATTGGCCGCAATGGAATTTGCCGCAACGTCCTTCTTATGATCATCTGCATTCCTGGCATATTTATACGCCCTTAATTAATGAAGACATCACCGGCATGAATCGCGATCAATTTATGCAAGCCATGAAAGAATGCAATATTGGTACGGGTTTGCATTATCGTGCAGTGCATTTATATCCTTACTATCGTCAAGCCTTTGGTTTTAATCCCGGTGATTTTCCTCATGCAGAAGATGTGTGCGAGCGTATTGTCAGCCTGCCCTTATTTCCGAGCATGACAGATGCAGAACATGATCGCGTCTTGGATGTGATGTATCGTATTTTTAATTAAATAAAAAAGAGTGGTGATATGAAAATTTTAATTCTCGGTGCAAATGGTTTTATCGGCAGTCATTTAAGTGAAAATATTCTTGCAAAAACAGATTGGCAAATTTTCGCTATGGATTTAACGGAAGATAAATTAGGCGCCTGTCTTGATCATCCGCGATTTCATTTTACTTTGGGCGATATGACGCAGAAAACAGAATGGATTAATGAACACATTCAGCAATGCGATGTGGTTCTGCCTTTGGTAGCAGTTGCAACACCTGCTCTCTATGTACAAGATCCCTTGCGTGTGTTTGAACTGGATTTTGAAGCGAATTTAGCGGTTATTCGTGCCTGCGTCCAATATAAAACGCGTGTGATCTTTCCATCAACGTCTGAAGTCTATGGCATGTGTCCAGATAGTGAATTTGATGAAGAAAAAAGTGCCTTAGTTACTGGGCCGATTAATAAAGAACGTTGGATTTATTCTACTTCCAAGCAATTAATGGATAGAGTGATTTATGCCTATGGCAAGCACAAGGAATTATCCTATTCTTTATTTCGTCCTTTTAATTGGTATGGCCCTCGTTTAGATAATGTTTTTAATCCCAAGCCTGGCGGTTCGCGTGTATTGACACAGTTTATTGGTAATATTTTGCGTGGCGAATCAATTAATTTAGTGAATGGCGGTGCACAGCAACGTTGTTTTACTTATGTTGATGATGGTATCGCTGCCTTGATGCGTATTATTGAAAATAAAAATAATGCCGCACACAATCGCATTTTTAATATTGGTAATCCCACAGAAAATATTTCTATTCGTCAATTAGCCGAAAAATTATTAGAAATGATTGGCGCGCATTATCCGCAATATGCGGCGCAAGCGAAAGCAGTCAAGCTGCTTGATGTGGATGCAGGAAAATATTATGGCGAGGGTTATCAAGATGTGTCTTTGCGCGTGCCTTCAATTGCAGTTGCAAAAGATGTGTTGAATTGGCAGCCGGCGGTTGATTTGGATGTGGGGTTGAGGAAGACTTTGGACTATTATTTGGGCTAGTGTTCCTGCTTTATGTCGATATATCAATAAATTATCCAGGTGCTTATTCGGCAACCCACTCACGTAAATTCAATCAAATGTAACCATGCTATAATTATTGAATAACGAGATTAAAAAATGAGGGGTGCTCTATGAGCTCAGTTCGCAGTGTTATATATCGACACACATCGAAGTCAAGAGGCACAACAGAAGATAGAGAGATCATAGTTGTTGATGGTCAGCCTTTTTACAAATCGACGGGCACGAATAGCGAATTACCAGGTACTTGGTGTCCATTCATTATGCTTAGGGGAACTAAAATTACAGTTGATTTCGAAAAAGAGTCTCTTGAATCTCTTGAATCTCTTGAATCTCTAAAACTAAAAAAACCTCTTAAATTTCCTGATGAACTAAAATCAAAACTCGATACTGGTGCGCTAGGACTAACTCTTTGGGAGCAGCGGAAGATCCCAGGTTATTTGGTTAAATTGGAGCGATATCACGTAGATGGTACTCTAGCGAGTAGTGATCCGAATTGGCGTTATGGTGGTGCTACAGACCGTAATTTGAGGCTTATCGATACCGTTAAGAGTAGAATATTTCGTAATCAAGATTTGATTACTTCACTTCGCTTAGGTACAGGAGTATGGGAAGAGGAAGAATTAAAAAAGATGATTCTTCAGAAACGAAAATTACGACCTCAAGAACGAGAGCTTGTGTCTAATCCTACCCCTATTAAAGTCGAGCAATCAGGTCAGGTCATAACTGATCCTGATAAAGTTAATGAATGGTTAATGGAAAATGATGCCACATTTATTACACAAATTTATAAAGCGAATGATCTTAGCACTCCATCGATAGTGATAGCTGAAAAGGAAAAAAAAGAAAGCCCTACCCATTTACAACGTGAACAGAAAGTGAAAAGCAAGGTGTTAGACGAACAGAGTAAAGATAAAGCATTGCTAGAAGAGGTGAAGCTTCTTGTTTCTTATAAAGGCTACTGGAATTCCAAAAGTTTCGGTGGAAACTTTTTCCAAAGTGAGACCATGCCTGAGCCTATGCAATCAATAAGCAATTTGATCAAGGAGGATGTGAGTAAGGATAAAGGCAAGGGCAAGGATAAAGATAAAGATGATGGCTTGATAACTAAAATACTGCAGACTGCATCCTTTCATTCTAATAAGGCAAAGACTGCAGTCTATAACACGAATAATCCTGAGGTTGATCGATTTAGTAAGGCCGTTTGTGAGCAAGATGTCGATGAGCTGAAGAAAATGAATCATGAAATTAAACATGGACGCACAATAGCGGTTAAAAAAGGCAGGCAGGAACAGGCAAGTTCTATTGAAGGACAACATCGTCGACCAGGCAAAGACAGGGGAAGTAAATAGAAGAAAATCTAAATGCCAGGTCTGTTATTGTAATGTTTATGGTTTTCGAGATGACCCGGCCCTCACCCCCTGCCCCTCTCCCTTCGCAAAAAGCGCTCCGGAAGAGGGGAGCTCTCTAATTCTCTCGGAGAAAGTTAGAGAACTCCCCTCTTCCGGAGCGCTTTTTGCGAAGGGAGAGGGGCAGGGGGTGAGGGCCGGGTCGTCTCGAACAGTTTACAGAAATGACAAATCAATCACTCACTCATCTTCTAAGGCAAACGATGTATCCTCGCCCCCAACTGCGCCAACTTTTCCTCAATACACTCATAACCGCGATCAATATGATAAATCCGATTAATAACCGTCTCACCCTTGGCCGCTAATCCCGCTAACACAAGACTGGCCGAGGCGCGCAAATCTGTTGCCATGACAGGCGCGCCATGTAAATCAGGGGTACCCGTACAAATCGCCGTATTTCCTTTCAAGCTAATATTGGCACCCATGCGCTGTAATTCCTGCACATGCATAAAACGATTTTCAAATACTGTTTCTGTGATAGAGCCTGAACCTTCTGCTACCGCATTGAGCGCCATTATTTGTGCTTGCATGTCAGTAGGAAAGGCGGGATAGGGAGCCGTGCTGACATTAACGGCGCGAGGGCGTTTGCCTTTCATATCAAGTGAAATCCAATCGATGCCGGTCTCAATTTCTGCACCAGCTTCTTCAAGTTTGACTAAGACAGATTTTAGTAAATCAGGGCGAGTATTTTTTAATTTGATTTTACCGCTGGTAATCGCAGCAGCAGCAAGATAAGTGCCTGTTTCAATACGATCTGGTAATACGTGATAGCAGCCGCCACCCAGTTTTTCTACACCATCAATCACAATGGTTGAAGTCCCTGCGCCACTGATTTTTGCACCCAAGGTATTTAAGAAATTTGCTAAATCTTCTACTTCAGGTTCACGTGCTGCATTTTGAATAATGGTTTGACCCTTAGCAAGAACACCAGCCATCATAATATTTTCTGTTCCAGTGACTGTGACAATATCCATCACAATGCGAGTACCGCGTAATTGCTTGGCTTTTGCCTTGATATAACCGCGTTCAATTTGAATTTCAGCACCCATGGCTTGCAAGCCTTTTAAATGCTGATCGACAGGCCTTGTGCCAATAGCGCAACCACCAGGCAGGGAAACTTCTGCTTCACCCAAACGCGATAAAAGTGGTCCCAATACTAAAATAGATGCCCGCATGGTGCGGACTAAATCATAGGGAGCATGAAAAGAAGTGAGCTGACTCGCATTGACTTCAATGTTGGTACGTTCATCTAAGGTAATATTCGCACCCATTTGTCCCAGCAAGCTGACAATCGTCGTCACATCTTGCAAATGAGGAATATTGCTGATTTGAATAGAAGATTGACTCAGTAATGAGGCTGCTAAAATAGGCAGGGCCGCATTTTTAGCGCCAGAAATTTTGATCTCGCCATTTAAAGGATGGTTGCCCTGGATAATTAATTTTTCCATTAGTTGGCCTCATTAAGATCAATTTTTTCCCATTCTTCGGGTGTTAAGGTCTTGATAGACAGGGCATGTAAGCTGCCATCAAGTAATTGTGCGCGAACGGTGTCATAAACCATTTGCTGACGCTGTAAACGAGATTTTCCTTTAAAAGCTTCGCAGACAACCAAGGTGCTAAAATGGGTACCATCGCCTTCTACGCAGGCTTCTGCGCCGATTAAGCCGGCTTCAATCAATTGTTTAATTTCTTCTGTCTGCATATTGTCATCTTCAGGTGGATAAGTCGCCATTTTCTACATATTTCACTCTTATTTGCAATAGAATTAAACTATAATCACCACATGAACAACATCCTGACACTTAATTCGCAAAGCAGCCTGCTTGAGCCTGTTAGCCATCAAGTTTCTCCGCATCATGATGAGCGGCCCTTGGGCACGGTCATTGATATGATCGTCGTGCATGGTATTAGCTTGCCGCCAGGTGAGTTTGGCACGCCTCTTGTTGAACAATTTTTCTGTGGCGACTTAAATCCAGGATCACACCCTGATTTATTAGCCATTGCTGATCTAAAAGTATCTTCTCATTTGTATATTAAGCGTTCAGGTGAAATCATCCAATTTGTGCCTTTTAGCAAGCGTGCCTGGCATGCTGGCACCTCCTATTTTGCTGGAAAAACCCGCTGTAATGATTTTTCGATTGGGATAGAATTAGAAGGCACAGATGACTTAGCTTATGAATTTGCTCAGTATCAACAGTTGGGAATCGTCATCGGTTTGCTCATGCAAGCTTATCCCGCCATTGTGACAGAGCGTATTGTTGGACATGAACACATTGCAGCCGGGCGTAAAACTGATCCAGGTCCTGCATTTGATTGGCCGTATTTAAAAGGATTACTCGCATGAGATTTATCATTACATTAGTTGCTTTATTGATTGAACGCTTCTTTGATTGGAGCCATTTGCGTCAATGGCATTGGTATAGCAATTTACAGCAAGCGGTCACTCAACGCTTATCAGGAAAAAATCCCTATCTGGCGGTTTCGCTAACGATTCTTCCTCTCGTGGTCATCGTACTGATAGTAGATTATTTATTGAGTCATGTTTTATATGGCGTATTGAGTGTTGTTTTTCAATTATGTGTTTTACTTTATTGCTTTGGTCCAAGAAATTTATGGGCAGATGCCTTTGCCAGTGCGACCGCTTTTTCTCAATCAGATACACAGGCTGCTAAAGAACAGTTACATAGCTTGTTTGGCGTTACTAATACCGGTCATTCCGCATTTTTTATCGAAGCCAATCGCCGCGTGTTTGCCATTGTATTTTGGTTTGCTATTTTAGGCCCAATGGGCGCCGTTTTATATCGCAGTTTAGCCATGTCTGCACGTTCAACCTCTGAATTATCTTCTGTTGC
Organism: Gammaproteobacteria bacterium; assembly: GCA_013287745.1. Taxonomy (GTDB): domain Bacteria; phylum Pseudomonadota; class Gammaproteobacteria; order DSM-16500; family DSM-16500; genus Aquicella. The sequence goes on from JABDDF010000019.1 coordinate 29,692, forward strand.
ATGCTATCTGGAAGCTATTCTTGATTGGCTGCCCGCACGACTTTTTACTTTTTCATTAGCTCTCGCAGGCCATTTTGCAAAAGTTTTTACTTGCTGGCGTAAAAAAGCAGGGCTTGGTTTTAATGAGAATGATGCTTTGTTAGTGGAATGCGGCGCTGCTGCCTTGGGTCA
>JABDDF010000020.1 GCA_013287745.1 Gammaproteobacteria bacterium
CCAATGTTTATCGCGATTTAAAAGATGCAATTCAGCAAAGAGATATTAATCAAATTAGGCAGATTGACGAGGAAGATTTAATTCTTATCTTAGGAGGAAGGCTTGATGACTTGAAAACTACGACTTTTGGTCACCCTCTTTATGACGCTCATGTGCACTATATGAGTCGAAGATATTCGGGGCCTGAGAGTGAAAAAATATTTGAATATTTTTTAGCTAGGATGCAAACCTATCTTTCTCAAGGGAAAATCAAAATAGAGGGCAGGTTGAAAGAAATTCTCAGCAGATTATCTGTCAATATGATGTATCAGTCTAATGGACGGCATTGGTTGAGTGATGAAAGAATAGAACAGTATGTTTGCAGTTTGATTGCTTTAGGCGCTGATGTTAATGAAAATAATGCGGGATATAATGCTTTGTATTTAGCAGTCGAGAAAAATTATGGTTATGTTGTTGAGTCATTATTACGGAAAAGTGCTGATGCGACGATAACAAGTCTTTGTGAAATTTATTCTGATACGGGTTATCTAGCTTTCCAGCAAACACCTTATGAACTTGCAGTCAGTCAAGAACGGACATCCATTCTTGATGTCATGCATAAACACGCGCTAGATCTTAGAGATGGACATGTTTTAAGTTTCAATACCTACACTGGCTTGCTTAAATGCAAGTATTATTGTGGCTTCGAAGAAGGTAATTTTCACCCTGATTATTTTTACAGACAAGCACTAGCCTGTCATCCAAAGGATGGTTTAATTCAATTATGCAGAGGCATGCTCTTATTTACCGAGGGAAGAATTGAAGAAGCAGAGCCGCATTTTGCTGCCGCATTTGAATTAGGCATAGATCAGACATATACGAATGATTTACGCTTACTGGGAATGGCTTATTATTATCAAAATAAATATAAAACTGCGTTGGGATGCTTCAAAAAAATATTAGAAAAGAGTGCTACTTTACTTGATCTAGGCATGCGCGGACTTTGCTATCATCAATTAGGAAAGGGAGACTTAGTATTTGCGGATTTATATCCCATATTTAGTAGGAAGGAGAAACCGCCAGCAATTTTTATGCCAATTTTTTGTGAGATTTTGTTGCAAATTCCGAAAGGTTTTTTAAGCGATAAGCCTCAAGAAGAAATTTTTAGCATCTGTAAAAAATTCCCTGTTAATAGTCAAAAAATGTTGTTAAATGCTTGCCTTGATTCAGAAACAGGATTGGGAGATCGATGGAAGGCCAGTTTTCCAAAAGAAATATTCCAATACTTAAAAACCATCGATCCAGATTATAATTTTCCTATTACACCGCGTAATTTTGCTTGTATGTATGGGCAGGTAGTAGCGGTAGGTAATCCGATGGTAGAAAATTTAGCTGCTAAGGATGATGGGTATTTGGAATTTGGTTTTTAAAAGAAAACCCGCTTGTGCATTTTGCAATGTAGAGGAGCAGGCCATGTTAGGTTTAGTATAGACATTCCTATTTTTTTAGACAAGATAATCGATAAAAGAATTTTTATCTTCTTGATATATTTGGGTTAATTAATTGCAATAATTAAGCCGTCATAAGGGTTTATAGCGGGGTGGGTGTGTGCTATTATAGCGCAAATTGATAGATAAAGTATAAACAATACGAGGTTGGACTATGTCTCTTTCCAGAAAATTAGATCATGCAATTGGGACTGGCAATATTAGTCAAATTAAGCAATTTAGCGATGCAGATTTACTAGCTATCTTGGAAATAGGTAATAACTCAGAGATTAATTGGGGTCACCCTCTTGTTCAGACTCACGCGTGTGCTAATACTGCATTCTTTTCAGTATACCCCGTCTATGAAGAAATATTTGAATACATGCTAGCTAAAATGGAAACATATTTGCAGGAAGGAAAACTTACTATTGATGACACATTAAAAACTTGTCTAACTGGATTTTCTTTCTCTCTGATGTTTCAAGCTAATAGTGATAACCCATGGAGTAATGAAAAAATAATAAATTATATTTCCCGTTTAATCCTTTTAGGTATTGATGTGAATGCCAGCATGGAGGGGGAAACGGTCTTATATTTTGCAGTAAAAGGAAATTATGCCAGTATCGTTCGTTTGCTATTGCTAAAAGGTGCTGATCCAACAATCGAATGCAATGGAAGAACGGCTTATAAACTGGCGGAAGAAGAAAAAAAGACCGCCATTCTTGACGTCATGAAAAAACACGCACGAAGAATAATAAGTCAATACGCATTAACGCTTGATATCGAGACTGGAATCATCAAATTTAATAATGATAGTTTGTCACTAAATGGCGCTATTTCAAAATATACTCAAGCCTTGGCCTGCGATCCGAAAAATAGCTTAATTTATTTGTTCAGAGGCATGGTTTATTTTTGGCAGGGAAATGCTGAGGCAGGAGAACAAGATTTTGATATGGCACAAGAACCAAAAATGGATCCCGTAGATCAGCGTTATTACCGCCTATGTGCTGTTGCTTTTTTTCAGCGAGAAAGATATATGGCAGCACTCAATTATTTTAAAGGCATGTTGCCCTACAAAAAGAAAGTTATAGTAAAGGATTATTCAGATGAAGAGGGTTACTCAGAAGAAGAAAAGGAGCATTATTCATTTGAGCTAGGCATGATGGGGCTTTGCTATCTTGCATTACGAAGACAGGATAAAGGATATCAAGATAAAGCTTTTGAAGAATTGTATTTGGCATTTAGTATCGCAAAAAAACCATCAGCATTTTTTATGCCGTATTTTTATGATTTTTTATTAAATGCAAAAAAGGGATATTTAGAAGATAAAAAAGGAGAAGAGATTTTTGCTATTTGTAAAAAATTTCCGGTTGATATGCAAAAATCCTTGCTAATAGCTTGCCAAGATGTTGAAACAGGACTTGGTGATAGAATTCAAAAAGAAGACAGTAGCAGACCAGTCAGTACATGGGTTTTTGGTGGTCTTTCAAGAGAGATATTCTGGCAATTAAAGGCCATCGATCCAGATTATCAGTTTCCTATTGCGCCGCATAATTCTGCTTGTATGTATGGGGGATCACCGGTAGCTAGCCTGACCTCAGAAAATCTTGAGAACGAAAAAGATAGGGATTCGAAGCTTGGTTTGTTTGATTTATAAAAATAGAGCTGTAAATTGATAGATAAAGTATAAACAATACGAGGGTGATATGTCGGTCTCCAGACAGTTAGATCTTGCAATTTGTCATAATGATATTGGCCAAGTTAAGCAATTTAGTGATGCGGATTTGCTACCTATATTGGGAAATGCTAATAGCTCAACATGTTCTTTGAGTAATTCTTTTCTTCTAATTCGTCACCCTCTTGTTCAGACCAATGACGAAATCATATTTGAATACTTGCTAGCTAAAATGGAAACCTATCTGCGCGAAGAAAAACTCACCATTGATAAAGCATTAAAAACGCTGCTTACTGAGTTATCTCTTTCTTTGCTGAGTCAAACTAATACGCAGAATTGGCTGACTGATGAGAAAATAAGAAATTTTGTCTCTCGCCTTATTCTATTGGGCACTGATTTAGAGGCCCGTCTACCGTCGCGTGGTAGTGCTTTGTATTTAGCAATAGAAAGAAATTATGCGGATGTTGTTTCCTTATTACTGCTGAAGGGCGCTGATCCAACGCTGTCCTGTTTTTTTGAAGTGCCATACCGATTTGCAGAAAGACTGGGAAGGACTACCATTCTTGCCGTCATGAAAAAACACGCACTAAGAATCCTAAATCAATACGCACTTATTCTTGATTCTGCAACAGGAAAAATCAAATTTAAAAATGAAAGTTTGTCAGCAGAAAAAGCCATTTTAAAATACGAGCAAGCCTTGGCCTGCGATCCAAAAAATAGTTTGATTTATTTGTTTAGAGGGATAGTGCATGCTTTGCAGGAAAATACTGAGGCTGCAAAGCAAGATTTTGCTACAGCGCAGACATTAGGAAAAAGTGGTAGAAATCAAGATGATTCTCGCTTATGGGATTATGCTTTACAAAAATTCAATGCGAGTAATAGTCTGAAGCGAAAAGATTTATCGGAGGTTTATCGCGAATTAACGACTGCAATTAAGCAGAGCGATATTGATCAAATTCGGCGGATTGATGATGTAGATTTACTTGCTATTTTGGGAAGGGCTGCTGAGGTCTCACAAATGACTTATGGCCATCCTCTTTATCAGACTTATGTAAATAAGGCCGATGAGGAAATATTTGAATATTTTCTAATTATGATGGAATGTTATCATGGCGAAGGAAAACTCATCGTCAACGATGAATTGAAAAATATTCTTAGCGCATTATCTACCGATATGATGTATCAGTCTAATGGACAAAACTGGTTGAGTGACTCGAAAATAGAAAATTATGTTTGTCGTTTAATTGCTTTGGGCACTGATGTTGATTTCAGATTTGCGGGATATACGGGCTTGTATTTAGCAGTACAGAGAAATTATGTTTCTGTTGTTAGCTTATTATTAGAGAAAGGCGCTGATCCGACCATCACAGGCATGGAAGAAATTTATCCCGATTATTCCGATACAGGGACTTATCAAGTTTTTAAGCGAACGCCTTATGAGCTTGCAGTCAGCCAGAATAAGATATCCATTCTTAAGGCTATGCAAGACCACGCGGCAGGTCTTAGAGAAACCTATGATCTCGGTATTGATATCATGGGCGTACACAAATGCGATGATTGTCCCGTTGAAATCTACAATCGAATTTTAGCTTGTGATCCCAACAATGGCTTAACTTATTTATTCAGAGGCATGCGTTTATTTGGTTTGAAAAAAATTGAAGAAGCGAAGTCGGATTTTGAAATGGCATTCGCATTAGACATAGATCGCAGGAATAATGATCATTTACGTTTACTGGGGATGGCTTATTACCATCAAGAAATGTATGACAGTGCTTTGGAGTGCTTCAAAGAATTATATGTAAGGACGCAATTGAGTCTTCCCACCTTTGATCAGGGTATGCGCGGACTTTGCTATCATCATTTAGGAATGAAAGACTTAGCTTTTATGGATTTATATTTTTTATTTAGTTTGCTAGGGAATCCGTCTGTCATTTTTATGCAGGCCTTTTGTGATATTTTATTAGAAATGAAAAAGGGAGAGTTAGACCTTAAAGACGATGAAGAACTTTTTCTAATCTGCAAAAAATTTCCTGACGACTTGCAGAAAATATTGTTGAAGGCTTGTCTTGATTCAGAAACAGGGCTGGGTGATCGATGTCATCAGCAAGGTTGGACTTTTGGCAGTATTTTAAAGAAGATGTACAGGCATTTGAGAACCTTAGATCCAGATTATATCTATCTTCCTACTACACAGGATAATTTGGCTTGTGTGTTTAGTCATGAGCCGACAGATACACGAGAAAATTTGGGGATAAGAGACGATTTCTATTTGGAGTTTGGTTTATAAGGTAGAAAGTCGCAAAGCAATCTTGGGCGATAGTGGTTTCGAACCACCGACCCCTACCGTGTGAAGGTAGTGCTCTCCCACTGAGCTAATCGCCCTCGATCTTTCGCTGCGATTCTAAGGAGCTTTTGCCGCGAGGTCAATAACTGCTTCTAATTCCACCCCAAATTCACGCACGTAATATTGCTTGGTTTGCAAATAAGCATCAATCAAGACTTTAGGGTCATCATTGGGCGATGCGGGTTCATGATGTAGATAATGACCGAAAATATGCAGACAATCATGCAAATAATTTCGGGTATAAAGAATATGATTATGCCAAAACTCATCAATGTGCCTGGTCGGTACCAGAAAGACAGGCGCATATTTTTTTTGTAGCCAGAGAAAATTTTTGTATAAGCTAGCGCAATGCCGCGCTTCTGCTTCTATCCAGCGGGGCAGGGGATAACTGGGCGCGCACATGGCAGTGATAATATAATTCAAATCAAGTTCTGCGAGATAGGTGCGCGCCGCTTCAAGGCTGACTTCTTTTTTTATCATGGTTATACAAATGGGTGGCAGGTACCACCGCAAGTGCCGCTGCAAGGTGCGCTCTCATCGGCAGAGAAACGTGATGTGATGGTTTGTTCGGAGGGGAGGGGTAGAATTTCTTTGAGGAGATCAGTTTGGGTAGGGTTTAATATTGTCATTGATTTTACTCCTTTGAAATTATAAAAAATAATAAGGGTTTAATGAAAAATTGAATGCTTTACTTCAATTTTTCATTCTAGCAAATTTTAAAACCCTCTCCCTCACTAAGTCAATTCAAAAGAAACCGTAATCTGATAAGCCTGTGCTTCTCTAAGATATTCTCCAACCCCTTTAAAGGGCGCAGCATTATTGACTGCCATGATCGCGGCCTCATCCAAACTCGGAGTTCCAGAGCCAGCAATGATACGTAATTTTTCAATACTGCCATCGGGATGCAAGATAAACATCACCGTTGTTTTACCTTCACGTTCCAATGCCAGTGCACTGGCGGGATATTGCTGCTGTTCTTCTATCGCCTTATGTAACATGGCTGCCAGTGTTGAAATAGGCTTGCCATTACCACTTTTGCTTTCTACAGGTCTTGTCATTTGAGAAGGTTTAATTAAAGTCTGCTGCCTTTTGCGAGTAGCAATTGCTCGCTTCACTATCTTTCTTGTGCTTGTTTCACTTCTTCTTTGCATTATTTTTTCTTGGTAAACATAAGAAGAAATAGTTTGCGACTTGGTTTCTCCTTGCGAAATAATTTCCGAGGAAGTGAAGTGAAGCACAATCAATAAAAATAGGGCCGTATGTGTGATTAGCGATATAATCAAAGCCTGATTTTTTTTAATGCCTGTCATAGATTAATTTTCGCTGTTAAAGAAAAATTTCTACCCGCAGCGGGATAATAAATATTTTGCCCTGTGAGCGCACTATAGAAAACAGCACTCGCATAGTTTGTGTTAAATAAATTATTAATTTCGGCGCTAATAATAAAATATTTTCGACTATATTGCAGTGCGATATTATTCAACCAATAGGCCGCTACTTTTCTTCCTACATTGGCGACATTTTGTGAAGAATACATGCTGCCTGTATATAATGCATTGTATTGCGTGCCCCAATTTTCATTCCAGTTATAATCAATGCCCGCATTTGCCGTGATCGCAGGAACGGCTGGAATCAAATTGCCAGAAAAATTTCCCGAAGCAAAGCGTGCATGAACATAATTAATTTGAGCTGTCACGCTCGCCTTGCTTGTTAGGCGAGTGCGTCCTGAGAGACTGATGCCATAGCGCAGTGTATCATCTAAATTGGTGAAGGCGCCAAAGGGTTGGTTGGCTGTTTGCATCGAATTAAAGGCAATTTCATCATGCAAGGGCAAGCGATAAATACTCAATTGTGCCTGCTGCTCCTTCCTTTCCCATTTAATACCAGTCTCATAGGAGGTCCCAGTCTGCACTTGTAAGGAAGATGTATTTGCTGGCAGCCAGGTTTCTTCATTCGCTTTGGGAAAACTAAAATTAGCATCGCGCCGCAAGAAAAGAGAAAGCGCGGGTGTTGCATGAAATATAATACTCTGTTCAGTGACAAATACTTGATTTAAGGCATGCACGGATTCGCTAATACCCGATTCAATGCGATTGATTTGCCAAGCTTTTCTTGCGCCTAAAATAAAATCTAATTGAGACGTGATGGGAATAGTGAGTTGTGCATAAAGATGTTGTTGATTGGCATAGATTCGATTATCCATTTTGCTATTATTCATTTGATAATAACTCAATTGACCAACATAACCCGCAATCAATTTATTTTTTCGCCATCTGCCAATCAGGCGTGGATTAAAATATAATTGCGAATCTTCACGTTCAAAATGCAAGAAGACAAAGCCATTACCATTGGTTTTCTGATAAGACAAATGTGTTTCCAGTAACCAAGTTCCAGTCAAGGCATGTTGATTCAAGATTTGAAAAAGTGTAGTACGATAGCGGCTATAATTATGAAATTCTGTTGCCTGCTGCGGTTCTTGATCAAATTGTTCTAGTGATAAACCGCCAGGAAAATAAAGCATATCACCATAGGATTGTAAATTGAAACTCACCTGGCCTCGCGCATATTGTTTGGCAATTTGCATGGCGGCATTATTGCTATTTTGCTTATTATGATCGCGATAATTATCCGTCTTGCCCAGCAAGGCAAATACTTTATAAGACCAACCCTGTGTCCCTTTATTGCCGATTAAAATATTATCGTAATAAGTGTTGTAACTACCGACACTTAAAATAGCATGAGTAAAAAATTTTCGAGGATGTTTTGTTATGATATTCACGACACCACCAACCGCTTGATCTCCCCATAAGGAACCTTGACTGCCCTGTTGTATTTCAATGTGGGCAATGTCAGAGAGGGGAATAGAATTAAAATTGGGTGCGAGTAAACTGGGATTCGTCAAAGGAAAACCATCAATTAAAATGAGGGAATTTGCAGCAGCATTATCACCAAAGCCACGCAAGCTCAATGCAGTTTGACTGGCATCGCCTGAATTATTGGTAAGACGCACTGTGCTTTGTTCTTGTTGCAAAAAATGACTTAAATTGATGACGGGACTTTTGCTGATATGTGCTTCTGAAAATGTAGTGCTTGCAAGAGGGGCGCTGGATTTTTGCTGCGCTGTCTTATTTGCTTTTAATTTTGCATCGGGAATAATGCTTGGTGCGGCAAAAACGGGAAGAGAAAATAAGAGAAAAAAATAAATGATTTTATTATTTTTATAGGGCATGACTAGTCTCTGAACTGATCTGTTACGCAAGCGTTCGTCGTAATAAAAGCGTTCGTCGTTGCAGCGGATTATCAAATAATCCTCAGGAATAAGCAATGCTAACTTGCAGTCTGTGTACGCGTACTCAAGCTGGAGCGAAGAAATCGCAATAATACAACAATGACAGCAGCCGCTGGCAAGGCCGCTAAAATGCCAAAAAAGCCGAATAAAGTACCGCCAGCCATGATGGCAAAAATGACAGCGACAGGATGTAAGCCAATGCGCTGACCAATCAAATAAGGTGTTAGCACATAGCTTTCAGTGACTTGACCCACAGCATAAACCGCTAACACCCAAAGCACAGCGTGCCAAGTGCCATATTGCACCAAGGCGGTAATCGATGCAGTCACGACAACAAAAATAGAACCCAAAAAAGGAATGATACAAAGTAAGCCACCAAGCAAACCAATCACCAAGCCAATTTTCAAACCGATGAGGGTCAAACCAATACCATAAATTAAAGATAGGGCAAGCATCACCAATAATTGTCCGCGAAAAAAAGCGCTCAATACTTCATCGCATTCATTGGCCAATTTGATAATGGTCGCCTTGCTAGCACTTGGAAGAACTTTTCGTATATTAGCTAAAATAGAATGCCAATCACGCAATAGATAAAAAGTCACTACAGGAATCAGCACTAAATTAATAATCCAAGCAATCACAGCATGACTGGATTGAAGCACTGTGCTGATGATCATGCCTGATTTTGGCAGAATACTAGCCAAGGTTGATTTAATGGTGTCTATGTCTATCATGCCTTGCAGCCAAGGAATCAAGGTTTCTTGCATCCAGGTCACGATTTGTGGGATGACGTCAACCAGGGCTCTAATTTGCTTTTCAATGAGTGGAGATAGGATAAGGCCAAGTAGTGCAAGCAAACTAAAAAGCACGAGGAAAACCACAAATACACTCAATATATGCGGCAAATGTTTGTCCAAATGAGTGACGATGGGATTGGCTAAATAGGCTAATAAGGCGCCAAAAACAAAGGGAGTTAAAATAGGCGAAAGTGAGTATAAAAGGTAGACAGCAACGACAGTGAAAAAGATAACAAGGGCCTGGTTGCTTAATTGCTTCATATTAAAAAACTCAAATTATGGCGGGATAGGGTATATAATACCGCCTATTTTATTTGTAAGCTAGCAGGGGTTTTATCATGGTTCGTACACGATTTGCGCCAAGTCCCACCGGTTATTTGCATATTGGTGGTGCACGTACCGCTTTATATAGCTGGCTTTATGCGCGCAAGATGAAGGGTATTTTTATTTTACGTATTGAAGATACCGATTTAGAACGCTCTACGCCAGAATCAGTGCAAGCCATTCTCGATGGTATGGCTTGGTTGAATTTGGATTATGATGAAGGACCTTTTTATCAGACCAAGCGTTTTGATCGCTATCGTGAAGTTGTTGCAGAAATGCTTGCTAAAGGCGCGGCTTATCGCTGCTATTGTTCCAAAGAAAGATTAGAAGCCTTGCGTGAAGCGCAAATCGCGAATAAAGAAAAACCGCGTTACGATGGTCATTGTCGTCATCTCACACAGGCATCAGATGGCCCCTTTGTTGTACGTTTTAAAAATCCCGAACAAGGCGTGGTTGAATTTGATGATTTAATTCGCGGCAAATTAACTTTTGCAAATACGGAATTGGATGATCTCATTATTGCGCGCAGTGATGGCACGCCCACTTATAATTTTACTGTTGTAGTCGATGATATTGATATGGAAATTAGTCATGTCGTGCGTGGCGATGATCATATTAATAATACGCCAAGGCAAATTAATATTTTTCGTGCGCTAGAAAAAACACCGCCGCATTATGCGCATTTACCGATGATTTTAGGCAGCGATGGCAAGCGTTTATCAAAACGTCATGGTGCAGCGAGTGTGATGCAATATCGCGAAGAAGGTATTTTACCACAAGCCTTATTGAATTATTTAGTGCGTTTAGGTTGGTCGCATGGCGATCAAGAAATTTTTTCCATGGAAGAATTAATTCAATTATTTGATTTGCACGGCGTGAATCGTGCGCCTGCTGCTTTAAATCCTGAAAAATTATTATGGTTGAATCAACACTACATGAAGCATGGTGATGTTGCGTTCACCATGAAAGAATTGGCTTGGCATATGGCTCAATTAAATATTAATACCAATGATGGGCCGCCTTTAGCTGATATTATTGCAGCGCAAAGTGAGCGAACCAAAACATTGCGCGAAATGGCAGAACGCAGTCGATTTTTTTATGAAGAAATCGTGCTTAGCGATGAAATGCGAGCACAGATATCAGTAGAAATTATACCCGCGATTCAAAAAGTTTGTGAAAAATTAGAAAAATTATCTGAATGGGAAAAAACAAAAATACACGAAATTTTAGTCGCTGCAGCAGAAGAAGCAGGATTAAAATTGGGAAAGTTAGCGCAGCCTATACGTATTGCTGTGACGGGTGGTACGATATCGCCGCCGCTTGATCTGACTATCCAATTGATTGGGCGTGAACGTGTCATTAAGCGATTACAGAAAATTTTTAAACAAGGATAGGGAATATGCGTAGTACAGCCAGTGGGGAAGAAGCATCTGAAGCAGCGGTAAAAAAACCAGTAGAGGCGACAGCTCATTCTGATGAAACGCCCAATGATCCTTCGACAGTAGAAGAAGATGAACATGCACTTCAGCATAGTTCTTTATCATTTCAAAAAGCTTATCAATGGATTGGCGCTGCAAAACATGCAAGTTTTGTGTTATTTGGGGCGCAGGCTTCCAGTATGGTTTCTCTTTCTAATGTATTAAGAGTGCTGGCGCTTATTGAATTTACTGGTTCGGGATTGGCAACAGCTTTATTAATTAATGAAGCGATAAATCTTTGTTCGGAGATTTATGCGGGTAAAAAACCGGATGGTGTGCATGCTGTCTCCAATCAAATAAATGCAATGATTTTTCGAGGGGGCACTGTTGGATTAGGCTTTGCGGCAGGTACTCTTTTTCAAATGAGTGCTTCCGACGCATCATCTACGCCTGTTGCAAATGCGACCCTAGGTTTTAATATCACAAATTCAACTGATATTAATCTTTTGCTGAGAGGCGATACGGGTGTCTTGCTTGGCGCTGTTTTAATGGCTTTGGAGCGCTTTTTGAGCGATTACTTGAATGGTATAAAACGCCAGGCATTTCCTTCATTTCGCTTTCAACAATCGCAGCCATTAACAGAGGTGCTTTCAGAGGGTTCGCCAAACAGAGCAAATCCAGGTAGCCGCCCAGGCGGAATATAAAATTTTCGCTATTTTCATTGACAAACCATCACTTGCTTCTTAGAATCGCGTCTCTCTCAGGAGTTCACGGGGCTATAGCTCAGCTGGGAGAGCGCTTGCATGGCATGCAAGAGGTCGCCGGTTCGATCCCGGCTAGCTCCATAAGACGTTGTTTATAACGTCCCCATCGTCTAGAGGCCTAGGACATTGCCCTTTCACGGCAGTAACAGGGGTTCGAATCCCCTTGGGGACGCTTGATTTTTCCTCAGCTCATTCTTTTCATTTTCATAAAAAGGAACTTACTATGAAAAAATGTCTATTTATTGGGTTATTTGCTTTTTTTCTGGCTAACACTGCATTTGCAGGAGGGGCTTGTTGCTCTGAATGGCCTACACCTGGCTGCTTTCCAGATTGTCTGAGATAGGCTGAAGTTATTACTGCTTACACCTATCTCGAATCAGACGCATTCCTGAAAATATGGGTTTAGCAATATGCGGGGGAAAATGTGGCGGTAATATTTTACTTACCTGGTTGATAACACTATCCACTGTATCGCATGCCTCATCAATAATTTCCTGCATCACGATTGCCGGGAATTGACATCTTTCAGCCATGGCAAACCAATGGCGTGGCTGAATATTGTTCCATAAATAATGACGATTTTTTCCTTTTAACGACATGGCCATTTTTAATTTCTGCTGTTCTATTTGTTTTTTAGCAACTAAGGGATAGGCTGAAATCACATCATACAAAGGAGTGAGTCGATAACGGCCTTGAGCTTCAATATGAATACTAAAATTTTTGGCGTGGCCATCAATTGCGCCTAGCATCCAAAATAAAAATACGGATTTCATAAAATTTTTACGGTCATTGGCTGCTTCTATCGATCCTTGCAAAATACGCATGATGTCTTGAATGCCAGGGCCGCCGTTTGATTCATATTTTAAAGCAGATGGAACACTCAATGTTTGGCATAAATCTTCTTGCGGCAAACGCATTAGCCATTGTCCATTGTCTGCAAAGCGTCTATCAAATCGCTCTACTACCAAGGTTTTAACGTCATTAAATTTTATTATTTGTGTTTGATTAACAGCTAAATTAAAAGCAGATAAAATTTGCAGACAAAGCCATTCATTTTCAACGCTGTCAGATAAATCAAGACCTGAATGTTTGATCACGCCAATGGGTAATTTAATGATATGACTTGTTGGCGTTGCACCATGCGGTAAATGCCATTTATTTTGATACCATAGTAAGGCCGTTTTTTCTTGAGCGCCAGCAATGGAGATGCGGAAATCAAATTCTCTATCCATGCCAAGTGGAGCAGTTTGATAATGTTTTAAAAGTCTTGCAATACTTGTATTGTCTATGGGGTCAGCTTGAATTTTTTTAACATGACTCTTTGTTTCTTGTGTTAATAATTGTAATGCACCCACACAGTCTTTTCCAATAAATGATAGTAAATCGAAGCATTTTTTTGATGGTGCATTAAAGCGGGCCTGAATGCGTTCCCTAATTAATGCGCTATCAGGCAATAAATTATCGAAAAAATATTCGACCACTTGACCCTTGTAAGGTATTTCTGTGAGAGGCATGGATAAACTGATGGGGCGGCTATTATTCGAGTGCAGCCATTCGTGATCATAGCTAAATATGAGTTGGCCTGTAGATTCTCGGGATAATTTGCCTACAGAGACGCCATTCATATAGACATATAAGTCTTGATATTGCTTTTTCCGCGCCATTACCAATTGTCTCCTTTCTTAGTTTTGATGGGTTTTTTTGGTCTTATAAGCATTTCAAGATCAAGCGCTGCCAACATGCGAAATAGGGTTTCAAGCCGCGTACCAGAAGCGCCTTGTTCTATGCTGGAGACAGTGGTTTGGTCAATTTTAAAGGGCGTACCTACTTCATTTTGACTAAGATTTTTTATTTTGCGTTGACGTTTGAGGGCGCTGCCAAGTGATTTGGGTGAAAAGATAATTTGCTCCATTTATGCGATCTCTTTTTCAGGGGTATGTATTAATTTTATAGCTGTAGAGCCATAAAGTCAATTTATAGCTCTACAGCTATAAATTTGTTTTATGGCTTTAGGGCCATAATTGCTACTGGGAAGGAGACTTAGGCAGAGTGATGAGCAATAGGATCATTGATTGATTTGAGCGTTGGGTTAGTGCACTTCGCATTAACCCAAACTAGGTTTTGATTGTTATATTGTTATAAAACGCTCTTACCCATTTTTATTGTTTCGTGGATAAGCGCATCAGGATCACCCTCACGTCCTAGTTCAGTCAACGTCTCAACGTCACTACCTACTTCTATACCAGACCCAGTGTTTCTAAGCTCAAGCCTTGCTTTAAACTCTCGACGGTATGTTTCACAAAGAAGCATGATCTTAGCCTCAGTCATTGCCTGCTCATCATTTCGTATTTCAGGTGCAGATTTATAAGGGTCTACTGTTCCCGAGAGAAGCTCATTAGTTCTACTTAATGTCTCAGTGTAATCAAGTTTTGCATGCAGTGCCAATACATTCGCTACCATAGAACGCAAGCGTCTGCTAGTTCCAAAATCGCCACTACAAAGATCTACAAGCACTTCGGCAATTAAGTCTTCGTCTGTAAGATCGGTCATGGTTTTGCCAGCTAATTTGGCTGCATAAATTGCCGCTCTATCACGTCCCGTATCGCCAATAAAATAGAACATTGATGAACATCCGCTGCCTAACTGACTATAAGATTCAACTTCACTCGCTAAAAGCTGTAATAGCACTGATCTAGTATCTGACATATTTATTTCCTCGTCTCTAATATGAAGTAAGCGGCTAGATTAGCACGGTTTTATTAAAATATTATTAATTAGCATAAGATGGCTTTAAGTTTTGCCTTATAAAATTTCCCCTTGCAATCCAACATCTTAGGCTTAAAATAAAAGCACCCCTCACACAAGGAAGGATTATGCAGCCCATCTTAATCGTCGGCGGTGCTGGCTACATCGGCTCACACATGCTTTTGCATTTGAAAACAGCTGGTTATCAACCCATCGTCCTTGATAATTTATCGACCGGTCATCGTGAAGCTGTCTTAGACGCAGAATTAATTGTTGGCGATATGAATGACGCTGCTTTATTGTCCAATTTATTTTCCCGCTATTCCTTCTCTGCCGTCATGCATTTTGCCGCCTGCATTGAAGTAGGAGAATCCGTCAGAGATCCGCTCAAATATTATAAAAATAATGTGGCTGCCACCATCACTCTGCTTGAAGCTATGCAAAAACATCAAATAGAAACTTTAATTTTTTCTTCAACAGCTGCTGTTTATGGCTTGCCTAATGCAGCCTCTATCAATGAAGCCCATCCTCTAAATCCCATCAATCCCTATGGCCGCAGTAAATTAATGATTGAACAAATCATTCAAGATCTCGCGCAGCAAGGGAAATTGCATTATGCCATCCTTCGTTATTTTAATGCGGCAGGCGCGGATGCAGAAGCAAGAATAGGCGAATGTCACCAGCCAGAATCGCATTTGATTCCTCTCTTATTACAAGTGGCAAGAGGCGAACGGAAAAATATCACAGTATTTGGCGTGGATTATCCCACGATAGATGGCACTTGTGTGCGTGATTATATTCATGTTGATGATCTTTGTGCGGCGCATTTATCGGCATTAAATATCTTGCTCGCAGAAAAACGAAATTTGATTTGCAATTTAGGCTTGGGGCATGGTTACACGGTGTTAGAAGTGATTAATAAAGTGAGGCAAATTACGGGGCATTCCATTCCTATCATCGAAGGACAGGCGCGCGCAGGTGATCCGCCGATCTTGGTTGCGGATGCCCAATTGGCGTATCGGGAGTTAAAATGGCAGGCGCAGGCTGATTTGGCGCAAATCATTACGCATGCTTGGCAATATGTTGAGATATAAGGGCTGGTATGTCCGGAGCGAGAAATATAGGAATTAATGATAGCGAATCTCATTCAAGTGAAGACGAATATAGCGGGGAATTCAATCTACAGCGCTTAGAAGATAAAGGCTTAAATCACTTTGATTTAGATCAATATGATGAATTGACCATTTATGCGATCGAACAAAATCTATATGCCGAATTTCATCATTTGATGGCGAATCGAATCAAGCAATATGATGGAAGGCGAGCTAGCATTCGTACAAATTCCTATTGGTTTTATCTGATGCCTTCAGCTTCCTACATGCTCTTTGATGTCACTGGCAAAAATGATGAAAATTATTACCGTCATGAAAATTTTAAAAGAGATATCAGGGCTTGTGTCAAAGAACAAATTGCAATTGATGCCTCATCTAATAATAAAGCGATTATTTTCTGTGGCATGATCAATCTAGAAGCTAGGTTATATTTTCCCTATTTCATTCATGGCAAGCAAAATAATCAGGTACAAGTTCTCATCGTGGATGCATCACCTCTTATTTATCCTCTACGAGCAAAACTCGATTCTATTTTTTCAGATATTTTCGATGATGAAGAATTGGTGTATGGCGGGCTAAGTAGCAGTAACAAGGTGCAAATGCTGCACGAACGAGATTGTGGTCCTTGTTCTGCTATGACCTTGAGGGATGCTTTTGTGAGCTGCACCACAAATCGACCCTTAGTCATCTTGCAAGATGATCAACTCATGCTAGATGACAGTGTATTAAGCATTGCAGAATTATCGCCTGATCTTATTAATGATTATACTGCTGGCCTTTTTTATTCTTCAGTTTTGTGCGAAAAGGCCAAGAAAAACCGCGAATTCTGGCGGGAACGGTTAGGTGGAAATCCAATCTCTGTTGAAGATGAAATTTCCCTTCCTCTTTCTATCTTTGACGTCTATGACTTAGATGAACAAATTCCAATTGAATATAACTATGATTATGTAAAAGAAATGCAAATAGCGATACGAGCTAAGCTGCGAGCAAGTTTGGAATCCAGCTATATGAGATATGCGAAGAATATTTTTATTAGCAATAAGGATTATTTGACATTTGCCAATGCAGGGGAAATTTTTTCATCAAGCAATGAATCAGGTACGGCCATCAAGTTAATACATTATTATTTGCACGCGGATGATCGTGAATCTAATTGTTCTTCGGATTTTTGTCTCAATTATATGCTGTCGAATGGAGCATATACGCCTCTCGGTGAAGATTTTCTGTGTTGGTTTCAAGCGCTGGTCAGTCATGCTTCCCTGTCCTACTATGTGTCTTGCACAATAC
Source organism: Gammaproteobacteria bacterium (assembly GCA_013287745.1). Taxonomy (GTDB): domain Bacteria; phylum Pseudomonadota; class Gammaproteobacteria; order DSM-16500; family DSM-16500; genus Aquicella. Next base: position 17,222 of record JABDDF010000020.1, read on the forward strand.
TCAAAAATAATATTGAGCATAGTTTAGAATTTATTAATCAGATCAAAAAGAAACTTGCAAGCCAAGCAAAAATACAAGAATTTATTTTCGTCGAAAAAAAGCTGCGATCTTTAGAGCGTAAAATGGCTGAACTTGATTTGACACCTAGTAGTATCTTGCAAATCTGCCATCAATCAAACCAAACTTTTGAGCAATCTTTTCAAGAAATTCAGGATAAATTTTTTGCTAGTATTCGCATTTTTTGCAGCGAAATATATAAAAATTATTACTATTATGCCGAGGTGAAGCCAGGCTCAAACACAGCTTTGCTGCGTTCCCTATTTTGTAATTTATTACATATTCAGACTGAATTTATTTTAACTGAAGAAATGGCAAGGGAAATTGATGATGATATTAAACAGAAAATGACTTTATCTTCCCCGCCGCCCTTATATGTCATTACAGCTAAACCAAGTTTGCTTGTCTTAGAAGAAGTGAAAGAATTGCCCGCGACCTATCAAGTCGATTTGACAACTTCCTTATTATTGCAGTGCATCAGCTACTGGTATAGTCAAAGTACTTTTTCATATAAATTGTTAAATCCGACACTTTGGCTAGTAAAAACACCAAGCTTGATTCTGGCAATGATTCAATTGATCAATCATCTTGGCTATGCGGATGATGCACAATTGCAGTCAAGACAATTAAACGCGCTAAGAAAAATCATTGATGCAGCTATTGAAGATGAAGACAAAATATTTAGTTCCGACGATATATTTCAGAAAATTGTTGCTAGCTTATTACGTACTAGACAATTTTGTCAGGCAGATAAATCACAATTAAGTTTTGCAGAAATCACAGAATTTATCAGATTAGCAGAGGAAGCCGCAAAGCGGACTAGAACAATTTCTGTGACAGAAACAGAAAGAACGAATTTACATCTGGAAGTACAAAGCGTAGAAAAAACGACACAGGGCGATAAAATTAAACTCGAGCGAACTTCAATTCATAAATTTTTTAATGCTTATTTGACAAGGATAGAAAAATTATTGCTGCAGATACAAGCTAAGCATGATCACCAAAAGGATTTCTATCTTGATGAAGTTGATATCACGAAATTGTGTAATATGTTAAAAACTCGCTGGCATGAGTTAGTCGATGATTTGGGAGAAGAGCAGGCAGTTGCGCATTATTGCCAACATGAACCCTCGCGTGAAATCAGCGTTTATATTGTCATGGCTGAAATATTAGCGCTGCATTTTCGTAAACAAGGGCGTATCGTACAGCATTATGAATTATTGATGTCTGATAATCAGCATTTTCTTCCATCAAATAGTTTGGCAGCGTTTCAGCTTTCTGAAGAACATGCTAATACTTGGATGTTAGAAGGAGCGAGTAATTCCATTTCCTATATTCCTCTCAAATATTTGCTTACCTTGCAATCGGGTCATGCCGTGCATTTGCAATGGATCTGTCAGCAATATTTTTCAACCCGAATGCTTATCCATCCTTATACGGGCAAGTTTTTTACTCAAGACGAAATATTTGAAATCTGCGCTCATCCCCATGCTCGAAAATTGATTGACCAAGTTCGAATTAACTGCTCGGTCAATCTGCATACTACGCCGCGTGCTATTGCATTTTTGCGTGAATATTTAAATAAAGCTATTTTTGATATTGGTTTTTCATGGAATTATGATGATTCGCAAAATGCTCAAGCCTTTAGTGCCTATCTTAATTTTACAGAACAAATCATGACCTTGGATCCTTTTGAAAGAGAAGCCTTGTTGAATGAGAGCATACCCGATGAAGAGGACCTTAGCGTTCTTTCATGTTTTGGTGATGCAGAAATAAGTGGTCATCGAGCACATAGAAAAGGCCCCGTTTGCTTAACGATCAGAGGAACCTGCTTGGCCAAGGTTGTTATCGCCTATGAAGGTGAAGGTGCTAAAATTTTCCTCATGACAGCAGCAGAAAATGAATATTATCAATCATCTGATTTTCATCAGTTGTATTTATATAAGGAAGATGAGGCTGAGGGAATGTTTTATTATGTTGAAGAAGATGATGATCGCCGCTATTTAGAGGAATTGCCCTGTCTGCCGGATGAAGATTTCAATTCATTAGAAAGTGATAATGAAGCATTCAATCAGGCTGTTCTTGCTATTGCTGCAGAACGAGGTCATTGTAAATTAGGTCATGGTTTGAGATGCATAAAATTAGTGACTATGGCAAAAGAATCTTTTATTATCCCGCGTGCCTATCCAGCACTTGATGAAGCAAAGGAAACATCGACAGAACAGGAAAAGCATGTGCTGACATGGGCAGAATATCGGCCAAGTGTGAAGAAGGCGGCAACTATGCGAATGGAAAATAAGTAGAATTTTTTACAACGAAATGAGGTGAGATATGAGTGCCGCACGATTTTTTGACAGAGTACGTGTGCGTGAGAGCAGTGTAAAGGACCTGGCAAAAAATATTATTTATCTGATGCTTGATAAAGTTAATAAAACGAAGACAAGTAAATTAATAGAAATACAGATTAATGCTTTGGCTGAGGCAGTAGATGCTATAATTGATTATGCTGGTGAATTTCAAAATTTGCTAGATGAAGAAACCAAGACATGGATACGCGAAGCGGCTGCTGATAAAGGTATAGCATGTGCCAAAAATTTACCTACCTCTGTCGTCCAAGATAATGTATGGGATTGTCACAAGAAACCTTCCACGGTAACCTTAGTCAAGGGTATACAATATGATGTCATCATGAGAGAAGTGCTTGGTGATATGGGAGGTCGTGATTTTCATGTCGAGGCTAAAAATGCGCGCCTTCCTGATGCCTATTCAAATGCTGAATTTTTAAAACAAATGCTTTTTGAAGTATTTATAGAAGATCCACGAGATAAAGAAAGAAAGCGTGAATTTTTTATGGCATGGAAAAAAGAGCAAGCGCACTTAGCCGTCTTGCCAAAGGAATTATGCGAGCGAATTTTTGAATTGTATGATTTGTTGCCGAAAGCACAATATCAAACACAAGATAAATTCAGATTTAAAAAGTGAAGACTGAAATTGTTGCAAATTAATTATAAAAGGTGAACTCGATGAAAAAAATAATAAAATTGATTCTCTCAGTGATATTTTTATATGGCATTTTTTTAGCCCTAGTAAAAGCAGTACAAGCGCTTAGTCCTGCAACTACATCGGAAAATATTGCTAATGCATGTAGCTTAGAAACAAGTATTCCCAATTTAGAAGCTTGTCGAGATGGATTCAAATCGACTGCTTCTCTCATTAGCAATTTAACCAAGAATGGTGTACTCGAAGCCTGTGGTAGTCAATTTCCTGATTTTAGACAACTGAATGCGGTTTGCAAGGAATACTATGATAATAGTTCACTGACGGGGAGTTGTCTTAATGGCATGGTCTCTGGTGCTTCTAGCAAATTGACAGAGACTGCTATCGATTGCGCAGTAGCGACGAGAGACAATATCGTTGCTGCGACTAGCGTTTTTGCAGTCGCATGTGCAAGTCTTCTCTATCATCATGCTGCACAGACGGAAACCGCACAGAATTTATCTGATAAGGTTTTTGGCAGTGAGGAGAGTGGTGAGAATAGGTTGCTTATTTAGGGTAGGGTTGTTGTGTAGGTGATCGTTGTTGTAAAAAGGTCCGTCGTTGCGGAAGCGTTCGTCGTTGCGAAGGCGTTCGTCGTTGAGCAGGTGTTCGTCGCAAAAAGCGCTCCTCGCAACGACGAACGCCTTCGCAACGACGGACCTTTTTACAGCAACGAACATTCGAGCAACGACAAACATCGCATCACGATAAAACTAAATCACACACACCGAGGAACGAAAAAATCATGCTCAATAGACTGGCAAAAAAAATATCCTATTTAGCGACGACAGAAGAGAAACTAGATTATATCGCAGATCATCTTCCCCTGATTGCTCAAGCTATTTTTGAAGCCTACTATCTTCAGCCCTTTGATTCTCGTGAAAGCCTTTATGATAAGAAACCAGATCCCCATAAAGAAGATCTCTATGCCTTACCAGTTGAAAGAGTAGGCCATGGTGTGCAACATGCCAGTCGTGTTGCCGTTTATATTCCCATTTTGCTTGGTTTTTTACGTAGTCTTAATCTAACTATTGAAGATGATAAAATGGATAGGCATTTAATCACTCTGCTTCAATTGACTGGATTATTTCATGACTGTGCTAGAAAAAATGATAAGAATGACGATCGATGGGAGCAAATAAGCAGGCGCAACTTGGAAAAATTTTTAAGACTGGCAGGTATTTCAGAAGAATTTATTCAGCGTTTTTCACCTTGTATTAGCCATCAACAAATACAAGATGTGATATCACAAATGCTGTTTCAAGGCAGTGATAGCGCGGATATTATGCGCAGTAAAAGATCGCTGCAATTGGAATTAATGGATTTATATCAGTATTTAAGTGAATTAGAAGTTCCTCACTTGTATCAAGTTAATTTGTATAATGATGCGGATCATTATGATGACAATCGTCCCTATACCAAACCCTTGCTCGATTTATTAATAGAGATTCGCGCCTTTATTGCCTACCAGCATGATTTAAAACATCCTTGTGAAATTAAATTCGTAGATACTGTGCTCGTCGCTGGCATTCCCGCAACACGCGATCCTAATCAACCTCAATTAAAACAAAAATATGAACAGGCACCTTATGCCTATGCCTTGCAATTAGCAACTCTCGAACATTTTCCTCTATTAAAACAATATTATCTTGCCGCTATCACGATGCCTGAAATAATAAATTGTGTTGAACAAGATAATCTTGACCTTTTATTGTCTGAGTTTCATCGCTATCTAAAGGAAGTGGCTCAATTAAAATTTGCAAAGAACAGTGAAAATTTGATTCTGTCATTTGATACGAAGGAAAATGCAGAGGCTTGCTTATTAGGTATCAAACAATTACTGGGATACAAGGATCCGACTATCTATGATACTGATGTAAAAGAAGATAAGGAATTTCTTCTTTTTTCAGATCAATGGGACAAGTTAAGATCACTCTCAAGAAAAAATGCAGCGAGCCATTTGCCAGAAGATGCATTTTATTTGAAGACTATTCGCGGTGATGAAAATAATTATTATTTTCAATTCATTGATGAATTAGTTGATCCACACATACGATATAATAAGCGCTTGGGCTGGAAGCGTCCTTTCACTGTGACAGGGCAGGGTGTGTTTACTAGACGTGATATTTGCCATCAAAGTATTCCGCAAAAAACATCTCTACACAGTGAAGAAGAAAAGGCTGGTTTTACAAAGGCACAGTCTCTTACAAAAGGTTTTCCCGATATGTTTCCCTCCTTGTTTGGTGAAACAAATAGAGAAAATTTATTAGCTGGATTTATTTTTCATCCCGATCATATTTTACTGACACGCCGATTATTTACTCATGATGTCGATACGACCAATAGACACTATACTTTTAAAACAGGGGTTAAGGCAGAAACTTATTATACCAGTAGTCATAAACATAATTTATTTTCTAATAATGAATTGCAGGAATATGATGAGGCGATAAGAAAGGGAAAAGAACGCTATAGTGAACCACTGGGCAGAATTGGCTTATTAAATAAAAAACAGCCCATCAAAATATCTTCTTTTATTGGTAGTGATAATATCGAAAGCAGATTGCTTGCCAAGGCTTATGCGGACTATTTCACTTATCGTGCCCATGCAGCAGGCTATCCTATTTCTGGCGGCCAAATCCCCGTTATCTTTTACTGCCCAGATTTATATTTTAAAAATTATACTAGCACAGATTATTTGCTAGATCGCATATATGCACAGGCAATTTTTAATGATGAGGAAATATGCTGGAATAAGTTTTTCTATCATCAATTTGAATTTTTGTTTGCTCTTACTCATGAGCAAGCCAAAACACTTTGCAATAAAAATCGGAAGGAGTTGCCATTCTTTGCATCTTTAATTGCAGAGGGCTATATTCACTTATTCCGATTTTTAATGTTCCAATATCAATTAACTATGAATGAAGTGCTCGGAGATCGCATTTCAACATTTAAAGATAAGGTTCAGAATAAACTTTTATATCATGCAATCAGATGCAGAGACAGTGAGCTTGCTGACTATCTTTTTGATAGAATTAAATTGAATACTTTCGAATTTGAAGATTCTGTTCTTGAAATGGCGGCTCAAAAAGGCATGAAAGACAGTGTGGATAAATGCTTGTCATTAGGCTTGCATAATAGAGATAATCTTAAAGTAGCTTGTAAAGAAGCTATTCTTCAAAATAATGCGGCGATGTTAAACTGTCTCTTTCTTGCATATTCACAAAATTTTGGCGTACGGGAAGAATTTTTTGCTTTTTGTTCAGAAATATTGATAAGCGCTGCGCATTATGGGCATTTAGAAGTACTGCAGTTACTGACAAATGATTTTCAAGAGGACCTGCTTGATAAAACACTGCTGGCCACAGACGCAAAAAATCACACGGTGCTTAGTCTTGCTGTTAAATTTGGCTATCATAAGGTGGTGGAGCATTTACTTACTTTTTATCGAAATACGCCAGTCATGATAGAAGAGTTAGGCCATCTTTTGGTGAAAGCAAAAGAGTTGGAGTTTTTTGCAGTGGCAAATTTACTTGAGCGCAAACTTGAGGCGCTGTCTGCTACCACGGCTTTCGCACTAAGAAAGTGAAGGTTCGTAAACCCTTGCACCAGCTCCAAGGGTTTATCAATTCGAATAAGCAAAACAAGTTCGGCATACACAATCATGTGAAGCGGGATCAATAGCGCAGCCAGAACAGGAGCGCACAGCTGCACCCACAGCATCTGTTTGACCCAGCGCGGTATTGTATTGAGTCACGTCAGGATTGGCTGTGCCGCGATAACTGCTAGTACATTGAGCCGCTGTGGCATTTTTCATGACATGAACATTTTTACTGATCATGGGTTGATCGGCCGCTTGGCTTAGTGGAGAAGCAAGAATGGCGATGAGAAGAAGTGAGTAAGGAAGTACTGATTTCATGGTAGTCTCCTTTGTTAGTTGTAATGGCCCTCACCCCCTGCCCCTCTCCCCTCGCAAAAAGCGCTCCGGGAGAGGGGAGCGTCCTAAGTTACTTCGAGGAGAAAATTCAGATCTCTCCCCTCTCCCGGAGCGCTTTTTGCGAGGGGAGAGGGGCAGGGGGTGAGGGCCAAGTAAACCTTAACCCCATTCGCTTATTTTACCATAGCCATCCGCAAAACAGTGGAGTGGATAAGAGAACCCGCAGCCACAATCCCATTCACCAACGCATTTTTTTGATTAAAAAGAAAGGCTTGGCCAGCTAGATCGCTCGCAATACCGCCTGCCTCTGTGACGAGCAATACGCCCGCCGCTATGTCCCATTCACTTTTTGGCGTTAAACTAAAAGTAGCTTGAGCGCGGCCTGCAGCGACCAAGCCCAGTTTGTAGGCGATGGAACCAGTCTCTTTGATATGATGATTTTTTTTAATAGGTTCCCATCGGCCTTCACTGACTTCTGTACGGCTCGCGAGTATCGTCAATGGCTCGCTAGCGCTCTTATCACAAGTAATGCGCTCTTGGTTTAACCAAGCTCCTTGATTTTTGCTAGCATAAAATAATTCCTCTGTGGCTGGATTATAAACCGCAGCTAAGATTGGTTTATGTTCGACAACCAAGGCGGCAGAAATAGCATATTCAGGTATATTTTTAATAAATTCTTTGGTGCCATCGATAGGATCGACAATCCACACTCTTTCGCAATCAAGGCGGCTTATATCATCTACACTTTCTTCTGACAGCCAACCATCATGAGGAAAATGCCCGAGTAAATGTGTTTTCAAAATGTCATTGGCAGCCAAATCAGCCTCAGTTAAAGGGCTTTGATTTGCTTTTGCGGTAACGCGCATATTTCGTCGGCGAATGCTTTCGATGGCAGCACCAGCACTGCGCATGGCTTGCAATAAAATAGTTAACTCTCTATTCATGCTTGAAATCGAAAAGATAATAATTTTTCTTGTAACATACGTGCGCCAGCAAAGAATTTACTCATAAAAGATTTTTTCATTTTGTACTCAATAGAATACAGATCAGCATTTTTTTCTTGTTCAAAAAGATAGTCATCACTCGTGCGAATTTCATCGACTAATTGCAATCCCAATGCTTGCTCACCCAGCCAATGTTCACCGGTAGCCACCTTATTGATATCGATTTGCTGACGATGCGTAACAATTAAATTTTTAAACAGTTGGTGAATATCATTAATTTCATGCTGTAATTTGTCTCGTCCTTCTTCCGTATTTTCTCCAAACAAGGAAATCGTGCGTTTGAATTCACCTGCAGTATGCTGCTCAAAATCAATTTGTTTATTTTGTAAATAACGATGGAAATTCGGTAATTGCACTACAACACCAATAGAACCAATAATGGAAAAGGGTGCGGCAAGAATTCGATTAGCAACGCAGGCCATAAGATAGCCGCCGCTTGCTGCAACCTTATCGATGGCAACAACCAAGGGAATATGTTTGGCACGAATTCGTAGTAATTGAGCTGCAGCTAATCCATAACTATGCACCATGCCGCCCGCACTTTCTAAACGCAGCAGGACTTCATCCTGAGGTGTAGCAATATGCAATAGGGCCGTAATTTCTTCGCGCAAGGCTTCTACCGCAGATGCTTTAACATCACCATTAAAATCTAAAACATAAATACGCTTGGCTGGTGATGCTTGCTTTGCAATAGCCTTTTTTGCTGCTTTTCGATCTTTGCAAAATTGCTTGAATTGCTTGGGAGAAATTTCTTCCAAGAGTAGGGCGGTATTTTCAGCAGCTTTTTTATTGAGATTTTTAATAGATAAACGCGCTTGTAATTTATTTTTGGCAGCCAATGCAAAAAATACAATGAGTACACAAAGAATAAAGGCAAAAATAATAATTGTTTTTGAAGCAAATAATGCGAGTTCGATTAAGGCAGCTGACATAGCCCTTACTCCTTTTCTTTGATGAGTATAATAGATTGTTCAATCGATTTGTTTGAATGCAAGGGCACATTGATGCTAATCATTTTCGTGTTCCATGCAGTATGCTTTGTTTGAAAAATATAAGCAGGATTAAGCTCAAAATTACGATGTTTGCGAAAGAGCCAGCCATAGGAGCGAGGAATCATACCCAGTGTGCCCACCCATAAAGGCTTGCCGTTTTCTTTGATGCTGCGATTAGAAGCCCATAAACGTAATACCAACAAAGTTTTTTGGTCACTAGTTGGTTTTACTAAAATGAGTGCAGGTCTTTTATCTAAATATTCTGGCGAGACTAAGGGTAAATAAGCTGTGCTTTGAATGCCAGTGACACGATGCAGCGTGCTAATGAAATCACGTGCTGGCGGCTTGATCCAGCCATTAGCTAATAAACTTTGTCTGATTTTGTCTAAGTCAGCAACCCATTCCAAGTTAATACGTTCAGAGGGTAAACCAAAAAGACTGACGCGAAAACCCGGTATATTGCCGTCAGTATTCCACCATTCCTTTGATGAGATAGTCGCAGTCGGCCAATCGATTTGTGCGTAATCAATCGATAATTGTGCCATGTTTCGCTGATAATAAATGCCATAGCAAATGATAAATGCAGATAGACAGACGAGCGAAAGATAGCGCAGACGCAAGGGTTTTTCGTATTGTCGATTATAGGAAAGGATCACTAACATGAGCAGGGCAGCACTTAATAACCAGGCAGCAAGCACATCAGTGAACCAATGTGCGCCTAAATATAAACGCGACATGCCGATAATAAAAACTAAAAAAGCAGCGGGATAGTAAATGAATTTGCGATGTTGACGCGGCAGAGGGATGGCAATCATGAAAGCGATCCCCATGTAAACAGTAGCTGTTAGTGCGGCATGACCACTTGGCATGGAAAAAGAATCTGAATTATGAAAAATTCCCCAAGGACGAGGTGATGCGACTACATGTTTAATGACAAAGACACTGCCTGCGGCTAATACACCAAGTGCTAAGATATGAAAGGCTGCGCGCACACGTTTGCTGCAGAGCAACCACGCAAAGAATACCAGTAAGGCAGGCAGAATAATTTCTTTTTGTCCAAGCAGGGTGATGGCAATGACGCTGTTATCAGCAATGGGCGAGCGTATGCCGCGGAAAAAATGAAACACAGCATTGTTGATAAAAATATGCTGAGGCCCAACTAATTTGACATATAAAGCCAGTGCTAAAAATAGCAAACTGGTTAATACAAAATAAAAAGCTAATGTTAATTGACCATGATGCAGGGATTCATCATGGTGATTTAAAATCACAGTGGTGAGATGAAAATGGCGTGATTTTTTTAATTTTTCCCAGAGATTATTGAGAAATTGTTCTGTTTGGTTGCTAATCAATTGTAATAATTTATAAAGCATCCAAATGCATAAGACGATGAATAAACCAATTAATAGCAGAGTCAACATGGCATGAATGGCAATATCAGGCGGAAGTTCTAAAGAAGCAGCACCTAATAAGATGCCTGGCAGCATGTAAGCGGGAGCCCAACCAATGGCTGATGCGATATTGGCAATAGTAAAATGCATGGGTCTCATGCCAAGCATCCCAGCAACGAGTGGAACCAAGGCGCGCACTGGGCCCACAAATCGCCCTATGAAAACACTCATCACGCCATAGCGGTGAACGAAGGATTCACCTTTTCCTAATACACTGGGATTATCACGAAAGGGCCAAGAGTTACGTAATTTATCTTTGAAATAATAACCCAGCCAATAACTGATACTATCACCGACCACAGCACCTAAGATGGCCCAGATAATGGTTTGCCACAATGGAATGACACCAGCACCGGCCAAGGTGCCAATGGCTGTCATGGTGATTGAACCAGGGATAATGGTGCCAATAATAGCAACAGATTCTGCAGCTGAAATAATGAAGGTCACAAAACCTGCCCATTCTGGATTGGCATTGAGCCATTGTAACAAGGGATTCACGATATCTGTCATGAAGATTTTATCCTTAAAACATATTCACGGCGCTTTTAAATTACTTCCTCACCCGCAGCTTGTTTATCGGCATGATAGGAAGAGCGGACAAGCGGGCCGCTAGCCACATTGCTAAAACCTAAGTCCCTCGCTGTGTCTGCAAATTGTTTGAATTCTTCTGGCGTGACATAGCGTGAAACAGGCATATGATAGCGGCTAGGTTGTAAGTATTGACCTAGGGTTACCATGTTGACTTCATGTGCACGCAAGTCTTTTAATGTTTGAATGATTTCTTCGTTGGTTTCGCCTAATCCTAACATAATTCCTGATTTTGTCGGAATGGCTGGATAGCGTTTTTTAAATTCTTGCAGTAATTGCAGAGAATGTGCGTAGTCAGAGCCTGGACGAGCTTGTTTGTAAAGACGCGGCACGGTTTCGATATTATGATTGAAAACGTCGGGCAAGGCAGAGGCGCTTGCTTCCAAAGCGATAGCCATACGACCGCGATAATCTGGTACTAATACTTCGATTTTAATGCTTGGATTTTGTGCGCGCACAGCGCTGATGCAAGCTGTGAAGTGGCTGGCGCCGCCATCACGCAAATCATCTCGATCAACAGAAGTAATAACGACATAGCGCAAGCCCATTTTTGCGATGGTGCTGGCTAAATGTGCAGGTTCATTAGGATCAAGCGGGTCTGGCCGACCATGGGCAACATCGCAAAAACTACAGCGTCTCGTGCATTTGTCTCCCATAATCATAAAAGT
>JABDDF010000021.1 GCA_013287745.1 Gammaproteobacteria bacterium
ATTGGCGGCATGTTCGTGCCTGCGCTCATTTATATCGCCATTAATTACGGCAATACGATTGCACTTCAGGGATGGTCAACACCGGTTGCAACCGATATCGCCTTTGCCTTGGGCGTTCTATCTCTATTTGGACGCCGTGTTCCAGTCGCGCTAAAATTGTTTTTGTTGGCCCTAGCTATTTTTGATGATATTGGCGCCATTCTTATCATCACATTTTTTTACTCAAATGGTTTGTCGCTATTTTGGTCGGTGATCGCCATGTTGATCTTAGTGACCTTATTTTTATTAAATCGATTTGGCATTCGCTGCCTAGCATTTTATTTATTATTGGGCGCTCTACTCTGGATAAGCTTGCTACTTGCTGGTGTGCATCCGACTTTATCAGGTGTCTTGCTTGCCCTATTGATTCCTAATGCGCATCGTTTGGAATCGGCTCTACACCCTTGGGTTGTCTACCTCATCATGCCCCTATTTGCCTTGATCAATGCGGGTTTTTCTTTCTATGGCCTAACTTGGGATACGGTCACTGGCGGGGTAACATTGGGCATTGTCTTAGGGCTTTTTTTTGGCAAGCAACTGGGTGTGTTTGGTTTTTCCTATCTATTAATTAAATTGAAAGCGGCAAAATTACCGGCATCTACCTCTTGGTTTGAGTTATATGGCGTCGCTCTTCTTTGTGGTATTGGTTTTACTATGAGCTTGTTTCTTGGTACTCTTTCCCTAGCAGGCGAGACGAGTTGTTTATCTGGCGTGCGATTGGGCGTCATGGTGGGTTCAATTTTATCTGGGCTGTCTGGTGCAGCTGTCTTGTGGTTTTTTTTCGCTCGAAAATGAGGGTTAAAGTGTGGCTAATGTATATTTAGCACGAGTTAGTCTATTACACCGTGTTCTTGGTTGGTCAATCCATGCTTTCACTGCATGTGGTGCCTTTGTTGGATTATTGGCTTTGCTTGCAATCTATCAACAGAATTTCATTCTGGCTTTTTGGCTGATGGGCGCAACCATCGTGATTGATGCCGTGGATGGTATGTTTGCACGCGCAATTAAAATCAAAGAAGTCGTGCCTGAAGTTGATGGCGCCTTACTTGATAACATCGTCGATTTTTTTACTTACACCATCGTGCCCTGTTTCTTTTTATTGGTGACAAACTTATTGCCGGCTTATTGGCGCGTATTATGTGTGATGGCAATTACCTTTGCCTCCGCTTATCAATTCACTCAAGTCGATGCAAAAACATCAGACCACTTTTTTAAAGGCTTCCCTAGTTACTGGAATATTGCCGTATTTTATTTATTTTTCTGGCAGATGAGTAAGAGCGCTAACATGATCATCTTACTTTCATTAGCTGTTTTAAGTTTTGTACCGATCAAATATATTTATCCTTCTCGTCTCGACTATTTAACCAATAATAAATATTTACGTTTGACCATGGTTGCGATCACCGTGATTTGGGGAGCAGCCACCTCAGGTTTATTATGGCTTTATCCTGAATCCAACCACTTTTTAGTGGCCTTATCACTGGGTTATTGCCTGCTTTATATCGGCATTAGCCTGTATCGCACTTGGGTACCATTAAGACTAGCTTTTTCACAAGAATAAAATGACAAAAATATTAGTAACCGGCGGCGCAGGCTTTATTGGTTCGCATACAATTGAATTACTCTTGCAGCAAGGACATGAGGTATGCGTGCTTGATAATTTATTTTCTGGCAAAATAGAAAACCTGCCCTTGACCCATCCCAATCTTGAATTTTTTGAAGGCGATATTCTGGAATATCCGCTCTTAGAAGATTTACTTGGGGATTGCAGTGCAGTTTTACATCTTGCTGCCATTGCTTCGGTTCCATTTACCATCGACAATCCCATTTATTCCTCGCAAGTTAATACGCAGGGTCTTTTGCATGTATTAGAAGCTATCCGCAAGACAAAGCGTGCTATTCGCTTGGTTTATGCATCGAGTGCGGCTGTTTATGGCGATAGTAATGAATTGCCCTGTCGTGATGATCTGCCCCTGACGGCCTTGCCGCTCTCACCCTATGCCTTACAGAAAAGAGAAGCTGAAGAATACGCTGATTTATATCGGCGTTTGCATGGGATCAAGAGTATTGGTTTGCGCTATTTTAATGTGTATGGCGAAGGGCAAGACCCTAATTCGCCCTATTCCGGTGTGATCAGCCGTTTTTTGCAAGCCTATCAAGAGGGTTGCGAGTTAACCTTGTTTGGTGATGGGCTGCAATCGCGCGATTTTATTTCAGTGAAAGATGTGGCCAGGGCGAATGTGCTCGCCTTGCAACAGGCGCTTCATGGGGTTTTTAATATCGCGACAGGGCAGGCGCAAACGCTATTGCAGTTAGTTCAGTATATTGAAGCGGCGGGCGGGAAAAAGGCCCTATTGCGCTTTGCTGAGGCGCGTGCAGGGGATATTCGGGCATCTTATGGGGCGGTTGAGAAGGCGGTGGATGAGTTGGGTTTTTCTTATTCGCTGGATTTGAGAGAGGGGATTAAGTTATTTTTCTGATGTCTATTCTGCGCCATCCATTAATCCTATTAAAATAGGATTAATTATCGCGATTCTTTGTAATTCATTAAATATCCTACTATACTAGTATTATAAGCAAAATAGATATTATTTTAATCAATAAACCTAGGGTAATAGGATTTATGAAAAAACTGACTAAATTTAAAAATCCCCCTTTAGAACAAGCCTTCACTGCCTCCCTGCTAGGTCAAGCCATTAAAGCCAGGCGTACACAAAGCGGCTTACGTTTGGAAGATGCTGCAGCGCTTTGCGGGGTAGCAAAACAAACTTTTATGAAAATAGAACATGGACATCCTACCAGTCAGTTGCAGAGTATATTGCAGATTTGTTCGGCCTTAGGAATAAAAATCTATATTGCACCTTGGCACAATGAAGAAGAGGCGGCCGCAGATGATTGGACATGAGAATATATTAAATATTTATTTAGGTGAAACCATTATTGCTCACCTATTCTTGCAAGACGATCAGATATTTTTGCAATACACTCAAGATTGGCAAACGGACGGTTATGCTATTTCACCTCATTTACCATTATCCAATGAAATCTCAGCAACAAACATACAGCGTTATTTACGCAATCTGTTTCCTGAAGGAGAAATATTAGAAACATTAGTGACAAATCTACGTTTAAGTAAAGCTAATACATTTGGGATTATTCGCAGTTTGGGAGCGGATACATCTGGATCACTTTTATTTTTACCCTCAGATCAAACAATGCCTACATTTTCTTCTTTGAGAGTTATCACAGCGGATGAAATTGAAAAGCGATTAGATGAAAGAGATGAATACAGTTTAATTATTTGGGATGGAAAGCCGCGGCTTTCTGTGGCTGGCATACAAGATAAAATAAATGTAACAATTACTTCAAACAATCAAATGGGATTTGGTGAAGGAAAATTAATTTCTACACATATATTAAAATTTGAAAAACAAAAATTATCGCATTTAGTCATCAATGAATACGTGACCATGCAGCTTGCCAAACAATGCGGTATACAAGTTGCTCATGTTGAATTGATGCGTTTTGGAAAATATCCAGCTTTGTTAGTTGAGCGCTTTGACAGAAAATTAATGACAAGCAATGTAGTCATGCGCAGGCATGTCATTGATGGTTGTCAGGCATTGAATTTGCCGCCTGAATATAAATATGAAAGAAACTTTGGTAGTGGCCGCGATGTGGCTCATATCCGCGATGGGGCAAGTCTAGCTAAATTATTTGACTTCGCAAATCAATGCATGAATCCAGCTGAAACTAAAAGAAAAATGTTAGATTGGATATTATTTAATTTACTCATTTACAATTATGATGCGCATGGAAAAAACATTAGCTTTTTTGTGGGGAAATATGGCCTATCGCTTACTCCCTTTTATGATTTGGTTAATATTAACATGTATCCGCAGTTTGAAAGTGAAATGGCAATGGCAGTGGGTGATGATTTCGGCGGCGATACTATTAGAGCCTATCAATTAGCGGATTTTGCTGAAAGCTGCCGATTATCACCTTTTTATCTTGCAATACAATTAAAAAGTATAGCGTCGACCTTGCTGTCGATTTTAAACAAGAATCCTGTTTTTAGTATCGCTAGCAACGAGGAAGAGCGCCATTACCTTGAGCGATACAAAAAAATGATAGAAACGCGCGGTGATTATTTTCTTGAGCAAGTAGATGAGATTGCATCTGTGAAATTATGAATAAATCAATGCCCTTCATAGGCATTGAATTTACCTGGGGATTCTGGTATAAGTTGCACCCTCGTACACTTTGAATCGCAAAGTAAAAATTTGAGAGAGAGATAATATGGCTAAGAAGTGCCCAATTACCGGTAAAGGACCTATGGTCGGAAACCATGTTTCCCATGCAAATAACAAGACCAAGCGTCGTTATTTGCCCAATCTGCAATCCAAGCGTTTCTGGTTGGAAAGTCAAAAGCGTTTTGTACGTCTTCGCGTCAGCACCCGTGGTATCCGTATTATTGACAAGCATGGGCTTGAAGCTGTTCTTAACGACATGAAATTACAAGATCAAATTGCTCAATAATCGAATAGGGTTGACACCATGCGTGATAAAATTAAATTACTATCCAAAGGTTTAACCAAGGCTGGCAAGCCAACGGGAACCTTTCGTACTACCAGTAAGAATAAAAAGAAAACAACAGAAAAATTGAAGCTCAAATGCTATGACCGCCGAGCCTATAATGCCGAGACGGGCAAAAATGGCGCGCATGTGTTGTTTGAAGAGACTAAGATTTAAGTTATTGCGGTATTCCACATTCCCGGGGTTTTGAGCGTTTGGGAATGTGGGTGTTTTTCCTTCCTCGCTCTGCTTGTTGTGACTATCCTCTTATTTTTCATTATTAAATCAAAAAGATATCTGTTTTATTTAAAAATATTCATATAGCGTGTTTTAAAATGCACCACTAAGTGTTATACTTAGAAAAGGATCAATATAGAAATGTTAATCTTTAAAAATAAAATGTTTTCTAAATGGGCTAATTCGGAAGATTTAACAGATTCGAGTCTTATAAGAGCCGCGAAGGAAATAAATCATGGACTAATTGATGCTAATTTAGGAGAGGAAGGGGTCAAGTATCTCCATTTGTAAAAGCTACCTATTTTGAATCAGTTTTTATAAACGGAGATACTTGACCCCTTTCTCAACGTTTACTAAATGTGACTGACATTGAATTAAAAGAAATGCTTGTTAATGGCGACTTATTCGAGGTGATTTCATGAGAAATTTAAAGAAAGAAAAACATCCGAGCATATTAGAAACTGTCCATGAGACAGCAAAAGGCTTATACGATGCAAACATCATCAATGCTATCACGATGAGAGAATTTGACGAGCTATGCTTGCCTAAAGTAAAGGAGTTATCGCCAAGACAGATTAAGGGCATTCGCTTGCGTGAGAAGGTTAGTCAGCCTGTTTTTGCTAAATTTTTAAATACGACACTATCTACAATAAGACAATGGGAACAGGGTGACAAACATCCAAGAGGAACATCCCTTAGATTACTTAATCTCGTTGCAGAAAAAGGGCTAAGAATTTTTTTATCTGATGGCTCCAATCATAATGAAGGTGCTGCGGCTTAGTGTTCAAATGTTAAGAGAGGAAGGGGTCAAGTATCTCCATTTGTAAAAGCTACCTATTTTGAATCAGTTTTTATAAACGGAGATACTTGACCCCTATCTTTTTTCCGCTTTTTTGCGTAACTCTAATTTCATATTATCTATACTGAACACATCAAAAGTGTGTATACTTAACAATAGGATTCGCTTTGAGATGAGTAAAACTTATAGCAGTCGTGAGCTTATACGAATAATAGAGGATGATGGATGGTACGAGGTTAGAGTGACTGGAAGTCATCATCACTTTAGACATGGCGAAAAGCCTGGAATTGTGACTGTGCCTCATCCAAAAAAACAGATAGGTAAAGGCTTGTTAAACAGTATTTTGAAACAAGCAAAGCTAGAGGAGAAATAATCATGCTTATCGAATATATTGGCTTAGCCGAAAAGGTTGAAGATGGCTATAGTGTTTTTTTTCCTGATTTCCTTGGTTTTGGATCAGCGGGTGCTACCCTAGAAGAAGCGAGAAAAAACGCCAAAGAAGGATTGATCACTCATATGGAATTAATGGCTGAAGATGGGGAGCGTGTACCTAAGCCATCTTCTTTAGATAAAGTCATGCAGTTAACTGATGCAAAAGGCTGTATCCCCTTAATCATTTCTATCATCGTGCCATCAGGCAAAGCGCAGCGAATTAATATTACGATGGATAGGGCCTTGCTACATGCGATTGATTCTGTGGCTGCAAGCCAGCATAAGACGAGATCGGCTTTGCTGGCGGAGGCAGTGGTGAGATTGTTGGGGGAGCTTTGAAAGTACCCAGTATTATTTTTTGTCTCCCCCTCCTCTGGGAGCAGGTGGTTTGTGGCCAGTAGTAGTCGATTGCGTGACGGGCTGCGATTGAGGCTGTGCATGCAATTTAAACTGTGAACCAGCGGATACGCGTAATATGTTACTGACGGATTGATTAATCACATCAAGCCTGGTTGCAATCTCTGTCAATCTAGTATTGATTTTCACGACATCAACATTAATTTTGTTGCCGCGTATTTCAAGTAGAATTCCTTGGTAATCCTTTTCTAATTTCCCTAATTCAACTAGATGCTCATGTAGCTTATCACTATTAGCTTGGCTAAGAGGAACATCTCGTTTCATCTTGCGTTCAATTTTAGTAATAGTTTCCGCAATCTTAGCCATTTGTTCTTTAAACTTATTAGGATCATCAGCCAATTTTATTTTTAATTCATCCAAGTCATCTTTTTTAGATTGCGCTGTTAATCTGTCTAATTCAATCTGAGCTTGATCTCGTTTAAGAATGATTTTTTCTTCATCCTTCAAGAAGCTAGATAAGAGAGCTTGTGTATTTGCTTTCTCACCAAATTGCTCGATAGTGAGTTTGTCATCATCCCCTCTCGCCATGATAGTTTTTGCCGCAGCGATGGCATCATTATCAGTGCGTAATTTGCCAGCTAATTCATAGTAGGTTGCATTATAGTAATATTTACCTTTACCAAATAGATAGCCTTGAATTGCTGTGTATTCGTCTTGATCCAACCAATCTACAATTTTACCTCCCATGTGCGTGTAGGAGGATCTATGCCATTCGTTTCCATCCTTATTTTCCAAACATACGATCAATAATGCTTTGAATTTGGTAAAGAAATCACTATTAGTCAAGCCGCTTCTTGTAAGCTCATTTGCTAACTGATTTATCCAGCCTAATTTTGTGATGTCGCTAGCTGATTTAGTGTAGTGTGATGCAGCATCAGTTTCTATTTCCCCGATCAAAGCAACACAGGCATCTCTAAGCGTTTTCAATATCTCAGCACTAGTTTTTTTTGTAGTAGGAAGAAGGGGTGCTAGTGCGGCTGGTTGTGGTGCAGCAACAAGTAGATTGTTTAATCCTTCAATTCGAGTTTTTACTGTCTTCATTTCCGCATCAATTTTAGCTTGTTCTTGCTCATAGATTCGTTGTTGAATTTTTAATTCATTTTGCGATGCTTCACAGCTTGCTTTAATTGAGCTATCGATCTCTGTAAATCGAGCGAGTGTATTAGACATGTTTTGTTTGATTAAGTCTAATATGACTGCTTCTTTTTCAGTGACTTTCGCTTCACTTGCTTTCATTGCAGCTGCATGTTCTTGTTTTTTCACTTCTAGTTCAGCAGTTGCTTGGTCTGATTTGTTATTTGCTGCTTTAACCTCAGCTTCCATTGTAGTGTTTTTTGTTCTTAATTCTTCAATAAGAATTTTTTGTGCCTCAATTTGAGCTTGTAATTGCGCTACTCCCTCGCTTTTCATCACAGCTAATTCTGTGCTCTGTTGCGACAATTCTGTTTTATGCTCTTTCATAAGCTGAATTGTATCTTTGAGTGTTTGTATTTCATTCTGCATACTAATTTCTAATTTACCCTGTAGCACGGCAATTTGTTCTTTTAGATGATTCAGTTGATTTCTTTGCTCTGATAAGGTTATTTTCATGTCACTAACAGTATCGACATTCGTTTTTGTTAATTGGGCATTCAGTTGATGATCTTTAACGATAGATTCAATTTTAGCGGTAATGACATTAGAAAAGTCTTCTGCACTTTTGAGATATCCAAACAATCGCTGGAGTTCAGTATTTGTCTCTTTAATTTCTGCAAGATCATGAACAGATAGAGTTTTACTTTCTGATAACTTATTTACACGCTCTTCAAGCTTTTGCTTTGTATCGGCGAAGCTAAATTTCTTGTTATCAGCATCAGTATCGGTATCAGTATCAGTATCAGATTTCTTGCTATCGGAAACCAAATTTTGAGCCATGCTATGTAATTCAGCTAGCTCGCTTGCAATAGATTTACTTCTTTTTTCTTGCTCAGCAAGGTTACCTTTTAATTTATCTAAGTTCTCATTTAACTTTGTGTTAGAATCATTTAATTCGTCAACAGTGTTATTGATGGCCGCATTTTCTTCTTTTAATTGCTCACTTTCTTTTTCTTTCTCAACTAACTTTCCATCCATTTCACTTATTTTTTTATCATAGGTTGCAATTAATGACGTATTGCCTTTTTCCACTTTATTAGAAATAGATGTCAGTATTTCCATTGCTGCCGATGTTAATTCGACGAATTGCGTATTCGTTCTTTCTAATGTTTCTTTGTTACTTTCTACCGCTTTATTTGCGATAGCACTATTTTCTTGAGCGGCTTCTATCGTCTTATCAATGGTAGTGTATAAGGCATCCCTTTTCTCATTCAAATCCTGCAGCGAAGCTTTGATTTCCACAAATGATTGTTCTACAACTGCTTCAATATCGTTATTACTACTTTTTAGCAAATCAATATATTTACTATTCTGTTGTTCTATTACACCCATCAGTTTACCGATAATGGCATCACTATTCTTAAGTAAATTTTCAATAATTTCTTTTTGTGTGCCTTGTAAAGTATTAAGTTTTTTAACTAATTCCCCAGTAACAGCTTCATGCTGGTCTCGCATTGCCCTCAATGCTGAATTGTATTCTGATTGCTGTCTGTTTATTTCTATTCTCAGTATTTCCTCGGGAGAGATATCAATTTTTTCGTTGAATTTTTCGACTTGGTTTGTGATCGCACTAATTTTATTTAATAATCCTGACAAGGAGGAGCCGACTTTACTGCTATCCCCATACTTAACTTCAAGGTAATTCCTGCCAAAAAAGCTTTCTAGTTTTACCAGATTGTCATAAAAAACACTGACAGATTCTTTATCCACCAAATCAATTTTCTTTGGCGTGAAGCGAATGGAATCAGTATCAGCTTTAATTTCAATCTCAAAAATTTCTTTGAATACTTGTTTTAGTTCTTCATTTTCACTTAAGTCCTTAAAAAATGAAGCAACTTGTATTTTGTCCATCTGTTCCGCGCTGATACCTTTTTTTGGATAAGTAGTTTGTCCTTCCTTTGTGACTGTTATCTCTGCTGTTGGAGCTTTATCATGTCCAGCATAACTCATCTCATAACTAGCATCTTCTCCCATATTCTTTTTGATATCGCTTAATAAGACTACATAATTATATAAAGCCAGCGAGTTTGTATTATCTGATCGTAAATTTGCGCTAAAAATATCCCGTAATTTTTGATCATCTACACAAACCAAAGCCACATTATATAAAAATTCATCATCGACCTTGGAGCCGCCCGCGCCTACCACGGTGAGCCCTTCCTTTTTTGCAGCTTGTTGTGCTTTCTCAGCGATATTTTCCCATTCCTTGTCAATCTTGGCGATATCATTAAAATTTTGAGAAGCTTTTCTTGCAGCCATCGCATGCGCATAGTTTGTTAAGGGAAGGCCAAATCTGTCATTGACTTTGCCATCAACAAGTAAAGCGAGTTTTCCCGTTCCTTTGTCAGCGGGAGATATTCTATCTGCTCCAACTGTAAGTAACTCTGCATCCTTTTCCTGTTCCAGCGCCATTTGATCGGCATCCGATGTAAATGTCATGAAGGTATGAAAAAAATTACCTTTTGGGTTCGGTTCTTTCTCTGTTGCTGGTTTTTTCTTTGCTGTCAGTTCTTTTTCTATTTGTTGTGCTCTTTCCAGAAAACTATTGATTAATTGATTTCTAAAAGCAAATTCGCCAGTCATGGTTAAGTTGACCCAGCCAAAGTCACTAATACGTTTTGTTAAATCGGCTTGCATGGCAGCAGCCATCATCAGATATTTAAAATACTGTCTGATGGCTGGCGCATCCGCTACAACATCAGCGTCGATAATGCCCGCATCTTCAGCTATTCTAGGAAGATAAACCTGCCCCGATTCTTCCGCAGGTGCAGGATGGTTTTCATCCGTGACATTAATTAAATAATTAAAATAGGAAAATCCCGGATTTTGTTTTTGATTATTTTGATCAAGAAAAAATGTATTAATTACATTTTTCCATTTAACTTTCATGATATTTGATATCAGGTCATCTTCTGGGCTCATTTTTGTCGTCACGCCATCTTCGATGATGCCGGATTGTCTTGAGAATCGTCTATACTTTAAGGAAGAATAAATATCTTTTTCAGAAATTCGTTCAAAACATTCTGCCATGCCCTCAAAGGCTGTCAGTATACTATGTTTTTTCTCTTCACTTTGTTGAGCGATGGAAAGTAGCTTTTGTTTTGTGATGGCCTCATCGCTCATCTGGATGATAGCGTCTTCTATTTTGGGAAATATTTTTTCTCGCTTTGATTCTCTTTTATCCCAACCCTTATGATGATACAGGCCTGAAGTCTTGAAGCTCTTCATAAAACCAAGGAAGGCATTTTTTAAATTTATTAATTTTTCTGTTTGCTCATCACCGGGTATTTTAATTTGTTCTCTTAATAGTTCGCGATAGATAATGACAATATTTTCTAGTATTTGTACGATGGCTAAATAATGATCCATTTTATTGCCTTTTGCATCTTTGTAAGATTGAAAAGTACCTAAAATGGCATCTTCTGCGCCGGATGAATCTGTTTTTTTACTATCAAGAAAATTTTGCATATTCATTGTTAGGCAAGGAATGAATATGTTTGAATCGTCATCCTCATCTGTTCTTGCGAGAGCATTCTTATCAATCGCTTTTTTAAATTGAGCGCTTAAATCAGCATCGCCTACAGTCTGAGAAATTTCGGAATATAAGTTTTTAAGAATAAATGCATAATCGGTAGCTACATTATGTGTTTTCCCGAGATATTCATAATTAAGTTCAGTTTTATTAAGAATGTTACGCTTTGCTTGCTCTTCAGTTACTTTATACTTAGTAACCAAACTGCCTATATAAGCGGCAAGTCCAACACCAGCAACAAACCCAGTAGCACCAGCAATGGCAGTAGGAACAACACTGATTTTATCGAAAAACGCCATATCAAGACCCCTCTCTCGTAATATAATTATTATCAAATCAATGTGTTAGAAAGTTGCACTAAACACCATTAATCATTTTACTACATATTAATTATACATTAAATATCCATATACGTGGGAAAGGCAACTACCAAGGCGGGACTAAGGAAAACCCTGCCACGATTGGCAGGGCTTTGTTCATGAATTATAAAGGAAAACTAGGAGTTATTACCCTGTGGTACATAAGTCTTTAAACGATGAGAAAACCTCAACAGAACCTCAATCCCCGTCGCCTCTGCCTGACGGCACCATTCTTGCAAGGCTTCAATTAATTCCTTCTGACTAGCCGTGCTTCTTCCCCAAATTTCCTGCAGTTTGATCCGAAATTGATAAACAACACGCAGGGATTGGAAGTTTTCTAGCACAGTCGCAAGGTAGGCTTTTTGCGCGCTTTTCATGATGGAGTCATCACGCATCAAGATGGTTTTTGCGCGTCTCAATAAGGCATGGCTGCTTTTACCGGCACGTTTTCGCTCTTCTTGCAATGCGGGCAGCACGACTTCACGGCCATAGCGTGCCATGAGTTGTAAACGATGAGTGATAACAGCCTTTAAGGTATCGGTATCGATATTGGTTTTATTCGATTCCATTTTGAGTGCGGGTACCACGCGTTTGGGTTTGGCCAAGCCAATTAATTGCAAACAGCGGATCACAAACCAACCGGAATCAATTTCCCACCATTTCGTCGAGAATTTAGCGGAAGTGGCAAAGGCGTGATGATTATTGTGTAACTCTTCCCCGCCAATAAAAACACCAAGAGGAACGATGTTGCGCGAGGCATCTTTGCATTCGTAATTACGATAGCCCCAATAATGTCCGATGCCATTCACTACACCTGCAGCAAAGAGTGGAATCCAAGCCATTTGCAGCGCCCAAATAGTAATGCCCATGGCGCCAAACAAACTGATATCGATGATGAACATGAGGGTGATTCCCCAGGTGCTGTGTTTGGTATACAAATTGCGTTCTACCCAATCATCTGGCGTGCCTTCACCATAGCGTTCCATGGTTTCTTTCACACGGCTTTCTGTGCGATATAATTCAGCGCCTTCAAAGAAAACTTTTTTGATGCCAAGCGTTTGCGGGCTATGCGGATCTTCATTGGTTTCAACTTTTGCATGATGTTTACGATGAATGGATGCCCATTCTTTGGTCACCATGCCCGTTGTCATCCATAGCCAAAAACGGAAAAAATGGCTGATGATGGGGTGTAATTCAAGCGCGCGATGGGCTTGGCAGCGATGCAAATAAAGGGTAACGCCCAACACGGTTATTTGTGTAAAAGCTAATATGACTACAATGTAACCCCACCAAGGCAGGGGCAGTAAACCAAGCATGGATGCACTCCTATAATGTATATTTATTAATCAAACTGACGGATATTTAACTCGCATCATATCACAAACAGCTATATTTCGTCAGATCCACGATAACCTCATGATAGGCATCCAAACTAGGCCTATGCCCAACACTGACGATAGCACATTGGGGCAGTTTTTGTTTTAACAGCCGATACATTTCTTTTTCATTGAGCATATCCAACATCGAGGTACTTTCATCCAAAAATACCCAATCAGGCTGATCTAGCAAAACGCGGGCAAAGGCAATGCGCTGCTGTTCGCCTGGCGATAATTGTTCAGACCAAGTAGCCGTTTCTTGTAAACGCGGAATAAACGGCGCCATATTACAATCCGTCAAAACAGTTTCTAATTGACTCTCAAGATTGGCATCAAGCTTATTGGGAAAGACAATCGCTTCAGCCAAAGTGCCGATGGGCATATAAGGTCTTTGTGATAAGTACATCAGACGCTGATTGTCAGGCAAGCTAATATTGCCTGTCGCAAAGGGCCAAATGCCTGCAAGCGTGCGCAGAAATGTACTCTTTCCTATGCCTGATGCGCCTTTGATTAAGTAAGATTGCTGATGAGAAAATTCTTCGCTAATATTTTTCAACAAAGATTCGCGCATGGTTGAGATAGATAAATTGCTTACGCTAATTTTATTTTCACTTTGTTTCTTCACAATGAGATGATTTTCTTTGGCCGCTTGAATATCGATATCTTGCAAGTGATTTAAGAAAGTAGTTAAACGTTGAGAGATCGCGCGCCATTCAGCAATTTGCGTAAAGGCATTCACTAAAAAAGAAAGGGCGTCTTGAATGCTTGAGAAGGCACGCAAACTTTGCATTAAGCCGCCTAGCTTAAACACCTTATTAAAATAATTTGGGAGTGCAACTAATAAGGGTACGGCGACAGCTGTTTGATTATAACCCGCCGTAAACCATAGCAATAATTTTTGTCGCAAAATGATGAGATACCAATTATCCAGTACGCGGCCGAATAATCGATGCAAAATGCCTTTTTCATGATTTTCACCGCGATAAAGTGCAACGGTTTCTGCATGTGAACGTAAATCAATAGCAGCAAAACGAAAACTTGCTTCACGTCTTTGCTGCTCGAAGTTTAGGGCAATCAAGGGACGGCCAATTTTAAAAGTGAGGTAAGTACCAAAGATTGCATAGATAATCGCAACCCAAACAAGATAGCCATGAATATGAAAAGTGCCAAAATGGCCTAGCGAAAAACGAATGGTGCCAGATAATTGCCATAGCACATAAATGAAGGCGATAAAGGTAGTTACTGCACTAATTAAGCCGATAAATAAACTGATGGAATTGCTGACCAAGGAGCCGACATCTTCTTGAATACGTTGATCAGGATTATCGGTTTGTTGATCGAAGGTTTCCATGTAATAGTAATCACGTTTTTCCAACCAGCGGCCAATGAATTGATCGGTCAACCAGGCACGCCAATGCAAACCAAATAATTGAGAAACGTAATAGCGGTAAACTGCTAGCACAATAAAAACGGCTGCCATGCCAAAAAATGCAAAGAGTAATATGATGGCAGTGGATTTGTTATAGGCTTGTAATGCGTCATAAAAATAATTAGACCAATAACTAAAGGCAACATCAAAGCCAACGAGGGCCATGGTCATGAGTGTGGTGACTAGCACGATTAAGTAAGCACGAAACTTATGTTCTGATTGCCAATATAATTTTAGTAATTGCCAGATGGTGTAGTAGCGTGTGCCGATTTGATCGTCGTGATAGGGGGGTGCGTTGTTGCTGTCCATGTAGAATATTCCTGGTGGGTCGTTGCTTCCATACTACTGAATTAACTGCATAATTGCTATGGCAGTTTAGGCGCTTGCCATATTTTGACACAATTATGTTTTTAGATTACAATCCTCGCTCATTTATTTTTTATAACAAAATAAAAAAAATCAGTGCAAACGAGGTGCTTAGAACATGCAACGTAATGATATTTCCTTCCCTCCTGAGTTGTTTTTAGCGGCTTGCCAATATCTGCATCCTATAGAACTTATTATTGTTTTTAGCTTGAATAAGTTTCTATATTTAGAGAGAAATACATTCTGGAAAAACAAATACCTCACTCACTTTAACTTAACAAAAAAACCAGAATTACCTGATAATGAAATTAATTGGTTTGATAGATATAAGAAAAAATATATTGAAGAGATCATTAAGGGCGAATTATCTCTAAGAGGAAGAGAAATTCTTTATTGGATAAAAGATGGGAACCTAGCTAAATTAATTGAATTAGATTTAAATGCGAGTGATTTAAAATTATCAAATCCAAGGTATGATCATAACCATTTTTATGAAACAGCCTTAGGAACAAAAGTGAATAGGACATTATTGCTGGATTATATTTATGAAATTTTCTTCATCAAAAATAAAGATAATTTAACTGAAATATCTTCATTAAATGAATTGCTCATTTGGTCAGTACACTGTCTTCAATCACTCGATACCTTCAAAGAGCTCATCCATTTATTTTCTGAATGCGTCAATATCAATGAAGAAAATATCGCAAAAAATTGGGACTTGTTTTCTCTTGTGAGTGATATCGCAGTGACGCATAACTTGCTTGATATCCTAAAATGCTTAGTAGATGAAATCATTATTCCAAATAGTCCTTCAGAAAAATTTGCTCCATTGCTAATTCAATTCTTTTACCAAGCTGCTGGCTCTAAAGAATATTATGCTTGTGAATATTCAATAGAATGGGATAATACGGAAACATTAAGATATCTATTTTTTAAACTTAAAAGTCTTGCTCTGATGACGCCCGAGTTATATCAAACATTTACCTACGACTTAATTCGATACCATCAATTTGATATGGTGAGCTATTTTGTTGAGTCGGAAGGCATAGATATTAATAAATGCCGATGTGACAAATGGCCAATTGGCGATACGGATACGCCGCTTTGTGTGGCTGCAAAAAATGGCTACTATAAAATAGTCGAATATTTTTTGAATAAGGGCGCCAATCCTAATTTTGGAGATGGCAGGAATAATACGCCACTACATTGTATTACGCCGCCGGGTCTTTTTAGTTGCAATAGCGAAGACTCTTACTACGAAGACTACTACGATGGTGAAGGCAGAATTAAAATAGCAAAGCTTTTACTGGGAAAGGGAGCAAATGCAAATGCAATCAATGCTAATGGAAGTACTCCCGTGCATTCTTTATTAAACGCTATGGCAGACGATTTCTATGATGAAGTTTTTTATAAGATCAAAATTGATTTTCGAAAAGATAATTTTCGAAAATATATGTATTGCCTTTTAGATTGTTTAATTCAATATGGAGCTGATATCAATTTAATTAACAATGAGAATTTTACGCCGCTTTGTATGGCGTCTAAAGGGAGTGGTATGTTAGAGGTAGTAGAATATTTAATAGGAAAAGGCGCCGATGTTAATTTGGGCAATCCTATTTCACAGGCCTTAAGGCATAGTCACGATGAAGTAACGAAAATCCTTATTGAAAATGGTGCCGATGTTAACTTGGCTGATGAGCATTGGTTGCAATGTAGGCTGCCCAAATTAATAGAAGTCGGCAACATGGAACTTGTAAAACTTTTAGTAGAAGGCCGTACTAAGATCCTATCCATAGTGAGCAGCACAAATGTTTTAAGTTGGAATAAAAGCGATCAAATTTTAGAGTGTATCGAATATAAAGAATTAAGCGACAAAAATACAAGTTTGCCTTACACTGTATTCAATTGCTCTGCCATCTTCGCATTAAAAAAATTCCATCAAATTCTAACGGATAAAAATGATCTAAAGAAAGCCGCTGCCGTTTACGATTTAATTCATTGTGTTTATGCACAAGCTGACAAATCCCTGCCAGCACTTTTTAGTGATTGGTCTTTAGCGAATAATAGCCAATATCCGAAAGAAACTAATTTCGAGCTTATCACTTCACACAATGGCTTAGCTTCTCTGCTTGCCTATGAAGTAAGTCCCGCTCTCGTATCTATTGTAGGAAAGTTTAGTCAAAATGATGCTCATATGATATCTGAAAAAGCAAAGACAGATACGATGGCGGCTATTGAAAAGCTGGTGCAGCAATCTTTTCGATATTGTGTGGAAATAGAAGCGCTTCCTCAGGCGCGATTTAAACGTCGACATAAGCATTAAATTTTAAACCCTTCGAGATGGCGAAGCTGTCATGCCAGCCGCACGCTTTTTGTGCGAGGTGGCATCCAGGAATTTATTTTGACAAGTATCTGAACTGGATGCCACCTCGCACAAAAAGCGTGCGGCTGGCATGACAGCTTCGCCATCTCAAAGGCTATTAAAAAGCCTGATTGCCATCCCCTTCAGTCACAGTGTAGGATCAGCTATAATCCAACAAAATTCACAATGGACTCCCTCAATGCCAAGGACATAGTAATCACGTTTTTCAAGCCAGCGGCCAATGAATTGATCGGTCAACCAGGCACGCCAATGCAAACCAAATAATTGAGAAACGTAATAGCGGTAAACTGCTAGCACAATAAAAACGGCTGCCATGCCAAAAAATGCAAAGAGTAATATGATGGCAGTGGATTTGTTATAGGCTTGTAATGCGTCATAAAAATAATTAGACCAATAACTAAAGGCAACATCAAAGCCAACGAGGGCCATGGTCATGAGTGTGGTGACTAGCACGATTAAGTAAGCACGAAACTTATGTTCTGATTGCCAATATAATTTTAGTAATTGCCAGATGGTGTAGTAGCGTGTGCCGATTTGATCGTCGTGATAGGGGGGTGGGCTGCTTTCCATGTGCTTAGTCCTGGTGGGTCAATAGTTCCATACTACTGAATTATGTGCCTTATATCTATGTCCTTGTTTTGTGGGGTAAAATGGCAAGCTTAAATAAGGAAATGTTAATCTTTTTGTAGTAAAATGCTTAAAATAAAACAAATGAATATTTTTAAAATACGATCAAATAATGAATATGCTTATATTACATCAACTAAAAGCTTTCTCAAACTTAGCTGTCCTTCAAAATTTATCTTGTACTGTTTTTGCGAAAGACAGTCAGGGTAAATATATAGAGGCCAATGATGTTTTGGCAAAAAATATCGGTCTTGCAAAACCAGAAGACGTGATAGGTTTGACTGATAGAGACATTCATACTTTTACCGAATCTGAATCATTAAATTTGCAACTGAATGATAAAAAAGTCATGCGAATCGAAAACACTACTTTATTTATTGAACCTGTTACGCTAGTAAAAAATAGAGAAGTTGTATTAATCAGTCAAAAAGCGCCCTTACTCACTAGAAAAAATAAAATCGCAGGCATCATGGGGTTTTCCTTTATTATCAATAAAAATGAATTTTATTCTGATCCTTCGCAAAAAATCACTCCTACTTTGGAAAAAAATAAATTAAATTCACATCAACTCTCTGCAAGACAATTAGATTGCCTTTATTATTTGACTCAAGGCATGACAGCCAAACAAATTGCCGCTACTTTGAATCTTTCTCACAGAACTGTTGAATCCTATCTTGTTACGATTAAAAATAAATTGAATTGCCACTCGCGTTTTGAGCTGGTGAATAGAGCTATGCAAATGAATTTGTTTTCTGGGTAAATTTAATTTTCATACCGTATTTTCTACCGTATTTTTCTTGTTGGCTAAGCGTTATAGTCTAGGCACAATCCATAATTATGCATGAAAACATAACGAGGAAAATATGCAATCACGAGCTAGAAATAGAGTTAATGCTGTTATTTATAATGCGGTAAAAAATAGGAACATTGAAGCCCTATTAACTATTCTGAATCTTCGGATATCGGAAGGCAAAGGCTACTATCTTTGTGAAAAAGGAATATTTCCTCGATTAGCTGAAGAAAACGATTATGATAGCATTGAATTCTTATTCAAGAGTAATGCTGAAGAGGGTGTATATTTATTTAGGCCACACTCTGCTATTGGTGAAATTATTCAAGCCGGTAATATACAAATACTATCAAAATTAATAAACAATGAAGTGATTAATACTCGTTGTTCATATTTTCATGAAGTGATAAGGGAACATTTTTCCTTAAAAAATGATTTGATATATGTAATTGCCAATACTCAAAATGAAGAAACCATGGACTGGTTATGTGAGCTGGTAAATTTCTATCCCAATGTATTAACAAAAAAGTTGGGACAGAAAACTAGCAACATAACTAATTGTGCAACTCAGTTAAATCACATTATGAAAAAGTATGTGATTAATTACGAAGATGCCTGCCAATGGTTTATGCCTGATTTTCATCTTTTGCAGTTTTGGTATCTTCAAGGAAGGCAATTAATACAGAATGGCAGCTTAAATTTAGATGTATTTATAAAAATCGCCTCTTATCTCACTACAATGCAGCCAGCTGATTTTCATCGACTTTATAGCCATATTGCGTTTTCTGTTAATCGGGGTTTTGTGGTCGATGCGCTAACGAATTATACATCCTATTTTAAAAATCCATTTGCCTTCCATCGAGAAAGAGCTGTCAGCTTAGAAAACGCCTGTACTGATATTCAATCAAATGACAAATTAGCATCATTATTGACTTATCAAATAGCTTTATTTTCTGGAGATGAAAAAGGGCTAGAGAATAGTTCACTAAAACACGAGCAGCCATTACGCAATGTTGATCCTGATGATGAATATTATAAATTAGTAAAAAATTATAAGAATAGATTAATTTGATATAGGCTTTTATTTATAAAAAAGTCAGCGAAACGAGGCGCTTAGAACATGCAACGTAATATTTTTTCCCTTCCCCCAGAATTGCTTTTGGCGGCTTGTCAATATCTGCATCCTATAGAACTCATTATTGTTTTTAGCGTGAATAAGTTTCTATATTTTGAGAGAAATACATTCTGGAAAAATAAATATCTCACTCACTTTAACTTAACAAAAAAACCAGAATTACCTGATAATGAAATTAATTGGTTTGATAAATATCAGAAAAAATATGTTAAAGATATTATTGAATATGATGGTGGCAAATTATCTCTAAGAGGAAGAGAAATTCTATATTGGATGAAAGACGGGAATATAGCTAAATTAATTGACTTAGATTTAAATGCGAGTGATTTAAAATCACCAAATCAAATTGACACTTGGAACCGTTTTTATCAAACAGCCTTAGAAACAAAAGTGAATAGAAAATTATTGCTGGATTACATTTATGAAATTTTCTTCATCAAAAATAAAGATAATTTAAAAGAACTAGCTTCATTAAGAGAATTGCTCATTTGGTCGGTGCGCTGTCTTCAATCACTCGATACTTTCAGAGATCTCATTCATTTGTTTTCTAAATGCGTCAATATCAATGAAGAAAATGTTGAAAAAAATTGGGACTTGTTTTTTCTTGTGGGTAATATCGTAGTCAGGCATAACTTGCTTGCTATCCTAAAATGTTTAGTAGATGAGATCATTATTCCAAATAGTCCTTCAGCAAAATTTTCTCCCTTGCTAATCGGCTTATTTTACCAAGCGACTAAATTAGATAATACGGAAATATTAAGATATCTATTTTTTAAACTTAAAAGTCTCGCTTTGATGACGTCTGAGTTGTATCAGAAATTTACCTACTACTTAATTCGAGGTAATCAGTTTGATATGGCGAGCTATTTTGTTGAGGCGGAAGGAATTAATATTAATAAATGCCGAGATGGCGATCACGATCGCGATGTTAGTACACCGCTTTGTGTGGCTGCAAGCAATGGCCACTATAACATAGTCGAATATTTTCTGAATAAGGGTGCTAATCCT
The DNA here is from genome assembly GCA_013287745.1 of Gammaproteobacteria bacterium. GTDB lineage: Bacteria > Pseudomonadota > Gammaproteobacteria > DSM-16500 > DSM-16500 > Aquicella. The sequence continues at coordinate 20,639 of JABDDF010000021.1, forward strand.
AATTTTGGAGATTACCAAAATAATACGCCGCTACATCTTGTTTGCGAGAGCGAATACGGCTACTTCAATGCTAAAGACAGAATTAATATAGCAAAACTTTTACTGGGAAAAGGAGTCAATGCAAATGCAATCAATGCGGACGGATATACTCCTTTACATCTTTTATTAAAGGCTAATTTTTATAAGAAAAAAATTTATTTTCGAAAATATATGTATTCCATGTTAGATTGTCTAATCCAACATGGAGCTGATGTCAATTGTATTAACAATGTGACTTCTACATCGCTTTGTATAGCGTCTACAATGGATGGCATGTTAGAGGTAGTGGAATATTTAATTCGTAATGGTGCCGATGTTAATCAGGGGAATAATGAAGGAGATTATCCTATTACAAAGGCCTTATGGTGTGAGCACGATGAAGTAACGAAAATCCTTATCGAAAAAGGTGCCGATGTTAACTTGGCCGATAAGCATTGGTTGAAATCTAGGCTGCCCAAATTAATAAAAGCCGGCAACATGGAACTTGTAAAACTTTTAGTAGAAGGCCGTACTAAGATCCTATCTATCGTGAGCAGCACAGATGTTTTAAGCTTGAATAAAAGCGATCAAATTTTAGAGTGTATTGAATATAAAAAATTAAACGATAAAAATACAAGTTTGCCTTATAGTGTGTTCAATTGCTCTGCCATCTTCGCACTAAAAAAATTCCATCAAATTCTAGCGGGTAAAAATGATCTAAGAAAAGCCGCCGCTGTTTACGATTTACTTCATTTTGTTTATGCGCAAGCTGACAAACCTCTGCCAGTTATTTTCAGTGATTGGTCTTTGGCGAATAATAGTCAATATCCGAAAGAAACTAACTTTGAGCTTATCACTTCACATAATGGCTTAGCTTCTCTGGTGGCCTATGAATTAAGTCCTGCTCTCGTATCTATTGTAGGAAAGTTTAGTCAAAATGATGCTCATACGATATCTGAAAAAGCAAAGACGGATACGATGGTGGCTATTGAAAAGCTGGTGCAGCAATCTTTTCTGTGTTGTGTGGAAATAGAAGCGCTTCCTCAGGCGCGATTTAAACGTCGACATAAGCATTAAATTTTAAACCCTTCGAGATGGCGAAGCTGTCATACCACCTCGCACAAAAAGCGTGCGGCTGGCATGACAGCTTCGCCATCTCAAAGGCTATTAAAAAGCCTGATTGCCATCCCCTTCAGTCACAGTGTAGGATCAGCTATAATCCAACAAAATTCACAATGGACTCCCTCAATGCCAAGGAAAATGATTAATGCAATAATTGCGCTCACGCTGCTACTCGTGCTTAGCGCCTGTACCTACAATCCCTTCGTTCGTGATAATCAAACCACGGGCAGTCCGACAGGGACGGCAATTGGTGCTGCCGCAGGCACAGGTGGTATGGCGATTTTAGGCGCGCCCAAGCCTCTCTTAGTTTTGGGCGGTATCGGCGGCGGCATGTTGGGTTATTACTTAACGACTCTGCGGCATGATGCAAGTGCCATCATTAAAGCCAATGGCCAAGTCTATCAAGTCGGTGATTTTGTCGGCATCTATATTCCTACGGATCGATTATTTGAACCGAATACAGATGACTTTATTCCTGATGCCAAACCTATTTTGGATAGTGCAGTCACAGTTTTGCAGCGTTATCCCAACAATAATATTATTATTTCTGGCAACACCAGCGGCTTCTATCGTGCAAAGTGGGAGGTTCGCCTCTCTGAAAAACGCGCACAAAAAGTGGCTTCCTATTTTTGGAATGCAGGTATTGTCAATGATGGTTTTCGTGAAGAAAGCATGGAATTGAATGATACGAAATATCAATATGTGGGTTATGGCGATTATTTCCCTATCGCGCAGACTTATACAAATGAGGGGATCAGACAGAATAGCCGTATTCAAATTGTTTCCTATCCGACGACTTGTCATTTGCGCCGGTATAAGGCAGAGAATACAGGTTCTTTAGATGATAATACGCCCAAGGTGAGGTGTTGTAGTGCTGGTGGGTGTTAATTAAATAGCCCTCACCCCCTGCCCCTCTCCCCTCGCAAAAAGCGCTCCGGGAGAGGGGAGCGTTCTAAGTTATTTCGAGGAGAAAATTTAGGACGCTCCCCTCTCCCGGAGCGCTTTTTGCGAGGGGAGAGGGGCAGGGGGTGAGGGCCGCTGTTAGCTAATCACCATAAAACCGCGCCGCCATCTCCCCCATATCATTCCCCGTCGCCAACGCATCAGCAATTTGCGCTATCGGCACACTATTCACCACAATCACAAAACCCTGCCACTGCCCCTCTTTATTTTTGTAATAGCCTGTCAATGATTTTGCATCTAAAAAAATACCCTCAGTCAAGGCATTCATTTCAGCATTGGTACCCGTTTTTGCAAATACCTTTCCCTTTGCAGCCGTATTTTGCGCGACACTAGCAAGTGAGCCATCAACACCTAAAATTGGCAGTGCATAAATAATTTTCGCAAAATCTTCAGCGGGTAATTGATAAAAATAAGTTAATAACTGCATGCAAGCCATGGGCGTGACATAATTACCATTACCGCCTGCTGCATCACCAAAGGAAATTTGATTCGCTGGAATATGCACTTTATTCACGAAAAATTGCGACAAATCATGCATGCCATCATCATAAGTTTTTTTACCATGATGACTTGCCAATAAAACTGGGATCATGTTCGCACCAAAATTTTGACTCACTTTCAAAATCAATTTTGCATATTCAATCATGGGCGGTGATAGCAAATGCGCAATAGGATTTAATTGCTGATAATGACGCGGCTGAGGTAATTGTGCTGCCTGTAAATGCATGACGACACCCTGCTGCGTCAATGCTTCGATCAAAGCGGTGCGAACAAAGGCACTCGGATCTTTAATAGGATAAGTGCGTAAAATAGATTGGGCATTGGCAGCAACACTACCTTTCACTTCTATTTGCATGCCAGAAGAATCAGCGTGAATTGAAATAGCCGTTTTACTACCCGTCACCACATGATTAATCACTTTCATGGTCTTAATTTGAGGACGCCAATTGATTTCTGCAGCTTGACCCATGGCCCTTGCTGAAATGCTAATATCAATGAGATTTTCATTGATGACAATGGGGCTGAGTACTGATTCTCGGTGTACTGCATTGTCAAATAAACGTGTATCAATGAGGACATCACCATCAATCGTGTTGATACCGGTTTGTTTGATTTGCTTGGCGAGTGATTGAATGCCAGCAAGAGGATCTTCAGGTGTTAGACTAGCACCAGGAACTGCATTGGCATCAACATGATCGATGGCTGTGTAGGCAATTGTATTGCCATTGACTGCACCGCGTCCGCCAAAAACAAAATCACCCTGTCCCACTAAGATTAAATTTCCATGCAGCACACCTTGCGAGTCAATAGAGCCAAGCGCATAAACAGGTGTGTTAAATCTTGCATTAAAACCATAGGCATCTAACAAAGCAGCAACAGAAAATAATTTACTGCCTGAAGCGGGCCGTATTAATAAATTTTCATTGAGAGTCAATTTGTCTTGCTGTGAAGCCAAATTTTTCACATATAAGGCCCAAACAGAATGGGCATAACGCGCTTGATTGATGATGTTGGTGATATTGACGGGTAGGCTTGCACTGCTATTGTTAATCGCGATCAGAGATAAGACGGTCAGGAGAATTTTTTTCATCGGATAAATGTCCTATTGAAATTAAATTTTGCCAAACACGTTCAGGCGTGATGTCAGTATAGCATGCTGGTGTGACTTGTGATGCTTTACGATAATGACATTCGCGATTGAGACAGGGTGCACAGGGGAAATCAGCAGCAAGATGGAGGGAATATTTTCCGAGAGCGCCGGTATAAGCAGGATTGGTTGAGCCATAAATCGAAACAATGGGCACGTCTAAGGCGGCTGCTAGATGACCAAAACCTGTATCGACTGCCACTGCTGCCTTAGTCTGCGATAATAATTCGGTCATGCCATTAATATTTAAATTAGGAATCACATCAACTTGCGCGCAAGTATTTGCAATGCGAATAGCGCGTTCCATTTCTGCCTGATTACCGCCGCTGATTTTAATTCGGTAGCCTGCTTGTGCAACTAAGGTTGCTAGTTGTATCCAATAAGTTTCAGGCCATTGTTTCGATGTCCATGTCGTGCCATGTAAAAATACAATATATTTTTCGTTTGTAGTAGCAGTTGCAAATTGTGCACGATTTAAATTGCAATCGGGCAAGGTAGTTGGCAAGGGATATTGCAAAGCTTGGCTGAATAATTCACGCATGCGCACAATGGCATGCTGATAAAAATTAACGGTGTATTTACGCTGATAGATCAATGAAGCTAATCCTTCACGTGCAGAAGAAAAATCTAATCCTGCACGTAATCCACGAGTAAAAAACATTAGCAAGGCGCTTTTTAACAAGCCTTGCGCATCGAGAATTAAATCGTATTTTTCAGCATGCAATTGCTGATATAAATTTTTCAAAGCGACGTGAGTTTCTCGTGCACGCATATTTTTGCGCCAACGCCGCAAGGCAACAGGAATGACGCGTCTTACTTGCGGATGCCAACTAGCAAGTTCTGCAAAAGATTCTTCCACTAGCCAATCAAATTGAATACCAGCTATGGCACGCCCCGCATCAGTTAAAGCGGGCAAAGTGTGAATGATATCTCCCATTGAGGATGTTTTAATTAAAAGTACACGCATTTAAGCACTCCATGTTTGCATGATGGCTAACACTTGATTAGGTGTTAAATCACGCATGCAGCGATGATGTTTAAGCGGGCAAGTACGCGCAAAACAAGGTTGACAGGGAAGTGATAATTGTAAAACATGCGAACTAGCCGAGAGTGGTGGTGTGAAAGCAGGACTTGTTGGGCCATAGATGGCAATCACAGGTTTATTTAAGGCAGCAGCGACATGCATTAAACCAGAATCATTGGTAACAACACCACTCACCAGGGAGAGTAAATCAATGGTTTCAGCAAGATTAGGAAGACCCGCTAAATTTTCACATTGCTGATCTGTTAAATCCATGATGACATCAGTGACTGCGCGATCACGCTGTGAACCCAGTAACCACACATCCCAGCCTTCAGCGATTTTTTCTTTGGCAATTTGTGCGTAGTATTCTGCTGGCCAACGTTTTGCTGGGCCATATTCTGCGCCTGCACATAAAGCCAAGACTGGACGATTACGCCAAAGCGGTTGATGTTTGGCAAGCACGGCTTCTTGTGCTTCTTTTGAAATAGTGAAAGAAGGATAGGCTGGTTTTGCTGGTAATTCATGATGGGGTGGCAAACCGAGTGCCATGTATTGATCGATCATCAAAGGATAATGGCTTTTATCTAAAACGCGGACGTCATTGAGCAGACCATAGCGAAATTCACCACGCCATCCTGTTCGTTTAGGGATGCCTGCCAGCCAAGGAATCAAGGCTGATTTAAAAGAATTGGGTAAGACGATCGCTTGATCATAAGCATTTTGTTTCAATTGCTTTGCAAGTTTGTAACGTCCGATTAGATTTAATTCGCCATGAGCAAAGGGTGTTTCTATAGCTTGAGAAACTTCTGGCATGCGGGTCAGTAGGGAAAAAGTCCACGCTGGCGCAAGAACATCAATGAGTATATCGGGGTCATTTTGCTTCAATAGCTTGAATAAGCATTGAGCCATGACCATGTCCCCCACCCAGGAGGGCCCAATAACTAAAATATGCTGAGCCATGATACGAGTACTCTTATTTATTTTTCAAGGTATAACGCGTACCGCAATAGGGGCAGAGCATGCTGCCTGTGGCTTCAATCGGCAGATAAACGCGGGGGTGGGCATCCCAGACCCTTTCATCACGGGGTGGGCAGGATAGGGGTAAATCTGCTGCCGTAATTTCAGCATGCCGCAGGGTGCAGGCTTGATCGGTATTTGCTAAGGCCATGATTTTCTCTCGGAATAGTATGCGCCCTGAATTATAGCGGATTTATTAAGATTTTCATAATAGTTGGCGGGTAAAATGTGTGTTTATCTAGCAATTCAAATGAGGTCACAACAAATGTTTAGAAGACCAATACACACAAAAGCGGAAAGAACTAGCTTCGGCGTGACTTATACGACTGATATGCCGCGTGAAGATCAAGAGCGGATTTTTATGGCGAACTTATATGGTGTTAGGCCTGCCGCTAGGCTCAAGGTTGTGAGATATGAAGAGGGAGTAAAAGTCGATGAATATACAGCGGTTACACCAGGGCATTATAGCAATACCAAGGCTCGTCGCTAATTTTGATTAGCTGGATTAAGGCGCAAAAAGCGCCTAATCTATTCTTCCTTATCTTACGCTACTGCAATTATCCCCCTCTTTTTTTATCTCCTTCTATTTCAAATTTACCGTTGACATATGTAAACATTCATCTATAATCAATTTGAGAGATCATGGAAATGAAATCAAATGAAACAACGCAAATCCCACCAATTTACCCTGGTATTAAAAAACATAGACGAAAAAACAGCTGGTTTAGAAGATAGCCTTTACGAAACAGGTTGTGATGATGCCTTGATGAATTATAGGAATGGTGCTGTTTATTTAGAATTTGATCGAGAGGCAAAATCACTTGAAGATGCAGTCATCTCAGCGATCAAAGACGTGAGATCAGCATCTATCGATGCTGATGTTGTTAGCATTGCACCTGAAAATTTGGTGACTGAGGCTGAAATCGCAAAGCGTTTAGATTTATCTCGGCAAACAGTTTCTTTATGGATAAAGGGAGAAAGAAGAAGTGGTTTTCCTGCGCCTATGATGCGGCTTTCTGAAAAATCTCCTTTATGGCAATGGAGTGAAGTTGCGGTTTGGCTATTCAAAAATAAAATTATCAAGGATCAGAAAGTCGTGGATGACGCTTTATTTTTCGCAAATATTAATGCGGTTCTAGGCGAATTGGATAAAAAGACAAGAGCAATGAGGCATCATTTACTAGAGCGGATTACCTATTAAATCAACCCCGCATCCGCAAAAGAAAAATTTTCCGTCCTGCCAATAATAATATGATCAACCACTTCAATATCCACCAATTGCACGGCATGCTGAATCATGGATGTGGTTTCTTTATCAGCAAGACTAGGTGTTGCTTGCCCTGAAGGATGATTGTGCGCCAAAATAATTTTTGCCGCATTATGATAGAGCCCGCGTCTTACAATCTCACGAGGATAAATAGCAGCAGAATGGATGGTACCATGAAATAATTTTTCGAAACTGAGTAAATGCAAATGACTATCCATGAAGATGCAAGCAAAGACTTCGTTCAAATGTTCACGCAATTGTGTCGCTAAAAATTCTTGCGTCACACAGCTATTATTGAGTAGCGCTCCCTTTGGCAAATCTTGATGTAGGAAACGCCGCCCGAGTTCAACAGCGGCTTTTAAGGCGGCATATTTTGCTGGGCCCATGCCGAATTTGTGGATCAAACTGCTGGCTGGTGCTTGTAATAATTTTTGTAAATTACCATGTTCAGTCAGTAATTCTCTTGCGATATCAATCGCTGTTTTTCCTCGGCTACCTGTTTTCAATAAGATAGCGACTAGCTCTGTATCGGTTAAATTTTGCTCACCCTGTGCAAGCATTTTTTCCCTGGGTTTGTCCCTATT
>JABDDF010000022.1 GCA_013287745.1 Gammaproteobacteria bacterium
GTAGCCCTAGAAGCACTACTCCATTCCTCCCATCAAATTCTTGCAGTTTATACCCAGCCTGATCGTCCCGCTGGACGTGGTTTGAAGTTGGTGCAAAGTGCAGTTAAGCAATTAGCTCTAAGCTATCAATTACCTCTTCATCAACCGAAATCACTTAAAGATGAGCATGAACAATCAATACTCGCGAATTTTAATGCAGATGTAATGGTGGTCGCAGCCTATGGATTATTACTACCAGCAGCAGTCTTATCTCTTCCACGATTAGGATGTATTAATATTCATCCTTCTCTCTTACCGCGTTGGCGAGGGGCTGCTCCCATTCAACGCACCATTTATGCTGGCGATACGAAAACAGGTGTTAGCATCATGCAAATGGATGTGGGCTTAGATACCGGCCCTGTTTTGTTACAACGAGAATATACACTTTCACCGCAGGAAACAGCAGAAAGTTTGCATGATCATCTTGCGAAACTAGGCGCACAAGCTTTATTGCAAACCTTAGATTTACTTGAGCAGCATCAAGTGAGGGCCCAACCGCAAAATAATGCGTTTGCCACTTATGCAGAAAAACTTAGCAAGGAAGAAGCCTTAATTGATTGGATACGTCCTGCGGATGAATTAGCACGTGAAGTTCGTGCCTTTAATCCCTGGCCTGTTGCCTATACCTCATGGCAGGGACAATCATTGCGTATCTGGCAAGCTATACCAATTAATATAATGCATGATAAAGCACCGCGTACCATTTTACATGCAGGACCAGATGGTCTTGATATTGCAACGACAAAGGGCGCGCTGCGTTTATTGCAAGTGCAATTGCCTGGCAGCAAAGCGATATCAATCGCTGATTTTTATAATGCGCATCATGCCTTACTCAAAGTCGGTGAAAAATTTACATGAATCTTCGCTTAATCGCAGCACGAGTCATCAATCAAGTCACTCAAGGCGCATCCTTGGCTGATGTTTTAAATCCAGCGCTAACTTCTTTGCAAGACGCGCGTGATCGTGCTTTTGTCCAAGCACTTTGCTATGGTGTTTGTCGTTTTTATTCACGCCTTGATGTGGTGCTCAGTCATTTATTAAAAAAACCAATGAGAGAACAGGATAGTGATGTGCATGCCTTAGTTTTGGTTGGTTTATTTCAATTAATGGAAATGCGCACAGCGCCGCATGCAGCCCTTGCTGAGACAGTTGCTGCTGTGAACTCGCTTAAAAAAAATTGGGCGCGTGGTTTTGTGAATGCGGTATTGCGCGAATATTTGCGTCAGCATGCGCAATTATCAGCAATCATTGCAGAAGATGAAGAAGCTTTATATGCACATCCCTCATGGTGGATCAAAAAAATAAAACAAGCATGGCCAGCGCATTGGCAAGCCATATTAGAGGCAAATAATCAACATCCGCCCTTTTCATTGCGGGTGAATCGTCAGCAAATTAGGCGTGCTGATTATATAAAAAAATTAGGCGAGGAAATTGCAAAAGAAATTAAAGAAACTGCAATGGGAATTGTACTCGCGTCCCCGATGGCGGCAGAAAGTTTGCCAGGATTTTATGCGGGCGAAATTTCTGTGCAAGATGGTGCTGCGCAATTGGCAGCTGAATTATTGCAAGTAAAATCTGATATGCGAGTCTTAGATGCCTGTGCTGCACCTGGCGGCAAATTGACACAGCTTTTAGAAATTGAACCTCAGTTAACAGTGCTCGCTGTTGAAAAAGAGCCAGCACGGATGCTAGTAATTAAAGAAAATTTATCTCGTTTAAAACAACAAGCCATTTGTGTAACTGCTGATGCGGCAGACACAAAAGCATGGTGGGATGGACAGCGTTTTGATCGAATATTAATTGATGCACCTTGTTCTGCAAGCGGTGTCATTCGTCGTCATCCTGATATTAAATTATTGCGTGAGGCTCGAGATATTCCCGTGCTTGCAAAAGAACAAAGGCATTTGCTCACTTCATTATGGCCCTTATTGAAGCCAGACGGTTTACTTCTCTATGCTACTTGTTCCTTTTTTATCGAAGAAAATGTGTCAGTGCTGCGAGATTTTCTTGGCTCACATAGCGATGCAGAAGAAGATCGAATTCAGGCAGATTGGGGAATCGAAATGGAAATTGGCCGACAAATTTTACCTGGTATGCATGAGATGGATGGATTTTATTATGCACGTCTTAGAAAAAAGTCTAAGATGATGGGTAACTAACCCCCTCTCCCCCAATGCTTTTTATTGGGGGAGAGGGTTGGGGTGAGGGGGTATAAAAAAATACCTTCTTTCCCTAACGAGTGGGTAGTTAGGATGATGGAATGATTGTTGAAAGCGAGGATTGCCATGCGTATTGAAAATGACGTGAAACTAGATTTTCGTGATGTCCTCATTCGCCCCAAGCGCAGTGTGTTAAAAACTCGCGCGGATGTATCCCTAGAAAGAGAATTTCGTTTTAGACATACCCAATCTACTTGGAATGGTGTTCCTATCATTGCCTCTAATATGGATCATACGGGCACTTTTCAAATGGCCATTGCCTTGGCAGAACATGGTTTGCTGACAGCCTTGGGTAAATATATTGCCTTAGCAGATTGGAAGCAATTTGCAAAAGAACATGCGCCTGTGCTTTCTTCTGCCTTTGTTTCCTTAGGTATTGCAGAAGCTGAAATCACCAGGCTGGATGAGATTATGGCGGCGATAAAAGCCCCTTTCATTTGTTTGGATGTAGCCAATGGTTATACAGAAAGATTTGTTTCCTGCCTTGAACATTTGCGCGAAAAATATCCGCATGCTGTCATCATGGCAGGTAATGTTGTCACAGGGGAAATGGTGGAAGAATTAATTTTATCGGGCGCAGATATTGTCAAAATTGGCATAGGCCCGGGTTCTGTTTGTACCACAAGAGAAAAAACTGGGGTTGGTTATCCGCAATTATCAGCCATCATTGAATGTGCAGATGCAGCTCACGGCCTAGGCGGTCATGTTTGTGCTGATGGCGGCTGTGTCACACCAGGAGACGTGGCCAAGGCTTTTGCAGCAGGCGCAGATTTTGTCATGCTAGGCGGTATGCTGGCTGGGCATGATGAAGGCCTAGGCGATATCGTTGAACAAAATGGCAAGCCATTTAAGCGCTTTTATGGCATGAGTTCTGCAGAAGCGATGGAACGTCATCATGGTACGGTGGCTGATTATCGCGCAAGTGAAGGTCGTTCAGTTGATGTGCCCTATCGCGGCCCAGTCAAAAATACCGTACTTGATATTTTGGGCGGTATTCGCTCAACCTGCACTTATGTTGGCGCGCATCGTTTAAAAGAATTGTCTAAGCGTACAACTTTTATTCGGGTTGCTAGGCAGTTGAATGAAGTTTTTCTGTCGTATGATGTGAATAAGAAGTAATAAAAATATTTTTTGAGGTGACGCAAAAAGCACCCTCACCCCCTGCCCCTCTCCCCTCGCAAAAAGCGCTCCGGGCGAGGGGAGCTTTCTAACTTTCTCCGAAAAAAAATTAGAGGACTCCCCTCTCCCGGAGCGCTTTTTGCGAGGGGAGAGGGGCAGGGGGTGAGGGCCAGCGTTTGTACACCAACTAAACAGATATCCGATATATGGTGGAATCTCTATTAATTATGAGGTATGATTCCCCGGCTTCGTATCTGGATACCACTCTTATTGTGTATTCATGGACGCGCAGATAGAAGATACACAACTGACATTTTGTTAGTTGTGTCTTTATCTCAAACATCCGAAAACGAGATGAAGAATGCAGGATGTGAATAGTCCAAATAAAAAATAGGAGTGAGACATGTTTAAAAAGTTAATTCTTGCAAGTGCTATTTTAGCTGCATCATCCTCTGTTGCATTTGCTGCTACCGGTCCTTATGTCGGTGCTAGCGTTGGTGTTAACAGTGGTACATTTAATCTGAAAAATCCTGGTGTTGCTAACTATGAGTTAGGCGGTCGTGGTGCAATCGGCAATCTTTTTGCTGGTTATGGTACGCTCGTTAGCCAAAGTATCTATCTAGGTGGTGAAGCATTTGTTGATGCGACCAACACCCAGTCAAAAACAACTATTGGCAGCAGTAAAGCCACAGTGAATGAAAGATATGGTTATGGCATTAGCTTTATTCCAGGCGTGATGATTAGCAACGACACAATGGCATATGCACGTGTTGGCGTAGTGCGTTCAAGCTTCCAAGCAAAATCATCTGCAGCTGGCGTTTCAACTTATTCCAAATCCAAAACCTTAACCGGTGGTCAGATTGGTGTCGGTATGCAAACCAGCTTAACGCAAAATGTGGACTTACGTGGTGAATATGATTACACCTCTTATCGTTCACAGAAATTTGCTGGAACACAAGTACAACCACGTACTGATGCCTTCACAGTTGGTCTCATTTACAAATTTGACTAATCTGGCATTCATCATCCTTTTCATCCCGCTATTCTTGCGGGATGAAGGGTGATATTTATCTCCCATTCGTATTATACTTCTCAGTTTTCAGTAATAGTGTTATTGCGAAGAAGTTTGTTGTTGCTGAAGCGTTCGTCGTTGCGAGGAGTGCTTTTTACGACGAAGCAATCCAGGCTTCGACTTTTATTAAATGTTGCTTTTTTATAAAAGTCGAAGCCTGGATTGCTTCGTCGTAAAAAGCACTCCTCGCAACGACGAACGCTTCAGCAACGACGAACACCTACGCAACAACAAACCTCCTCACAATAAAGCTACAACTTTATAAGAGAAAAATAATGACCTTTGTGATTCTCGACCGCGACGGCGTCATCAATTACGAATCTCGCGAATACATTAAATCGCCTGAAGAATGGCTGCCGATTCCCGGTAGTTTAGAAGCCATTGCAGAATTGAATCGTCATGGTTTTCGTATTTTAATTGCGACCAATCAATCTGGCATTGCCCGTGGTTATTATGATTTAGCGATGCTTGATTTGATCCATGAAAAATTAATGATGGAATTAGCCGCTGTTGGCGGTCACGTCGAAGAAATCTTTTTTTGCCCGCATCATCCCGATGATGGCTGTGTATGCCGTAAGCCAAAAGCAGGTTTACTTTATCAAATGCAAGAAAAATATCCGCTCGATTTGGCCCATACTTTTTTTATTGGTGATTCCTATGTTGATGTGCTGGCAGCGCAATCAGCAGGTTGTTTGCCCATCCTTGTGTTAAGCGGCAATGGGCAAATTGTACTGAAAAAACACGCGGCAGAATTAATTCATGTTCCTTCCTTTGTTGATTTGGCACATGCTGCATCCTATGTGATTGAGAGAAATAAATCATGACCAAGCCCGCCTATTCTCAATTTAATTTATTTATTCGCTCCCTGCTTTTTTCAATGTATTCTCTTACCTCTATTATCATTTACAGCATTATTGTGATATTTGCCATCGTGCTGCCGCTCAAATGGCGTCATGCCATCATTCGTCAATTTTTTACGAACTTATTTAATTGTGCTCAAATATCTTTGTCATATTGATTATCATATTGAAGGCTTGGAAAATATTCCTGACAATCGAGCTGGCATTGTGATGTGTAAACATCAATCCACTTGGGAAACATTTATGCTTCCCTTACTTTTTTCATGATCCTGCGCCCATTGCTAAACGTGAATTACTTTGGGTACCTTTTTTTGGTTGGGGCTTAGCTGCTGCTGATCCCATTGTGATTAATCGCAGTGATAAGGCAAGTGCAATGCAGCAAATTATAGATAAGGGACGAAAATGCTTGGATCAGGGACGGTGGATTATGGTCTTTCCCGAAGGCACACGCGTTGCACCGGGAACAGTCGGCAAATATAAATTAGGGGGTGCGCGTTTAGCAGCAGCAACAGGATATCCCGTCATGCCTGTTGCACATAATGCAGGACGATGCTGGCCGAAACGTAAATTCATTAAACAACCTGGCACCATACAAGTTGCGATTGGGCCGCTCATTGAAAGCAAAGATCGAACATCTGAAGAAATTTTAAAATTAACTAAGGATTGGATCGAAGACACCATGCTTAGCATTGACCGCTTCGTCGATAAAACCGCCAGTCAATAAATTATTTGCACTACATCTTCTTGTATTTTTAACGCAGGCAGCAATGGCTGCATCTGGCTCTAACATGGGTTTTAAAACGGAATAAGGAATTAACACGGTCTGTGTTCCATTGACATAGGGTGCGACTTGATATTCATCAAAAGTAATTAATAGGCCTTCAGGTTTGATATTCCAATTACTGTAATTTTCGGTATCAGGTGCAGTGCCCGTATCGATCATTTCCTTATTGCTTAATCGTCTTAATAAAATATTACGCGCATAATTCGCCATGTAAGCAAGATAATTGGAATGAGGCATAAACAAATCATCTAATTGCAATTGCTCACCGCTATCTAAATCATAATTAAATACGAGATGTGAATGATAGGGATGCGCCATGCCTGCAATATAGCCCTGCACACTAAAACGAATACTCATGATATGATCTTCGCCAGATTTGATCATCGAGGTATCATAATCAATATACAAATCATTTTTAACAATAGAAGCGGGCATGTTTTTTTGTAAATTGAGATTTTCCTTTACACGTGATTTAAATTCATCCGTGATATTTTGAACCATGGTCTTGATCAATTCATTGAAGTGATCAAGGTAATCATCTTCCGTTTCACTTTTTATTTCAGGATAAACGGCCTTGATGATGATCTTCGGTTTGCCATAGGAAAATTTCATTTTAGAAATAAGATTGATGTCTTCATACAAATGATAGGTTGGTATGTGCTCGACATTAGGGTCATCGTTTGAGGTTTCATCATCTGCGAATGCGGGTAGAGATGAGTAGGTGAATCCACATAATAATAAAATTAATAAAAAATATTTCATGGTTGTTCTCATGAGTTCGTTGTTATAGAAGCGTTCGTCGTTGCACAGGCGTTCGTCGTTGCACAGGTGTTCGTCGTTGCACAGGTGTTCGTCGTTGCACAGGTGTTCGTCGTTGCGAGGAGTGCTTTTTACGACGAAGCAATCCAGGCTTCGACTTTTATCAAAGATTGCTTTTTTATAAAAGTCGAAGCCTGGATTGCTTCGTCGTAAAAAGCACTCCTCGCAACGACGAACGCCTGTGCAACGACGAACACCTGCGCAACGACGAACGCTTTTATAACCACGAACATTCTCACATACTACCCTTCGGATTATTCATACTAGCCGCAAATTTAGCACTGCCATAGCAGCCATTGCCCTGCGACTTTGCCCGCAAGATTTTGCCGCGTGAATTAATTTCAAAAATCGTCGTGCATAATAAGGCCACATTACGGCCGCCATTTTGATTTAAATTCTCAATAGATGAAGAGGTAAAGACAGGGTTGCCATGTGCTGAGTAAGTCACGCCAACAGCAGGCGCTGAAGCCAAGTTACCTGCATGATAAGCTTCTGTTTTATATACATATAATGTCGTTCCCTTGGGGCCTTGTAAGATTTGATCCGGCTTGCCCCAGCGTTTAATGAGCATGCTGCTGTTGCCGCCATGCCAGCTTTGTAGGGTATTTGGATAGTAATTAGTGTTGGTGTTAGTGCAACTACAGAGTAAAATGGCGGATCCGAGGACTAGTGCGATTTTTAGCATTGATGTCATCCTTATTTTGACCTAACTATGATACAAATAATTACGATGAAAAAACTAGCGTTTTGCTTATTTAATTATTTTCCCTATGGCGGCTTGCAGCGAGATTTTATGCGTATTGCACGTGAATGTCATGCACGCGGCCATGAAATTCATGTTTACACGATGCACTGGGAAGCTGAGCATGAAGCCGATTTTCATTTACATCTCATTCAGGCAAGGGGTTGGCAGAACCATACGCGTATTCATTCTTTTACCAAGCAATTAGCAAGGGAATTGGCAAAATCACAATATGATTTAGTCATCGGATTTAACAAAATGCCTGGGCTAGATGTTTATTATGCGGCAGATGTTTGCTATCAAGCACGTGTGCGTGAAGAACATTCTTTTTTCTATCGCTTATTGCCGCGCTATCATCAATTACGAACAATGGAAGAGGCTGTGTTTGCGCGTGCTAATCATACAAATATTTTTTTAATATCACCCTTGCAACAAGCCGCCTTTGAAAAGTATTACGCAACTGAAGCAGCGCGTTTTCATGTGTTACCGCCAGGCATTGCAAAGGATCGCATGGCACCGCCCGATGCTTTGATGATTCGTGCTAGAGTGCGAGACAGGCTGCAGATTCCAGCAGATCATCAATTGGTATTGATGATTGCTTCAGCCTTTAAAACCAAGGGTTTGGATCGAGCCATCTTAGCGCTTGCCTCCCTGCCGCCCTCTGTTCAATCACGTATTCATTTCATTGTGTTAGGTCAGGATGATCCAAAAACTTTTATCTCATTAGCGCAGCAAGCAAAACTTAGTGCGCAATTACATTTTCTCGGCGGATGTAAAGAGGTAGCAGATTTCCTGTTAGCCGCTGATTTATTACTTCATCCTGCCTATCATGAAAATACTGGTACCGTTATCTTAGAAGCCATGATTGCAGGTTTGCCTGTCTTGACGACAGATATTTGTGGCTATGCGCATTATGTCATAGAGGCAAATGCGGGCAAGGTATTGTCTTCTCCTTTTCAACAAGGCAATTTAAATCATCTACTGCAATCCATGCTCATGTCAGATGAACAGTCAATTTGGCGGCAAAATGGCTTGGATTTTGCAAGTTCTGCAGATATTTATCGCATGCCGCAAGTGGCTGCAGATTTGATTGATGCAAAGGAAAAAATTGTATTCGATCAAGATGCCATGATGTCACTAGACGGCGAAATATTTCGCAAGCAGCAAGCTAGAATGACAAAACGTGTGATGATGAATGGTCAATCTTGTTTTATCAAACAACACACGGGCGTGGGTTGGAAGGAAATTTTTAAAAATTTATTTCAAGGTCGATTGCCAGTCTTGAGTGCGAAAAATGAATATCTAGCGCTAGAAAAATTGCGTTTATTAGGTATCTCTGTACCGGCAGTGCTTGCCTTTGAACAAAGAGGATGGAACCCTGCGCGTTTGCAATCTTATATTTTGATGCAGGAATTAAAGCCCGTTATTAGTTTAGAAGATCTCACTAAAACGTGGAAAATAGTAGCGCCTGATTTTGTCTACAAACAAAAACTCATAGAAGAAATCGCACGTATTGCACGCGTGATGCATCAACATGGCATTAATCATCGAGATTTTTATCTTTGCCATTTTCTACTTGAACTTGCCCAGAAAAAAGATGCGCCCATCAAATTGAGCCTGATTGATTTGCATCGAGCACAATGTCGCCGCCGTGTTCCTCTACGTTGGCTTATTAAGGATTTGTCAGCGCTTTTATTTTCATGTAAAGATGTTTACTTAACTGAGCGAGATTGCTATCGTTTTATTAAAGTATATTCTGCCAATTCATTAGGCGATGAATTAAGCGCGAACGCATCATTTTGGCAAAAAGTAAAAAACCGTGGACATAACTATCGTGACCATACCCAGTCATAATCAAGCAAGCTCTCGCCTATTCGCTTGGCGGGAATTACATGCAGCAGATTTTAATTTTCATTCTCCTTTTCAGCTCGCATTGGCAGAAGGTGAATTATTGTCGATTGAAAAAATCATACGCGTGATTCCTAAGCGGCGTATGGTAGGATTTTGCGTGTGGCAGGGAAAACCAGCCGTAATCAAACTTTTCTTCGATGAGCAGCATGCTAGACGACAAATGGAAAAGGATGCGCAAGGTATTTCGGTATTACACGCGCATCATACACCGACGCCTAGTTTATATTACCAAGGTGTGAGTCAGGATAGACGCGTTTATATTCTTATTTTTGAGCGTATTTTACAGGCAGAAAGTTTAGAAGACATTTGGAGAAGGCGCTCGCAGTCTTCACCGCAAGCGGTCTTAGAAAGAACAGTGATTGAATTAGCAACCCAGCATGTCTTTGGTGTCATGCAGCGTGATTTGCATTTGAAAAATTTTCTCTGCACAGAACAGGTCATTTATACTTTAGATGGCGGCAAAGTTGAATTACAGCCTTCACTCTTGGACAAGAAAATGAGCATGGAATGTCTCGCTATTTTTATAGCGCAATTAGGTGTTGGCGTGGAAGCCTTGCAGGAACATTTATTTCGCATTTATGCAAAGGCACGCGGTTATTTATGGAAAGAAAGTGACAAGTTGCAATTATTTTTCCTGATCAAACAATGGAATGAAAAACGCTGGAAAAATTTTTCGAAAAAAATTTTTAGAAATAGTACGGATTTTGCTGTCATTAAAAAGGGTCGTTGGCAGGGAATGCATGTGAGAAAATATGCGAGTCAGGCATGGAAGGATTTTTATTCTCAGCCTGATGCGATTTTTGAAGGTAAAACAGCTCAACTTTTAAAAGATGGCCGTTCGAGTACCGTCATCAAAGTGAGCATTGATGAGCGAGACTATGTGATTAAACGTTATAACATGAAAAGTATATGGCATTTTATGAGGCGATGTTTTCGTGCAACGCGTGCACGCACCGCCTGGCGTTTGGCGAATAAATTACAATTATTTTGTATTCCGACCGCCACGCCAATTGCTTTTATTGAAAGTCGTGTGTTGGGTTTGCGTGGTAAATCCTATTATGTCACTGAATATGTAGCCGGCGAACATGCGGGACAATTCTTTGCTCATCAACAAGATGAAATAAAAATTCATGCCATGGTAAAACGAATTATTGCTTTATTAAAAAGTTTGGCGAAATTACATATCACGCATGGAGATTTCAAAGTATCAAATGTTTTAATTAGTGCACATGAGCAGCCTGTGCTGATTGATTTGGATGCGGCGATTGAGCATGCGTCTTTGTCTAGTTTGCATCGTACTTGGCATTATGATATCGAGCGTTTTACGCGGGATTTGGATAGGCAGTCGGTGGTGAGGGAGTATTTTGAGAGGGAGTTGTAGGAAGTTCGTCGTTGCGCAACGACGAACGCCTATACAACGACAAACGCCTGCGCAACGACAAATATCCGTGCAACGACGCATTCAACAACACCATATAAATTTAACAGGAAATAAATGCTAGACTCATTATTACAACTAACCATCGATAAACACGCATCTGACCTACACCTCTCGCCAGGTCAAGTGCCGATCATGCGCATCGATGGAGATTTAATTTTCCTACAAAATCATGCCGTATTAACTTCCGCAGTCATAGAAATGCTATTAAATAAAATTCTCAATGAAACAGCCAAACAGCAATTTCAAGCAGAATTATCCCATGATTTCGCTTATCAACTGGAAGATAAAGCAAGATTTCGTGTCAATGCATTTTATCAAGCCGAAGGTGTTGCTCTCGTATTTCGTGCGATTCCAACTCACATTCCAACGCTAGATGAATTATCACTACCAAATACCATTAAATCATTACTCGATTTACCGCATGGATTAATTCTAGTAACGGGCCCAACTGGTTCTGGTAAAAGTACGACTTTAGCCGCCATGGTAAATTATTTAAATACAAATCATGCGCTTCATTTAATTAGCATTGAAGACCCCATTGAATTTAAACATCAAAGTCGAAACAGTTTGATTAGCCAAAGACAAATTAAGCGAGATGCACATTGTTATTCCTCAGCTTTACAAGCAGCTTTGCGCGAAGATCCCGATGTGATTTTAGTGGGAGAAATGCGTGATCTTGAAACCATTCGACTAGCTTTAACAGCAGCAGAAACAGGGCATTTAATTTTGGCGACCTTGCATACGAGTTCTGCGCCGCGTACTATTAATCGATTAATTGATGTATTTCCAGCAGAAGAAAAAAATATGATTAGAAATATGCTATCGGAATCATTGCAAGCTGTTATTTGTCAAACACTCATTAAAAAAATTCATGGTGGACGTGTTGCTGCCTTTGAAATAATGTTGGCAAACAATGCCATTCGACATTTAATACGCGAAGATAAAATTGCGCAAATGATTAATGTGATTCAAACAAACGGTCAGGCTGGTATGTGTACCTTATCGCAATCCTTGAGTCAGTTAGCAGGAAAAGGTCTTATTTATTCTGAATAAAAAATAAGGAAAGAAAATGAATTTAATACGTGAAGCCTGTTATATTGATGGAAAATGGCAAGCTGCAAATAATGGTAAATCTTTTCCGGTGCATAATCCCTTTGATAATAGTTTAATTGGTCATGTGCCAGAGTGTGGTGAAGATGAAACTGAGCGCGCTATTATCGCAGCTAATAAGGCGTGGCCAGCATGGCGTGAATTATTAGCAAAAGAGCGCGCCGATTTATTATTAAATTGGTCGCAATTAATCACGCAGCATAGGGAAGAATTAGCTGTCATTATGACAATGGAACAAGGTAAATCCTTGACTGAATCGCGCGGTGAAATTGATTATGCCAATAGTTTTATTCGTTGGTATGCAGAAGAAGCGCGGCGAGTTTATGGCGACATTATTCCTGCACATCGACGAAATTTTCATTTATTAGTCATCAAACAAGCAATCGGTGTGGTGGCAGCCATTACACCATGGAATTTTCCTGCAGCCATGATCACAAGAAAAATTGCACCCGCCTTAGCGGTGGGTTGCACGGCTGTAGTCAAACCCGATGAAGCAACTCCTTTTAGTGCGCTTGCCTTAGCAGCCTTGGCAGAGCAAGCAGGCCTACCGAAAGGTGTATTGAATGTCGTAACAGGCAAGCCAGAATTAATTGGCAAAGCCATGACCTCAAGTGATTTAGTGCGTAAATTATCTTTTACAGGCTCAACTCAAGTAGGTCGATTATTAATGCAGCAATGTGCGTCGACGATTAAAAAAGTATCGCTAGAATTAGGTGGTAATGCACCCTTTATTGTATTTGACGATGCAGATATTGATGCAGCAGTTGAAGGCGCAATGATTTCTAAATTTCGTAATAGTGGGCAAACTTGTGTGTGCGCAAATCGTATTTATGTACAAGATGCTGTCTATGATGAATTCGCAAAAAAATTAGCGAAGGCTATGCAGCAATTAAAATTAGGCAATGGTTTAGAGGATGGCGTGCAGCAAGGCCCATTAATTAATGAGGCAGCAATTATTAAAGTTGAAGATCATATTGCTGATGCAGTCAGTAAAGGTGCAAATATTATTTGTGGCGGCAAACGTTCTGTCTTAGGCGGATTATTTTTTGAGCCGACCTTGCTGACAAATGTTGATAAGAACATGAAGATTGCAAAAGAAGAAACCTTTGGTCCTGTCGCGCCTCTGTTTCGTTTTCATCATGAAGAGGAAGCGATTCAATTTGCAAATGATACTGAATTTGGCCTGGCTTCTTATTTTTATAGTAAGCAAATGGCGCGCATTTGGCGGGTCGCGGAAGGATTGGAATATGGCATGGTGGGTATTAATACGGGCTTATTGTCAACTGAAGTTGCACCCTTTGGCGGTGTAAAGGAATCCGGTTTGGGGCGGGAGGGTTCGAAATATGGGGTGGAGGATTATTTGGAGGTGAAGTATTTGTGTATGGGGGATGGGTGACATCCATATCATTACCCACAAGGTTGTCGAAAAAAACTTGTGGGTAATGATATGGTCCATATATGACCCCTTGCTATTATTTACGCACAAATTTTCGATCGAAGTCACCAGGTACTATTCGACCTTGATTAGCTTTATAAAATGCAGAAGGCACTACCGTGTCTCTATAAAATTGTCCCATCTCTGTAGCAGTGTCACTTAATAAATTCATCTGCTCTCGTGAAAATGTAAATTTATAATGAGGCTCGGTGACCCATCTTTTTAAGTTCAATAATATCGTCATTTCAAGCGTACAATCATTAGAAAATAGTTTTGAAAAATAGTTGCTTTCTTGATATTGTTTTTGGTGTTTTTTATATCGGTCATACTCAGATTCTATCGCGGCCCATAAATTTTTTCCATCATCTGCAGGAGTTTCAGCTGGGGTAGTTATTTCTAGCGGCTTCTCAGTTGTAACTGGACTAGTCTGCGGGAGTTTCTTTTGCGTAATTTTCGGTTTAAGTAAAAAAAATCCGGCTGCAACTGGATCATTATCTTCCCACTCAGGTTTAATATCAGAATATTGCTGCCTCGTTTTTTGAGAATTAAATTGCATTGCTTCATCTAATATTGAAATTATAGGTTCTGTTCGCAGCCATTCAATTGTATTATTATCTGGCTGATCTATAGCATCTATTACTTGATTGGCAAGATCGCGCATGAGTTCAATTTTATCTCTACATGCTTCATAAAACAAACAATCACCATAAGCTCTTTTTATATAATTTTCGTAAGATTCCAAAGAGCTATGACTTCTAGAACCCCCTTTAGCAACAAAAAGTCTACTCTCTGTTAATTCATTACTGCCTAAATTCGCGGTAGGCAGTTGGTTGTATGTGTGCTCAGTAGGTAATGAAGATGGTAGCAAATCTTTCATTTTGTTGGCCAAAGCACTGAGCGCTATAATGCGATTCAATGTGCTTATAAGCAACTCTCGTCCTTCCATGGAAGTGAGATCGCTATCATGAGGCATATTAAACTCATACAAATTTCTTGGTAAATAATTCTGTCTAAGAGGATCAAGATTGTAACGATGATCAAATACCCCTAGCAATTTCCTAGCATCAGTTGGTACGAGAGGATCATCGTTATACTTATAACTCAGATGCTCCAAATCCAATAATATTGTTCGTATCAAAATCTTTGCTTTACTTATACTAATTAGGGTTCTTGCTTCCACTATTAATCCCTCGTTTGTTTGGATTTTCTGTCAGTATTTAGACTATTGTAGATGATTATACAAAAATTATCATTCAAAATAAGAAGCGTAATATTTTTCAATTTTTTAATATGTTAACGGTTTAATAATAACGATTTTTTACTCATCTTTTCTCTTATTCTGGCGTGCTTTTTCTAATTGCTTAACTTCTTGCATTGCCGCAATAAAATGTTTTTCAACAGAAGAAGGCTCATCAATATTTAAAGCATGACATTTATCATACTCTGCATGCGCTTTATCAAGAGCTTGCTGATGACTAATCTTACCTGCGTGAAGAAGAATTTCACGTTCACTGAGACGTAAAAAATCATCTAATTTAGCAACCCAATCTTGCATGTATATCGGTTTGCGATTGATTGCTTGCAACTCTGCAAAATCAAGGTACATAGAGACAAGACGATTTAACACATCAAGCTCTTCTTGATTCAGATAATTTTTCGCTACGCTTACATCAGTTCGTACAGGTTTATTACCTGCCCATGATCTTAAGCCCATATTTGGTTTTTGTGCATCTGCGCGACTAGCAATTACTTCCGCAGCTGTTTGACCATGCGCCGCCCAATGCATTTTGTTTTGAACAACTTTAAAAAATTGCTGCGATGCTTCTGCAGTAGGAGTGTAATCAATACTTGTTGCATAAATATCTAATACCTTGCGCCAAAATACTTTTTCTGACGAGCGAATATCGCGAATACGTGCTAGTAATTCATCGAAATACATTCCACCGCCAGCTTGCTTTAAACGTTGATCATCAAGAGCGAAACCTTTGATAAGGTATTCTTTTAAGCGTTGAGTCGCCCAGATACGAAACTGCGTGCCACGAATTGACTTAACTCGATAACCAACCGAAATAACCACATCAAGATTATATGACGTTAAATCACGCTCGACTTCTCGATTGCCTTCTTTTTGAACTATCCGGAAATTCCGGATAGTTGCTTCCTTTGTTAGCTCGTTTTCCTCATAAATATTTGCAATATGCTCAGAAATCGTTCTTCTATCTTTTTGGAACAATTCAGCTATTTGCATTTGCGTTAGCCAAAGTGTCTCGTCTTTGAGGCGCACATCTATACGTGTTTTGCCATCCTCAGTTTGATATAGCAAAATTTCGCCCCTAGACATGTTTTCTTGTGATGGCATATCGCACTCCATAAATTGATTAATAAAGGTAATCATTTTTGATTGAGAAAAACAATGAGGCAGCAGTAGAAATAGCAGGAAGTTTTTATGATGCGGTAAATGTGGATATTATAATCATTCGCTCTATCATCAGCAAGCAATATCAGAGGAACTAAACCTCCACCGGATCCACATCCAACACCCACTTCACCGCCTGCCCCACGGAAATCTCTTCCACCCGATGAATTAAGTCAGCTAAAAATCCCTGCAACACATTTCTCTTATCTGCCTTAATTAATAAATGCTGACAATGCAAGCCCTTGCGCTTAGCCAACAAAGCAGGCACGGGGCCAAGCACAGATACGGCATTATTCGCCAAACATAATTCCTTAATCGCAGTAAGAAAATGCGCAGCCTTTTTTTCTGCATAAGCTTCAGCGCGAAAAATTGCAAAATAAGAATAAGGCGGTAAAACAGCTTGCTCACGTTCTAATAATAAAGTGCGAGCAAAACTTTGATAACCATCGCGAATGAGTGTTTGTAATAAAGCATGATCAGGATGACGAGTTTGAATAACGACGGTACCTGGTTTTTCTTCGCGGCCAGCACGTCCTGCTACTTGTAAGATCAGTTGACCCATTTGTTCGACAGCGCGAAAATCTGTGTTAAACAAGCCGCTATCTGCATCAACAATGCCAACTAAAGTGACTTGCGGAAAATGATGTCCTTTGGCGAGCATTTGCGTACCTAATAAAATCGCTTTGTTCTGTTGATTGATTTGCGCTAATAAATCTTGCATGGCACCTTTGCGTTTTGTGCTATCGCGATCAACACGAATGAGAGCAACATCAGGAAAATGTACCGCAAGCATTTCTTCCAAACGCTGTGTGCCAATGCCAATAGGTTGTAATTGTGTTGATTTGCAAGAGGCACACGCAGTGGGAATTCGTGCTTGTGAATCACAGTGATGACATTGCAAGCGTGGCGGCGTGCGGTGATAAACCAGATGCGTGTTACAGCGCGGGCAGTCTGCCATCCAGGCACATTGCGTGCAATATAAAACAGGTGCAAAGCCGCGACGATTTAAAAATAACAACACTTGATTTTCTTGAGCCAAATGTTCGCTAATCATTTGTAATAATCGTGTCGACAATCCTTCCTTCATTTCTACATGCTGTGTATTTAAGATATGAAAGGCAGGCGGTTTAGCATTCCCTGCGCGATGCGGCAAGGATAAATGAAGATAGCGTTCACGTTTGACATTTAATAATGATTCTAATGATGGCGTGGCAGAACCTAGAATCACAGGAATGCTATTGGTGCGCGCACGCACAATCGCTAAATCACGTGCATGATAGCGAAAACGATCCTGCTGTTTGAAAGAAGTATCATGTTCTTCATCAACAATAATTAATCCCAAATGCGCAAAGGGCGTGAAGATGGCAGAACGTGTGCCAATCACAATTTTTGCATCTCCATTACGTGCAGCGAGCCAGGCTTGCAAACGTTTCTTTTCTGTTAAACCTGAATGTAGGGCAGCAATAGGAACAGAAAAGCGTGCTTGAAAACGCTGAATTGTTTGCGGTGTTAAACTGATTTCTGGTACAAGCACAAGAGCTTGTTTACCCGCTTGTAGAATGTCATCAATGCAGCGTAAATAGACCTCAGTTTTGCCGCTACCCGTTACGCCATCTAAAAGAAAGGTATGAAAACTGGACTGCATATTTTTGATGCTCGTAATGGCTTGCTCTTGTGCATGGTTTAAATTTGGTTTGATATCAGGCACGATGTTAGACGGTAGGGAAATGGGACTTGCCTCAGCTGCCTTACCCTTACGCAGAGAAGTTGGCAGGGCGCTCAATAATACTTCGCCAAAGGCATAGTGATAATAATCTGCTGACCATTCACACAATTGATAAATATCAGCGGGTAAAAGTGCTTGTGTATCTAATACTTCCAATGCGTATTTAAGCTTATGCGGAGGCACTGAAGTATGATCTGTCACTTCGAGTAAAATGCCTATTAAAGTGCGTGATTGAAAGGGTACACGGATACGCACACCAGGAATTAATAATGATGGATCAATAGCTTGTGGCGCTAAATAATCGAATAAACGACGCAGGGGCGTTGCTAGTGCAATACGTAAAATCATTGTTGGGCCGTCCATCGTCGTTTGATGTTGATAATCTAACGATATGGTATAATCAAAAGAGGTATTTGACTAATAAAAATCGCAAGTGGAGCTATCTTTATGTCCTTAAATAACACTGATGCTAAAGATGTCGTCAATGAGTTTCTTAATTTACTAGTTAAAAAAAATCCCGCACTTAAAAAGGAAGTTTTTGCTATTCGAACGAATGAAAAATTGATGAACACCATGAGTGAGATGGTGTTGAAAATGAAACCTGGGATCAGTGCCAAAGATTTGGCGAATAAGGAAACCTTGAAACAATTGTCTGTTATGCTGGTCTCAACGATAACCATGAATAAATTGTCCATGGATAAAAACAAAAATTTCATGGAAAAGATCAAATCCATTTTTGATAAAAAAGATCCGAAATTATTGCAAGACCCCGAATTCTTAAAAAAATTATTGGATCCCAAACAAAGAGATGCAGCACTTGATAAACTTTTTACGCCAGAAGAAAAAAAGGGAATTCAAAAAGAATTAGAAAGGATGATGGCTGAATTTTTTCACGATTTGAAAACATTTGGTTTGATGACGCCAAAGCTGGTACCGCCTGGTAAATCTGATGAAAAGAAAGCGGAAGAAGAAGCCGCCATCAATTTATTTGGTGTCATTTCCCTTTATGTCACTGGCGGTATACAGCCTGTCGTGACCTCATTTACCGGTAATTTGCTTGGTATTGTGGATGTGAATAGTGTTTCTTCTGAAGAAAGCGAGGCAAATATTGATCGTTTCAAAAGGCCGGTTGATTCGCAAATATCAGGTGAACTCAGAGAATCAACTGAAACCAATTATATGCAATTTTCCGGATCGAATTTTATCGAGGAATTGAAAACGGCCTTGGGTCAGAAAAACTTGGCGGTAGAAGCTAGCACCACACCTACACTCAAAATGCCTGGTATCACACCACCAAAGTAATTATTTGCAAGGAATCTAAAGGATGCAGCATGTATTAGTGTTAGGAGCGGGAAAAATAGGATCCTTGGTTGCTTTTTTGTTAGCACATTCTAATCGCTATCATGTTGCCTTGGCGGATGTGCATGAGGCACATTCATTGCAGAAGTCAATCAATGAGCTACCTCATTTTGATTATCATGTTTTAGATGTCAATGATACAAAGAGAATGATTGCCTTTATTCGCAAAAATAATATCAATGCCTTGATTTCTTCCCTGCCCTTTCATACAACGATTGCAGTAGCGAAATTAGCCGCACAACATCAACTTCCTTATTTTGATTTGACTGAAGATGTTAAAACAACAGAAGCAATTGAATCATTGGCTGCTCATTCAAAAACTATTTTTGTACCGCAATGTGGGTTGGCGCCTGGTTTTATCAGTATTGTGGCTCATGATTTAATGCAGCATTTTCAATCTTTAGATACAGTGAAAATGCGTGTCGGTGCCCTGCCCTTAGATACGAGTAATGCGCTTCACTATGCTTTGACTTGGTCGACTGATGGCTTGATTAATGAATATGGCAATCCCTGTCGTGCGATTGAAGATGGAAAAATTGTCGCAACAACGCCCTTGGAAGGTTTAGAAAGTATTAATCTTGATGGTGCCAATTATGAAGCTTTTAATACCTCAGGCGGTATTGGCAGCTTGGTGAAAACTTATCAGAACAAAGTAAGCCAATTAAATTATAAAACAATTCGCTATCCTGGCCATTGCGAAAAAATGAAATTTCTGATGAATGATCTCAAATTAAATGAAGATCGTGATACTTTGAAACGTATTCTTGAGCATGCTATTCCAAGAACGAATGAAGATCTTGTTTTGGTTTATGTATCCGTGAGTGGCATGCAAGATGGTCAATTTATCGAAGAAAGCTATGTCAAAAAATTTCATGCGAGTATTTTGGGAGAGCATCATTGGTCAGCGATACAATCGACAACCGCATCGAGTTTGTGCGCAGTAGCTGATATTGTTTTGCAAGATCCAGAAAAATATCATGGTATGATTCATCAGGAAGATTTTTCTCTGGATGAATTAATCAATAATGAATTTGGCCGTTATTTCTCTTCATAAATGGAACAACTTATGTCTCTTTTATCTTCATTACAATTAACTGAAAAAAATAGTGGTGCGAGCACAGGCGTGAATTGGTGGTCGCAGTCAAAAGAAGCGGAAATTATTTCTTATAATCCCAGTAATGGTGAACCCATTGCTTCTGTTTATTCCGCATCTTCTTCTGATTATGAACGAGTGATTAAAACAGCAGAAGAAAATTTTCTCACATGGCGGCAAGTGCCTGCGCCTAAACGTGGTGAAATGATCCGTGCAATCGGTGATGCATTACGTGAATATAAAGATTATTTAGGTAGTCTTGTCTCTTTGGAAATGGGGAAATCAAAACAAGAAGGTGATGGTGAAGTTCAGGAAATGATTGATATGGCGGACTTGGCCGTTGGTCAAGCGCGTATGTTGTATGGTTCTACCATGCATTCAGAACGTTTTGAACATCGCATGTATGAACAGTGGCATCCTCTAGGTGTGACTGCTGTGATTAGTGCTTTTAATTTTCCCGTTGCGGTTTGGTCTTGGAATGCCTTTATTGCTGCTGTGTGTGGGAATACGGTGGTGTGGAAGCCCTCACCTAAAACTTCCCTATGCGCGGTGGCAGTACAATATATTTGTAATCGTGTTTGCGAACGCTTTGGCTATCAAGGCATATTTTCCTTATTGATTTCTCATGATAATAATGTGGTGCAAAAGTTAGCGGCAGATAAGCGCATTGCTCTTGTATCCTTTACGGGTTCAACTGCAGTTGGGCGTGAAATCAATGCCATTGTTGCTCATCGTTTAGGAAGAACCTTATTAGAATTAAGCGGAAATAATGCGATTATTATCGATGAAAAAGTGAATTTGCAATTGGCAGTGCCAGCCATTGTCTTTGGTGCAATTGGTACGGCAGGACAGCGTTGCACAACGACAAGACGCTTGATTGTGCATGAAGCTGTTTATGAACCTTTAATGTCTGTGTTAGTTAATGCTTATAAAAAAATAACGATTGGTGATCCTCTGGATCAAAATAATTTGATGGGGCCTCTCATTGATCAGCAAGCCCTTGATCATTTCAAACAGGCTGTTTCTGAAGCTAAACGTGCAGGGGGAAAAATATTGGCCGGTGGTCAGGTGCTTGATCGCAGCGGATATTTTGTTGAGCCAACGATTATTGCCGCTGATAATGCTTGGGATATCGTGCAACAAGAAACTTTCGCACCCATTTTATATGTGATGAAATTCGCGCATTTAGAAGAAGCGATTGCTATGCAAAATGCTTCTGCCTTTGGTTTATCTTCTGCGATGTTTACAGAGCGCTTGTCTCATGCAGAACAATTTCTTTCTGTCCGTGGCAGTGATTGCGGGATTGCCAATATTAATATAGGTACATCGGGCGCTGAAATTGGCGGGGCCTTTGGTGGCGAAAAAGCAACGGGCGGTGGGCGAGAAGCGGGTTCTGATGCGTGGAAGGCTTATATGCGCAGACAGACGAATACGATCAATTGGGGAAGCCAGTTGCCGCTTGCGCAGGGGATTAAGTTTGAGGTGTGAAGAAAGCGTGAAGACGGCGAAGCTGTCATGCCAGCATGCTTTTAGCTGGCATCCACCAGGTTAAATAATTCTCTGGATGCCACCCCGCACAAAAAGCGTGTGGCTGGCATGACAGCTTCGCCGTCTCGAAGGGTCTACACAACAATGCCTCGACAGGTTTAACGAATACTCACACGTGAAAATCCTAACTATCTGATTATTTATATTTTAATCTATAAAAATATATTTTAATGATTTGCGAGTCTTTTGCAGATATAATTCAGAAAATTTTATAGCTAAATTACTTAACACAAAACCTTGAGGAAATAAAAATGCGTGCACATGAATTAACACCTGACGCAGTATTGCAGGGCGATCTTGCTTGGCTTACTCAGCAATTGATTGAACAACTAGGTGATCGTCTTGATCCGACTACCATTCAACTGTTGCGAGAACAAAGTCCCGAGCTTAGCAGCCTAGATCTCTCCAAAACTCCCCAGGGTAAAAGTTTAACTTCTCAACATATCAAGCTACTTGCTGATTTTCTTGAGCTCAATAAAACTGTGACAAGTTTGAATTTAAATTATAATCAGGAAATTGGTAGTGATGGTGTGGCTATTCTTGTCGATCTACTTGAAAGAAATACAACACTGAGAGAATTGTATTTAAGTGCCTGTTTGAAAGTGAAAGAGCAGTGGCTTTACAATTTTCACGCTCCTGCAGTACGGATTGTTGAAGCACTGGTGAAAAATACGACATTGAAGGTATTGGATTTAAGTCTAAACGATTTAGAATATCTTCCAACAGACATGGCGATTAGGTTTTATGGACGGCTTGCAAATGACAAAACCCTCATCGAATTGAACTTAGCCGGCAATAACATTGGCAAGTATCATAATAACTTGAATGTTGTTTTGAGAAATAATAAAACACTCAAAACGCTGAATTTGGAGGGAAATGCTCTCGGAAATGGCGTAGTGATCCTTGGCGGCGAATTAACGATCAATACCACGCTGACTACGTTAAACTTGGCTAATAATCAAATCTCTGATGCTCATGCAAAATATATTGCTGCGGCTGTTAAGGCTAATAGAGGGTTGACAGTGCTGGACTTAAGCGAAAATACTGAAGGTCTCACCAATACGGGTCTCCTAACTATTGCTGAGGCACTGAAAATTAATAGCACCTTGACCATCGTAAAATTATCCAATCCCTATCATCTCAAGGATCAGATCGCTGAAGGTGTTAACAAAATTAGGCAGCAGTTGGAAGAAAACATCTGGGTGAGAAACAAGAGAGATCGCATTTTAGCTTCTTATTGCAATGCTTATCTGTGTCTGCGCCTGGCTATTCATGATGAAACTTCTCATCTTACACAGTGTAGTATTCCTAGAGAGCTGGTCGATATCATTTGTTTCCAACTGGTTTTATTGCGGCAGCAAGCGCCGCTATCTGAAGAATTTACGAATCCTGGCGGCGCTCATCGTTGCAGAATGTTTGAATTTTCCTGGGAAGCGCAAATCAAAGATAAAATATATTTTCAATACGAAACTTGGGTTTCCGTTAGCTGTATTGAAGGTAAGGGTATTCAAATTTCTCTGAAAGACTCGGAAAACAATCAAGCTCTTTGTCATGTCCTGAAAGCATTAACTGCGGAAAGCACAGCTAGAGAAGGGAAGATGATTTTTTTGATCAAGGACGGTGGCTGTATTCAAAGCTTAATGGTAGATTTAAAATTTAGCGAGGAACAGTACGGTGATTTTTGTCAGCGTTACGATGTTAAAATACCTGCGGTTGTAAATAGAAAAGAAGATTATCAATGCGTGGTGATGTAATTCTTTATTAAGGGCACGGGTGTTGGTCGTTGTTGCGGCCTGTCATTCCTGCCTACGCGGGAATGACAGGCCGCAACAACGACCAATGCTTTTATCAACGATGAACATCTGGGCAGCAACGACTCTTCATCTCTTCATTACTTCTTTGCCAGCGCAGTTAGAATTTCAATTGGAATCGGAAAGACAATCGTCGTATTTTTTTCTTCGCCAATATTGGATAAAGTTTGTAAATAACGTAACTGCAATGCCTGCGGTTGCTGCGCTAACACATTAGCTGCTTCTAATAATTTGTGTGAAGCTTGTAATTCACCATCTGCATGTATGACTTTGGCGCGTCGTCCGCGCTCTGCTTCAGCTTGTTGAGCAATAGCTCGCACCATATTTTCGTTCAAGTCAATTTGTTTTATTTCTACCATGCTAATTTTAATGCCCCAGGCATCAGAATGTTCATCTAATATTTGTTGAATATCAGAATTGAGTTTGGTGCGTTCTGCGAGCATTTCATCTAATTCATGTTGACCTAAGACAGAACGTAAGGTGGTCTGTGCTAATTGATTAACAGCCATATAATAATCTTCTATTTGAATCACCGCTTTTTGCGGATCGATCACACGAAAATAAACAACGGCATTCACTCGTACGGAAACATTATCGCGAGAAATAACATCTTGCGGCGGAATATCCATCACAACAGTTCGTAATTCGACTTTTACATACTGTTGAATGATAGGCACGATAATAATGAGACCAGGGCCCTTTACTTTCCAAAATCGACCCAGCGTAAAAACAACAGCGCGTTCATATTCACGCATAATATGAAATACATTAAATATAAAAATAAGAACAATGACAGCAAAAACAGCAAATGGAATATACATCATTTATTCTCCTGATTTAGCAATGGAATGGACGGGCTCAATGATGAGCGTTAGTCCTTCTACAGCTGATACTTTAATTTGTTGATCCACTTGTAAGGGATGTATTGATTGTGCTGCCCATATTTCACCAGCCACTCTGACCGTAATTTGTTGATGCACAATGCTTAACACATATCCTCTTTGACCGATTAATCCTTCTCGTCCTGATAGCACAGATTTTCGATGTGCGGCAATCGCAAGATGAACGATCAAAGACATGAAGGCAAAAGTGAGGATTCCCATGGCTGAAATGAAGAGCCAACTCAGGTGATAAGCTTCTTCATGGGTGTCGAATAATAAAATTGAACCCAAGAGAAAAGAAATTAAGCCACCGACACCGATGATGCCAAAACTTGAGATAGTTAATTCAACAACCATAAAAAGCGTGCCGATAATAATGAGGGCAAGGCCGGCATAACTGATAGGGATAAGTTGCAAAGCATAGAGAGTTAGAAATAAAGCAATCACGCCGCATACACCGGGTAAAACGAGACCGGGATTAGATAATTCAAAAAAAATGCCGTAGATCGTGAGTAAAATTAAGAGATAAATAATCGTTGGGTTCGTAATCAAGCTAAGAAAATCATAACGCCAATCGGTAGGCATGGATTCAAATTGAATATGACTGAGTTGTATGGGCTGCAAGATGCCATTGATGAGGGTTTTGTCATTTTGAATTTTTTTAATTAAGTCGGGATAATTGTCAGCAATAACATCAATGACTTTTAATTGCTTTGCTTCTTGCGCAGATAAACTTGAGGCTTGGCGTACGGCAGATTCAGCCCAGTTGGCATTGCGATTACGTAGTTCTGCCAAGCTGCGAATATAGGCTGCTGCATCATTTGTTGCTTTCTTTTCTTCTATGCTAGATGAAGTTTGGGCACTGCCAGTTAAACTAATGGGCGAAGCAGCACCCGTATTTGTACCTGGCGCCATTGCGGCTAAATGACTTGCGTATAAAATGAAAACACCGGCACTCGCTGCGTGCGCGCCCGCGGGTGAGACATAGGCTACGACAGGAATGGGTGAGGCAATGATGGCCGTGTTGATGCCGCGCATGGAAGAATCTAAGCCGCCAGGCGTATTTAATTCGAGAATAATCAGGGCTGCATTTTCTTTTTTAGCATAAGCGATACCCCGTTCTACATAATCTTGTGCAGCAGGGCCAATAGGGCCCCTTAGATTTAAGATGATAACTTTCTCAGCAAAAACACTGAATGAGACAAAAAGAAGCAATAATAAGCAGGTTGATCTTATTATTAAGCGCATGATGAGTGTCCTTAAGGACATGATTAATTAATTGTAACAGAAAATAAGGGATGGCGGGTGAAGGCAGTTTTTACATTGATTTTGCATTGACCTCAGAATGAAGCCTGATATACTTGCTTCCACTGCCGGGGTGGCGGAACTGGTAGACGCGCCGGTCTCAAAAACCGGTGAGGGTAACCTCATGCCGGTTCGATTCCGGCCCTCGGCAATTGATAGTTTTCAATTAGTGTTATTAAAGTATCCTGCGCATCTTTATTTCGATTTCCTTTCGTTCATTATTTGTAGTTTATACCTAGTCCCGGTGGCACAGATGGATAGCGCAGCCCCCTCCTAAGGGGCAGGTCGGCGGTTCGAATCCGCCCCGGGACGGGTTGATTAATAAGGGGATTTTTAGGAAAGTTGGCGATGATTAGCTTGATTTATTCTGTCGGGTGCCTACGTGGGTGCCTAGAAATTATTTGCTAGGTGGGATATCTTAAGAAATTTTGCGATAATTATGAGGACACAATTTTTTGCTTGGATACAGCCAAATAGCGAGCGAGTGTTTCTTACGTTCTAGACTTTCACATAATTGAAATTGAATGTTATTATTTAAAATTTAAGAATTTGCTCTTGGTGTGCCTAGGAGGTTGTTATTAAAATCACATCTTACAAAATGTCTGTTCAAGATGGTCTGGACTTTAGCCTCATAGAGCTACAAGAGGTTAATTTATTTGTTGGTATTTCTGGTTCTGGAAAATCAAAGCTATTAAGTTCCTTATTTAAGATGGCCAAGTTTGCGCTTGGAAATGAAAAAGATACTTTACCTCTAATTGGTTCTTGGTCAATCGAAGCAGAGATAGGCAGTAAAAAGTATAAATGGAGTTGCGAGCGAAATAGCGATAGTGAAAATAAAAATATAGTTTTTAAAGAAAAAATCGATATTGTCGATTTAAAAACAAGCAAGATAGAGAATCTTGTCGAACGTACGAGAGATAATTTTAAATTTAATGGAGCAAATCTTCCAAAATTGGATGCTTCAAAATCTTGTATTGAGTTACTGAAAGACGAGGAAAAAATTAATCCCATCTATAATGGATTCACTAACGTAATTAGGCGAAATTTTTCTGGAGATTCTGGTGCGGCTACTGAGTATGCTGGTATAGACAAAAACTTGGAAAATATGTTTGCAAATCCTAAAACTATTAATAAAGGGTTATATGTTTTATTTAATTTACCACTTAATTTACGATTATATTTCATCAATAAATATTTTAAAAAAGAATACTGCTTAATTATTGAAACGTTGAAAACACTTTTTCCTAATGTGGAAGAATGTACTATAGTTGATGCGCATAAAGAAAAATTAGTTTTCTCTCCTAGTATGTTTACTCCTGTGTTCATAGTAACTGAAAAAGCTGTAAGTAAAAAAATTCCTCTTAAAGAATTATCTTCCGGAATGGTTAAAGTCTTGCTAATTTTAACTGACATTTTAACTATGCCGGATGGATTTATATATGAACTGGATGAGTATGAAAATTCTTTGGGAGTAAATGTTATAAATTTCTTGCCAACTTTATTGTTGGAACATCAAAACAGTAAACAGTTTCTGATTACAACACATCATCCATATTTAATTAATAATATGCCCATCAAAAATTGGTATGTTCTTAGTCGAAGTGGAGTAAAAGTGGATATAAAATATGGTGACGAATTAGTAAAACGCTATGGAAAATCTTCTCAAGAATCCTTTACTAAATTAATAAATGACCCATTTTATAGCCCTGAAAATAGTTAAATGAATATATACGTAATTGTTGAAGGTGAAGTCGGAGAAAAACAAGTTTACAAAGAATGGATTCCATGTGTAAATGGCAAACTTAGATTCTCACCAACTATAGACGAAGTAAAATCTAATAACTTCCTAATCTTTCATGGCGGAGGTTACCCACAGTATTTATCAAAAATTGAGAGTGCAATTGATGATGTTTTAACAATAAATGAAGGCGGTAAAAGGTTATTTGATCGGCTTGTTGTTAGCGCAGATTCAGAAGAGCATTCATATGACGAAAGAAAAATTGAACTGACCAAATTTATCGAGAGTAAATTGAAGGAGCGTAGAATAAAAACCCTGGATTATAAAATAATTGTTCAGAATTTTTGCTTGGAGGCATGGTGCTTAGGAAATAGAAAAATAATCTCAAAATCGAATAAAAATGCTGAATTAAAAAAGCATGCCAAGTATTATGATGTAAG
>JABDDF010000023.1 GCA_013287745.1 Gammaproteobacteria bacterium
TAGTTGAAAAAGAGAAATTAGGATTACTCAAAGACATACATGGGCGTAAATTAGAATTACTTAATAGGCTAAATAATAATGCCTATACAAGTGATTTACATAAATACTTGTATGCAAATTCATTTGAGCGCTATTCAACGTGGAAAGCCTTTTCCATGATAGCATTTGCTCTAGGCTCACTCGCAGTTTGGTTCCTTGGCGCTTTATTACAATTACCGGATGCCGTCATCACTGGCATGATAAGCGGTTTATTTGTACTGAGTTGTACTATGTATCAGGCCATCAAATCTAAAGGTGGCCAAAGGTGGATAAAAAAACATGGCATTGAAAATTCTGATCTCAGTAAAGAATATATTACCGATGTATTTTTGAGTTCACTCATTTCTACCAAGGCCTTAGTGAGTCCTCAAGCAAATAATAATCCTGGCTTTTTTACATCAAAACCAAAACAGCCACCGCAATCTGGTTCAAAAGAGCAAGAGCAATATAATGACTTTATGTCTTCACCTGAAATGCAAGAAATTATTCGGATTAAGAGAAAAAGAGTGAGGCAAAATATCCAGCAAGCAAGTTCAACAGAGAAAGCAACAGATAAACCGATCAAGATAAGATGGAAAACCACAGAAAAAGACTGTCCCGTCTATGTTTATAAACCCTTAAGTCTCAATTCTTGGGTTATTCCCCTATCTTCATTTGATAAATTTATTGCTCCTCTCGTGCAAAATGACATGATCATGATTGATCTTAACCAAATAGAAATACCTCGCAAATTAGCTGAATATGTTTTAGATGAAATTTATAAAATATGTCGTTTAGGATTGGTCGTTGGCGGGGAAAATGAAAGGGGACTCGTATGGCGAGGTGCTGCAGGAGAGGGCGGTTCTTATTCTGCCAAAGCGCCGCCGCATAAGAGATTTTTTAGTCATGTCAGAGCATTGTTTAAGCCGGTTGATGATCGCTACAAGGCTTATGATATCAACGGCAATATTCTAGCTAATAGAGTGCTGCATGTACCGATGAAGTTTACAAATAATTAAACCTGTCATGCCAGCGTGCTTTTAGCTGGCATCCACAAAAATAATTAGGTTGAGTTTCTCCCCCTGATCTCGATATACTTCTGCGCTACTTGCTAGAGCAAAGGAATCATGACGGTATGGATATGATGCATGTTATTAGTACGCTAGTTTTATTAGGATTGGTTTTTACAGCTGCTTTTTTTCAATTTCCGATTATATTATGGACGATAGTAATAGGCGCTGCCTTGATAGCAGCGACCCTATTGGGCGCCCTAGGTGCTGGCTTGCTAATATTTTTTTGGCTCATTTATCTTGCAGCTGCTGTTTTTGCTAATTTATCCGCACTTAGACAGCGTCACATCACACGTCCTGCCTTAAATTATCTACGCAAGCAAATTCCTTCTATTAGTTCAACAGAGCGCGCTGCCATCGAGGCGGGCGATACCTGGTGGGAAAAGGAATTATTTTGTGGTCGACCTCGCTGGAAAAACCTGTTTAACATTCCACGTCCCACGCTATCAACTGAGGAAGAGAATTTTTTAGCTAATCAAACCGAACATCTCTGTGCCATGCTAAACGATTGGGAAATAGTTTTTGATCATCGCGATTTACCCGAGACAGTTTGGTCCTATCTCAAGCAAGAAAAATTTTTTGGTATGGTCATTCCTAAGCAATATGGCGGTCTCGGTTTTTCTGCACTAGCGCATTCAACCGTGATTACCAAACTTGCAACCCGCAGTGTGAGTACGGCAGTGACCACCATGGTGCCCAATTCCTTGGGGCCCGGTGAATTATTATTGCATTATGGTACAGAAGAACAGAAAAATTATTATTTGCCGCGCTTAGCCAATGGAAGAGAAGTGCCTTGTTTTGCACTAACGGGGCCTGATGCTGGCAGTGATGCTGGCGCAATTACAGACACAGGCATTGTCTGCCGTGATAAGTATGAAGGCAAAGAAGTCGTGGGCATTCGCCTCAGTTGGGACAAGCGCTATATCACTTTAGCGCCAGTAGCAACTGTCTTGGGTTTAGCTTTTCGCTTATATGATCCAGAAAAATTATTGGGTGCTAAACAAGACTTAGGCATTAGTCTATGCTTAATTCCTACTTCACATCCCGGTGTTGAAATTGGTCATCGACATTTCCCCATGAATCTCGCCTTTATGAATGGCCCTACTCGCGGCCATGATGTGTTTATTCCACTCGATTGGATTATTGGCGGCACTGATATGATTGGTCAAGGCTGGCGTATGCTGATGGAATGTCTCTCTATCGGCCGTTCTATTTCCCTACCCGCCTTATCAACAGGATCAAGCAAGCTTGCTTATCGCTTAACGGGCGCTTATGCAAAAGTGCGGCGTCAATTTAATGCTTCAATTGCTTCTTTTGAAGGTGTTGAAGAAGCCTTGGGTGAAATTGCCGGTTGCACCTACATGTTAGACGCTTGCAGAATGATGACAGCAGGCGCCATCGATCAAAAAATTAATCCCTCGATTGTCTCGGCTATCGCAAAATTTCATATGACTGAAATGTGCAGACGATCAGTTTCTGCAGCCATGGATATCCATGCAGGGCATATGATTCAAGTCGGCCCGCGTAATTTTCTTGCCAATACTTATTATGCCATTCCCATTAGTATCACCGTGGAAGGCGCGAATATTTTAACCCGTAATCTTATTATTTTTGGACAGGGCGCCATTCGCTGTCATCCCTATTTATTGAAAGAAGTTGAATTAATTACGGCTGCAAATGAAAATGTACCCGAACTGGATCGTGTTCTCATGTCACATATTGGATTTTTTACGAGTAATTTATTACGCAATTTTGCTTATGGTTTAACAGCGGGTCACTTTATTTTTACCAAGACAATTAAAAATAAGCATATTAAAAAATATCAACGTCAATTAAGCCGCATGAGTGCAGCCCTGGCTTTATTGGCAGATACAAGCTTGATGATTCTAGGCGGCAGCCTGAAACGCCGTGAAAGAATTTCAGCGCGTTTGGGTGATATCATGAGTCAATTGTATGTGGCATCAACAGTATTAAAATATTATAACGATCATCAGCAACCAACATCAGATCTTAATTATGTATCGTGGTCACTGCAGCATTGTCTTTATCGTATTCAATTGGCCTGTGATGAATTAGCAGAAAATTTCCCTCTACGCTGGCTGGGGCGTTTATTACATTTCATTATTTTTCCCTTTGGCAAGGCTTATCATGCGCCTAAAGATCGAACCAATCACGCCATTGTGAGTGACATGCTAACATCATCAGCATTGCGTGATCGCCTCACGCGTCATTGCTTTGTCAGTAAAAATGAAAATGATATAAGTTATCGTCTTGATACGGCTTTAAGCCAAATTCCAACGATGGAACCCATCTGGAAAAAATTGCAAAATATATCTAAGGAAAAAGCCTTCCCGCATTGGTATGATTTTAGCCGACGTGTTCAAGCAGCCAAGCAAATTGATATGATTACAACTGAAGAAGCTAATTTATTAATTGATTTCGAACAATTGCGTAATGAAATTATTAAAGTGAATGAATTTTCATTTGATCTAAATACCGTGATAACTTAGCAGTTAATGATAGAAGGATAAGCAATATGCTAGTCAATCCGACTTTTACACGTGATGTTTATATTGTCGATGGGTCACGTACAGCTTTTTTAAAAGCAAAATCCAAACCTGGTTTATTTTCAGCTTCAGATCTTGCTGTGAGTGCGGGCAAGGAATTATTAGGGCGGCATTCTTTTGCGCCATCTGAATTAAATGAAGTTGTCATTGGCTGCGTGATGCCAAGTGTCGATGAAGCTAATATTGGTCGTATTGTTGCATTACGTTTAGGCTGCGGTAAGGCCATGCCAGCATGGACAGTGCAGCGTAATTGCGCTTCAGGCATGCAAGCCTTAGATAGCGCAGCCAAAGATATTGCCTCAGGCAGGCATGATTTAGTGTTAGCGGGAGGTACTGAAGCGATGAGCCGTGCGCCACTTTTATTTAGTAATCATTATGTGAATTGGGCTGGCAGCATGATGAGTGCCAAAACTTGGCAAGATAAATTGAAAATTATTTCGCAATTTCGACCCGCTTATTTAAAACCTGTGA
The DNA here is from genome assembly GCA_013287745.1 of Gammaproteobacteria bacterium. GTDB lineage: Bacteria > Pseudomonadota > Gammaproteobacteria > DSM-16500 > DSM-16500 > Aquicella. Next base: position 4,127 of record JABDDF010000023.1, read on the forward strand.
TTGCCTTATTACGAGGTTTGACTGATCCCATCGTCAATTTATCCATGGGACAAACAGCAGAAAATATTGCTTATCGATTTAATATTACACGAGAACAAATGGATCAATTTTCCTTAGAAAGTCATCAATTTGCGATGGCTGGACAAGATGAAAATCATTTTGCAGAAATATCAAATTTATTTGCGACCACAGGTGATTTTATCACAGCGGATGAAGGCGTGCGCCGAGATAGCAGCATGGAAAAACTAGCGAGTTTAAAGCCTTTTTTTGATCGAAAGTTTGGTAGTGTGACAGCGGGTAATAGCTCGCAAGTTTCTGATGGCGCAGCCTTACTCTTGCTTGCAAGTAAAGATGCAGTAAAAAAATATAATTTACCTGTCTTGGCACGTATCACTGATGTGCATTGGTCAGGCGTTGATCCCAGTGAAATGGGCTTGGGTCCCGTTTACGCAACACATGCCTTATTAAAACGCCAGCAATTGCAAATGGATGATATTGATTATTGGGAAATCAATGAAGCCTTTGCCGCACAAGTATTAGGTTGCCTTGCTGCTTGGGAAAGTGATGACTATTGCAAAAGAAATTTAGGTAGTGATCGTGCGCTAGGTAAAATTGATCGCAGCAAAGTAAACGTCGATGGTGGTGCTATTGCCCTCGGTCATCCTGTGGGTGCAAGCGGCGCGCGTATTGTATTGCATCTTGCAGAAGTATTAAGACGTAATAATGTAAAAAAAGGTATCGCTACTATTTGCATAGGCGGCGGTCAAGGTGGTGCAATGTTAATTGAAAATGTTTCCGAGGTGTAAGATGACAATGACCCAAATAGATAAACATCTAAATAAACATCAAAGCTATCAACACTGGCGCTTAGAAACAGATAATGACAATATTCTATGGCTGTATTTTGATAAACAAAATACGTCTGTGAATACAATAGATCGAGCTGTGATGGAAGAATTTTCTGCTATCGTCGATCAACTTGCGACAGATACGATTCACAAGGGCGTGATTTTAGCCTCGGCTAAAAAAAGTGGTTTTATTGCAGGCGCTGATATTGCTCAGTTTAACTGCTTTAAAGATATTGATGATTCGACTTCATTGTTACGGCGCGGTCAGCAAATTTTAGCTAAATTTGAAGCCTTGAAAATACCGACGGTTGCCATGATAGATGGATTTTGCTTGGGTGGTGGTTTGGAATTAGTATTACCTTGCCGCTATCGTGTGGCGGAAGAAAGTGCGAAAACTCGCCTGGGTTTGCCTGAAGTTAAATTGGGGATTCATCCAGGATGGGGTGGCACTGTTCGATTACCGAAATTAATCGGTGCGCAGCAAGGATTAAATTTAGTTTTATCTGGCCATACGGTGAGCGGCAAAGTAGCGGCTAAATTAGGTATTGCCGATGCGGCAGTACCCCAACGTCAATTGGTACATGCAGCTAAATATTATGTTTTACATACACCGCCTGTGCATCGAGCTAGCATGCTGCAAACATTTTCGAATTATAAAATCATGCGGCAAATACTTGGCTCCTATATTCGCAAACAGTTAGAGAAAAAAGCAAATCCCTTACATTATCCCGCACCTTATCATGCCTTAGATAATTGGGAGTTAGTGGGTGTAGAAGGTGAAGAACCTTATATTCGTGAAGCACGAAGTTGCGGTAAATTATTTTTTAGTGAAACTTGTCATAATCTAGTTCGCGTTTTCTTTTTACAAGATCGATTAAAAGGCTTGGCGCGTGAAGTTTCTTATGCACCTCAGCATGTGCATGTGATAGGAGCGGGTACCATGGGCGGCGATATTGCGGCTTGGTGTGCATTGCAGGGATTAACGGTCACCTTGCAAGACTTAGAACCGCGCTTCATTGCACCTGCAATTAAACGTGCTTATGCCTTATTTAAGGAAAAATTAAAGGAAAATAATCTCGTTCAGCAAGCCATGGATAGATTAATTCCTGATATTAAAGGAAATGGTATTGCCAAGGCAGATGTGATTATTGAAGCGGTGATTGAAGATTTAGCTGTCAAACAAGCCACTTTTAAAATGATTGAAGCAAAGGCAAAACCTGACGCCATTTTAGCGACTAATACTTCAAGTATTCCCTTAGATGAAATTAATACGGTATTACAAAGACCAGAACGCTTGGTCGGTATTCATTATTTTAATCCTGTTGCAAAAATGCAATTGGTAGAAATTGTGAAAAGTGAATGTGCCAATCAAGCGATTATTGATAAGGCTATTAGTTTTGTCCGTAAAATTGATCGTTTGCCCTTGCCTGTTAAAAGTAGTCCAGGCTTTTTAGTCAATCGAATTTTAATGCCTTATTTGCTAGAAAGTATGGAATTATTGAAAGAAGGTGTTCCCATGACGGTGATTGATAAGGCCATGGTGCAATTTGGCATGCCGATGGGGCCCATTACTTTGGCAGATACAGTGGGTTTAGATGTGTGTTTGTCTGTTGCAAAATACTTGGGACAATATTTTCATACGCCGGTGCCGCAGCGATTGCTTGATTTAGTAGATCAGCGTAAATTAGGCCGAAAAACGGGCGCTGGTTTTTATCAGTATGATAAACGCGGCAAGCAAATTAAGCCGGAAGAGGGCAGTTATGACCAGCCCCTAGATCAGATTTCTAATCGTTTGGTCTTGCGTATGTTGAATGAAGCCTTTGCTTGTTTGCGTGAAGGCGTTGTTGCCGATGGTGATTTATTAGATGCTGGCATGATTTTTGGTACAGGTTTCGCGCCTTTCCGCGGTGGTCCTATTCATTATGCCAAGTCTCAAGGGATACATGAGTTATACCAGCAATTTGTGCAACAGCAGCAGGCGCGTGGAGAGCAATCTGAAGAACATGTGTGGGATGAGGTAGCGGTTTGAGAGGGGGCGTTCGTTGTTGCGAGGAGTCCGTCGTTATAGAAGCGTTCGTCGTTGCGAGGAGTGCTTTTTACGACGAACACTTTCGCAACGACGAACATCTCCACAACGACGAACACTTCTATAACAACGGACTCCACAAGTTAATATCAACATCTAAAAATTTCGAAGGAGAGGTTAAATGAAATGTTTTACAAAACGCCGCTTATTAATCGCTTTAAGCGCGGCAAATTTAATGAGTGTTTCAAGCTATGCCTTAGCATCATCCTTTCAATTATGGGAGCAGGATGCGGCAAGTATTGGTCTTTATCACGCAGGCTATGCAGCCTGGGCTAATGATGCAAGTACGGCATTTTATAATCCTGCTGGCATGACCTTAATTAAAGATCAGCAATTAGTGGTAGCCGGTGTTGGCGTGATGACAGATTTTAAATTCAATGGCAATGTCATCGTCAATACCATCGATCCTGATCTATCTATCCCAACATCATCGCAAGGCGGTAATTTTAGTTTTATCCCCGCGATACATTATGTGGCACCTTTATCTGATCGCGTGGTTTTTGGCTTCAGTGTTGATGTTCCCTTTGGATTAAAAACAAATTATGGTGCAGGTACAGCATTACGCTATGTCGCAACGCTGACTTCGGCAAATGTTATCGACATAAGTCCTTCCTTTGCAATTCAATTAACACCCCGTGGTTCTGTTGGTGTCGGTTTTGATATTCAAAGAATGTTTGCTGAATTTGATCAATATGGAACACTGGACGGCTTATTAAATGCGACTGGCACGAATAAAATAAATGATACAGCCTATGGTTATCATCTTGGTTGGCTCTATCAGTTTACGCCAACGACGCGCGTGGGTATTAGTTATCACTCACAAGTAGTACATCATTTAAGTGGTAATAGTAAATTCGTTGGCGATCTTGCTGACTTTTTAAATGATGGCAATCCCATTATTGCTAATTATTCCACAATTAAAATGACCTTGCCTGCTTATACCGCAGTGAGTTTCTATCATTTAGCCTGCCCTCGACTTGCTGTCATGGGCACTATTGTCTACACACAATGGAATGTACTAAGGCAATTAGTTTTTAATGATTTTGCAGGCGCTGTATTTCCAGGCCCTACGCCTAGCACCACGATTCAAGTTGTATCTCCGCAATATTATCGTAATACCTGGAATTTTTCCCTGGGTGCAAATTATTTTGCAACCGATAAAATTAGTTTGCGCTTTGGTGTGGGCTATGATGAAACGCCAATTAGTAATACTTATCGCAATGTATTGCTTCCCGATAATAATCGCTATGTGATTGCCTTAGGCGGACATTATCAAGCGACAAAAGCAATTGGCCTTGATTTGGGCTGGTCGCATTTCTTTATGCAGAAAGCTCATGTTAATCCGCCGCCCTTAGCCTTGGGCGCACAAGTTGTTTCAACACCAGGCCATGTTACAGGTGGTGCGGATGTGTTGGGTGCGCAAGTGACGTGGAATATGTAGTATAATTTCATCGCGTAAACCCTTCGAGACGGCGAAGCTGTCATGCCAGCCGCACGCTCTTTGTGCGAGGTGGCATCCAGGAATTTATTTTGAAAAATATCTGAACTGGATGCCACCTCGCACAAAGAGCGTGCGGCTGGCATGACAGCTTCGCCGTCTCTAAGGGTTTATGCAAAGTCCTTATTCTTCATACCGTTAGAATAAATAAAAAAAATGCTATACTTTAATTAACCCATAAAACAAAACGAGAGAGTCAAAAATGAATGTGAGAACTCATGTCGATGTCTTAATTTCAGGTAATGGACCAGGTGCATTGGCTACTGCCTGGGAGGCTATGCGGCAAGGTAAGTCCATATTGATGGTTGCCAATCGTGAAGATGATTACGTCAGGGTGCAGCGTGTGTTTCTTGATAGAACCACAAGAGAATATTTAATAGGCATGCTAACTGCTGATTCCATCATCGATCAAGTTGAAGAAAAATTTCTGCATGAATTGACTCATAAAGTAACTATTGCCATTAAGGATATTGAAAGATATATCAAGCGAAGGCTGGATGAGCTAAATGAAAAAAATGGACTGATTAACTTCATCTATAACGCAATGATTGATTCCATTGATAGTGGAAATGGAATAGCTACTATTGGTGAAACGCAAATCAAATATCGTTTTCTTATTGGAGCAGATGGCGTATCGCACCACGCAGCCAATTTATTTAATCAATCAACAGAAAGTAACAAGATAATTTACGAGTCGATTGCCTCGCCAGCGCATCCCTATCATGGCAGCTTTTATGTACTGATTGAAAGAGAAGATGGTGATGCACTTAAACTACCTGAAGAAGGACACCAGATTGGCATAAAAACCGTTGTCCATGAAATGCAGTCCGCAGACTATTTGTGTTATCTGTCCCTCGATATGATGAGCTTTAGTAAATCTGATGAAAAATCCGTCAAATGTAATTTTGTTAGTGAGTTGCCAGAAGCACTTTATCAGTTAATCAGGTCGCATGATGAAAAATCTGAGACTGAAGCTCTTATTTTCGCAAAAAAAATAATTGAGGCATTTTTCGAGGAACATAAAATTGAAAATGATGAATTAAAAATTTCCATTGTTAAAAAAAGCACTAAACATGGATCGCAAAAAGATAATATAAAACTCGTTGCCTTCGAAACAGAGCTTGTTCAGGCAAATACAGCGGCGATTCGAGAAGGTGAGACCGTTTTTTTGCTCGTCGGCGATGCTTTTCGTAAACCCAATTATCAGTTGGGGCATGGCGTGAATGATGCTCTATTACATGCTCGCAGCACTGAAGATATATTTAAAAGAGAAGAAATAGATTCTATTGATAGGGCCAATATGGATGTTGAATTACAATATCATACTCGGAGATGCGTGTATCACTCAGAACAATGGATCCAGATGACTGCTGCATTATCGGCAAATAAAAATCAATTTATAGAAGGGTTAAAAATTAAGATGCCCAACATGATTAAGGACATAAAGGAGAAACCCTATCTATCGTATTTATGTCCCTTAGTCTTGTTTGACGCTAAACGAGCAACAAAACTCATTATCCCAATTGAACTGAATGAAAAGTTGGGGAAAGACAAAGTATATGCTTATATTCTTGGAGCTCATACAACACTTGATCAATTAATTGAGTTACAAAATACGAAACCATGGATCATTAAGGCATTAGGGCATCACAATATTTATATTGGAATTGTTAATAGGCATATTGATATCGATCAACTCTGCCAGTTAACAAAAGAACAAGTTGCTGAAATTACAAAACACGGTGCTTATAACCGTTCATTGCAGCGCTATCCATACATATATGACGACCCGGGAGAATTGGCATCAGCAGTGGATCGCCTGATTATCGCCAACCGGAAAACACTTTAGTAGGGTGGATTAGGCGTTTTTTGCCCTAATCCACCGAAAATGAGTTAATGAAAATGGTGGATTAGGGCAAAAAACGCCTAATCCACCCTAGCATAAAAGCAGCTTTAATTTTTAGCCAACTTTGGACCGCCATCAATCGTAATGCTAAAACCACTACCACTTAAACTATAAGCCGGATCACTTACCGCGATTGTTTTAATACCCTTTAGAGTATCAAAAGTCACTTTGGCAATGATAGAGCCGGTGCAATCACTTGTCATGTAAATACTTGCGATACAATCTGCGGGATAGAAATAGCAAGCTCTCTTCACATTTTCTCCGCTGACCACATTAGTTGAATTATGATGTGTAACTCCAGCCGCACCTAAAACAACGGATGAACATAATCTAATACTATTAGTTTTTGTCGTTGAATCTTGACTTGTATTGTTCACGATTGTCAAAGGGGGACCAACGGGTGTAGCCACTTCTGCATAAGTGAGAGAGCTAGCAACTGTCATCCCAAGTGCAAATAAACCAACGAGCATTTTTTTCTTAACGACCATGTATATCTCCTTTTATTTGTGGAATTATCAAGCGCGCAGATGCGTCGGTATGATAAGTTTGTCACCTTCTGATAGACTTTCATTATCTACCAGGTTAGTGATTCGTATAGACGATGTCGAAGTATGGAACTTACGTGCGATTTTTTCAATAGTATCACCGCGGCGCACCATATAAATGGTATCACCCGGTGCAATTTTCGCAACTTCTTGCGTCGCTATCATGCGATGTGTCGGAATAATAATTTGCACGCCAGGTTTAATCGAATGAGTATTGAGTCGATTAGCCAAGCGTATTGTTTCACTCGTACTATGAAAACGATGTGCAATTTTCTCAATCGTGTCATTTTTTCTCACCATGTAAATGGTATCGCCCGCTTGCAATGCATATTTATGAGAAGCTTGCATCAAAGTAGTCGTATCTCGAATTCGTTTCTGATTATGAGCCAGTAATTTAGTTTTTGCATAAACATGACTTGTCTTTTTATTTTCAGCAAGGCTATCTTCCATGCTGTCATTGTCATCACTGAAATCAGTGCCATGCGTATTGGGTATGAGAAGATGGATGCCTGGATGCAAGCTATTTTTACTGAGATGATTTAACTTGCGTATATCTGCAGCAATCGTTTTAAATTTTTTCGCGATCATAGCAAGCGTATCACCCGTTTTAACCTTGTAGTGCAGCCATTGCAAGGGTTGGCTGAGCGGTGAACGTGCAAAATTTTCAGTGAATTGTTCGACATTTTCAATCGGTAAAACTAATTTATAAGGTGCTTTTGTCGTCGTGGTGCGCTTACTAAAACCAGGATTTAATTGCATCAATTTATGATAACTGATACCCGCTAATGACGCTGCATACTTCAAATTAATTTGTGTACCAATATCGACTTGCGCCATATAAGGTGCGTTTTGCACGGGTGGAAAATAAATCGGATATTGACGAGGGTGACTAATGATGACAGCCAAGGCGAGTAAACTGGGAACATAATCGCGAGTTTCCTGTGCAACTGGCAAGGACCAAAAACCCGTATCTAAACCATCTCTGATATTACGTTTAATCGCGGCTAATACATTACCTTCACCGGTATTATAAGCCGCCATGGCAAGCAACCAATTTCCTTCAAAAAAACTTTGCAAGTAACCAAGATAGTTAAGTGCTGCACGAGTCGATGCGATCACATCGCGCCTGCCATCATACCAAGCATTACGTTTCACACCGAGTCCGCTAGCCGTACCTGGCATTAATTGCCAAATACCAACAGCCCCAACGGGAGAGCGGTTAAAAGGGTTATAACCACTTTCTACGATAGGCAATAAAACAAGCTCAGCCGGTAAATGACGTTTTTTGACTTGTTGTAAAATGTAATACAAATAAGGTGCAGCACGTGAAGCGGATCTCAATAAAAAATCTTGATTGTTCATGTACCATTCAATTTTTTGCTGCACGGCAGGATTATTGTCATAATGTTCTAAACTAAATTCTTCGCGCAAAATATCCCAAATATTATCTGCATTTCTGTAGCGCGAAATATCATCAGCTAATTTTTGCTTATGCTCAGGCGAGAGATGCATATTTTTTTGATAAACCTGAATGCCTTCGCCATTCATTGACGCAAATGCAGCAGCACCTATTCCCATATAGGTGATACAGACATAAATAAGTTGAATAAATAGTTTGCGCCAGTGCAAGATAAATGGTCCACTTTCTAAATTTAATTATGCTATAGTAGCAAAATTAGTCGGGAGATGGAAAAGCTTTGGCACACGGCTATCGTACTTTAAAACATTGGGATCATTGGCTGGCACAACCTTTTTTAGGTCCAGAGTTGCTCAGAGCCGAAGGAGAAATGTTGCTGAGCTTATTAAACGGGCATTTTGGCAAACATGCTTTGTTAATTGGCGTACCTAGGCAATATAGCCTCCTTGATAAAACTAAGCTTTCCTATCACAGCTTGTTAACACCGCTTGCCGGACAACACGAAAATCATTACACCATTGAATCAGATTTATATGAATTACCTATCTTAACAGGCAGTATAGATTTGCTTATATTGCCGCATACATTGGAATTTGTTGATAATCCGCGCCAACTGCTGGCAGAAGCTTGCCGCATCATCAAACCTGAAGGATTAATAGCCATTTCTGGCTTCAACCCCTACAGTAGCTGGGGCATACGAAAAATATGGGCAAAATATCGCGCAAAACATCCTGAAATACCATGGTGCGCAAACTTTATTCGGCCGCATAAAATAAAATCATGGCTAAGATTGGCTGATTTTGCCATGGAAAATCAAACTTCCACTTTATTTAGACCGCCCATTAATCATTTATCCAGTTATACAAAATTTAATTTCCTTGAAAAATTAGGCAGGAAATGTTTTCCTTCCTATGGCGGAACTTATTTATTGATAGCAAGAGCAAAGGTAATCCCTTTGACGCCGATCAAACTTAAATGGAAGCAGCAATTGAGCAGTATTCAAATATCAACGACAATCTCAGGCAATATTGCTCGACAATCAGATGTGACACCATGAAGCATGTAACAATTTATACAGACGGCGCTTGTCGCGGCAATCCTGGTCCTGGAGGTTGGGGTGCTTTACTACGTTATGCCGATCATGAAAAAAAAATATCCGGCGCAGAAACCGATACCACCAATAATAGAATGGAATTATCAGCTGCCATCCATGCCCTCGCGACACTCAAACAAAGTTGCAGAGTCGATTTATACACAGATTCGCAATATGTAAAAAAGGGCATATCAGAATGGTTGCAAGCATGGATAAAACGTAATTGGTTGAAAGCCGATAAACAGCCTGTTAAAAATGCCGATCTTTGGAAAATATTGGCCGAGCAAGCTCATCGTCATCACGTGTCATGGCATTGGGTAAAGGGGCATAGCGGCCATCCAGAAAATGACTTAGCGGATGCCCTGGCAAATATGGCCATCGATAAAATGCTAGCAAAAAAAGGGTAATACCATGCCTTTGAGACAAATTATTCTTGATACAGAAACAACCGGTTTGGCTGTTGCAGATGGTCATCGCATGATTGAAATTGCCTGTGTTGAAATGATAGATCGTAAATTGACCGGAAAATACTTTCATTCTTTTCTTAATCCCGAACGTGAAATTGAAGCAGCGGCATTCGCTGTTCATGGAATTTCAAATCAATTTTTGCAGGACAAGCCTTTATTTTCTCATATTGCACAAGAACTTATAGATTATATCTCAAGTTCAGAATTAATTATTCATAACGCAGCTTTTGATGTATCTTTCATCAATCATGAGCTTAAATTAGCCAAGCAAGGGTGGAAGGCTGTCACTCATTATTGCAGTATTCTTGATACTCTCGTCATGGCGCGGCAATTACATGTAGGACAGCGAAATAGCCTAGATGCCTTGTGCAAACGCTATGGCATTGATAATTCTAAGCGAGATTTGCATGGCGCCTTGCTTGATGCCAATTTACTCGCACGCGTTTATCTGGCGATGACAGGCGGGCAGGGTAGCTTTTTTGATGCCATCCATGATCAAGTTATTGCCCAGCAGAAACACCAAGAAATAGACGCTGCTGTGGTCGTGAAGCAACAGTATAAACTTGTCATTTTACAAGCTAATGAAGATGAATTAGCAGAACACCGAGAATATCTCGAAATGATGAAGAAAAAGGCTAAGCCTATTTGGGCTGAAATGCATATAGACGAAGTATTAAAATAGCGTTAACATTCACCACTTCGTTGTAGGGCGTTTGCGGTTGATTTGGCTTGTCATTCCTGCAGGAATGATGAGCCAAATCAACCGCAAACGCCCATACAACAAACCAATACAGGAGAGATGGCTGAGCGGTCGAAAGCGGCGGTCTTGAAAACCGTTGAGTCCTTTGGGCTCCGGGGGTTCGAATCCCTCTCTCTCCGCCAAAATGCCGGACAATTAGGGGCTTACTTTGATAAAAGTTTTGTTAGTGGATGATCATGATCTAGTGCGTTTAGGGATTAAACGTATTCTTCAAGACGTGCAAGGCCTAAAAGTAGTCGGTGAGGCTAGCACGGGTGAGGAAGCTGTCCTTTTAGCGAAAGAATTGGTTCCCGATGTTGTCATCATGGACATTCACATGCCGGGCATTGGCGGTTTAGAAGCGACTCGCAAAATGGTAAGGCATAATCCAGATATCAAAGTACTCGCATTAACCGTTTATGAAGACGAACCCTATCCCTCTCGTCTCTTGCAAGCAGGAGCAGCGGGTTATATCACAAAAGGTTGTCATCATGAAGAAATGGTACGAGCAATCCGTACTGTTCACTCAGGTCAACGTTATATTAGCCCAGGTGTTGCGCAGCAAATTGCGATCAAACGTTTTACTAAGGGAGAAGAATCTCCGCTTGATTTATTATCAGAACGCGAATTGCAAATCATGCTGATGATCACGCAAGGACAGAAAGTTCAAGATATTTCTAAAAAGTTGTGTCTTAGTCCTAAGACGGTAAACAGTTATCGTTATCGTATTTTTGAAAAACTAGGCATTGATAGCGATGTTGAACTTACTTTACTGGCAATGCGGCTAGGCATGATAGAGGTTGTTCGAGGAGAGCCTGAGTCTTAGGGAAAGAAGTCTAATGCATGATATCAAAGCATTCTTAGCTGGTCTTACACACCATCCGGGTGTTTATCAAATGCTTGATGATAAAGCTCAAGTCATTTATGTTGGCAAAGCAAAAGATTTGAAAAAACGCGTTTCCAGTTATTTCAGCAATAAAGTAAAAGATCCCAAAACACTCTCCTTAGTCAAGCAGATTAAAGACATTCACATTACGATTGCCCATTCAGAAAGTGAAGCTGTCATTCTTGAATGTAATTTAATTAAAAAAATACGGCCTCGTTATAATATTTTGTTGCGAGATGACAAGAGTTATCCCTATATCCTGATTACGAATCAACATCCCTATCCACGCATTGATTTATATCGCGGCAGCCGTAAAAAAAACGCGCTCTATTATGGACCTTATCCCAATGCGCAAGCAGTCAGAGAAACGATTAGTTTATTGCAAAAACTTTTTCGTTTGCGCACTTGCCGTGATCATTATTTTGATGCGCGTACCCGGCCTTGTTTGCTATATCAAATTGATCGTTGTACAGGCCCCTGTGTCAATTTAATTTCAAAAGAAGAATATGCGCATCATGTACAAATGGCCATCTTATTTTTGGAAGGCAAAAGTGATGAGGTGATTGAAGTATTACAGCGTCACATGGAAACAGCAGCAAATGCCTGTCATTATGAATTAGCAGCGCAATATCGTAATCAAGTTAGTCGTCTTAGACAAATGCAAGATAAGCAATATGCTAACGTGGCTGGCGGGGATGCTGATATCATTGGCTTGGCGATTCAATCGGGCATGGCTTGTATTCATCTACTATCAATTCGGCATGGACAAATTCTCGGGAGCCGTTCTTATTTTCCTAATTTGCCCCTATATTCAGAAGCCAATGCAGTTTTGTCTGCCTTTTTAACGCAGCATTATCTTGCAGATGTCACACTGATAGAAAATATTCCTAAGCAAATTATTGTTTCAGATCAACTGGAGGATCAAGACTTGATCGAAGCTGCCTTGCTGCAACAAGCAAAGCACCAGGTTGATATTCAACATGCTGTACGATCTGAAAAAAGAAAATGGTTGAATATGGCGATGGCTAGTGCAAAACAAGCCTTAGCAACGCATCTTTTTGAGAAATTGCATGTCAGCGAACGTCTTAGCGCTTTACAACAAGTGCTAAATTTAAAAAAACTGCCAGAGCGCATAGAATGTTTTGATGTCAGTCATAGCATGGGGGAGGCGACTGTTGCTTCCTGTGTGGTCTTCGATCAGAACGGGCCTTTGAAAAGTCATTATCGTCGTTTCAATATTACAAATATTACCCCGGGTGATGATGTTGCTGCGATGCGTCAAGTTGTGTCACGCCGCTTCAAACGTTTACAAGATGCGGGAGCTGCCTTGCCGCAAGTCGTCTTCATTGATGGCGGCTTAACACAATTAAAGGCTGCAAGAGATGCCATGCAAGCATTAGCCATCGAAGATATTTTATTGGTAGGCGTGGCAAAAGGCCCTGAACGCAAACCGGGCTATGAAAGTTTATTTATTGGCAGTCAAGCACCCATACACTTGCCCAGTGATTCCCTGGCCTTGCATTTTATTCAGCAAATCCGAGATGAGGCTCATCGATTCGCCATTACAGGTCATCGCCAACAACGCGATAAAGTGAGGCGTCATTCTATGCTTGAATCTATTGAAGGAATAGGCACGAAACGACGTCGTGATTTATTACGTTATTTTGGTGGTATTCAAGGTGTTGCTCGTGCTAGTCTTGATGAATTAATGAAAGTTCCTGGTATTAGCCGTTCTATTGCAGAGAGAATATTTGCAGCATTACATGATACGACCCTATGATCAACTATTTAATTGGCCCAACTTGCTAACCATAGTAAGAATTTTGGTTATACCGCTGCTTGTCATTTTTTTTTACTTACCTACCTCATGGGCACATTTACTCGCATCTATTTTTTTTGCTGTCGCCGCACTGACAGATTGGCTTGATGGCTATCTTGCGCGATATTTAAAACAGTCAACCAAATTAGGTGCTTTTTTAGATCCTGTGGCAGATAAATTAATAGTATCGATTGCATTGGTGTTGATTGTTGCTGAACCCATCTTTCATCAAGTCCCCATTTTTTCTGCTACCATCACCTTGCCAGCCGCCCTCATCACCATTCCCGCAGCCATTATTGTTGCCAGAGAAATTATTGTTTCAGCTCTTCGTGAATGGATGGCAGAAATTGGTAAACGTTCCAGCGTATCAGTGTCTACCTTGGCAAAATTTAAAACCGCCGTGCAAATGTTGGCGCTGATTGTATTATTGTATTGCGATCAAAAAACACCTTTGTCACTGATCTTGCTAGGCTGTTTTTTATTATATACGGCGGCTGTCCTGACGATTTGGTCTATGTGTATTTATCTCAAGGCTGCTTGGCAGGAATTGGCATCTGTTGATGCTTCGCTACTATAAAAATTTTTATAAGCGCTCATAAGCGAGAGGATTCACCTTGTAGCGAAATTCTTATATTTTTCATTATATTATATTTTAACAATACATTAAGGTTTCTATAGTATACTCATTAAAATTTACCCAAAAGAGGTGGTGGCATGTTCATACGTGGATCAGAATTAAATGAAGAATTAAATGCGATACACGATCTAGCCTATACGCGATTTACAAGTGAAGAGCCTAACATATATACAAGCCTGTTTATACCTGTCTTTAATAGCTACATATCATTTTTTAAAAAAATAAGAGTCCCAACATCCAATCCTCTGTGGACAAGCTTAACATCTGCTATCTCTCTTACTCGTTATAAGGCAGCTGTTAAAGAACTTGATAAACTGCTTAACACTCAATATGAGGATTTCACTTTTGATGGATTTGGCTATCTCACAGAAAAAGAAAATGCTGATAAAGAAAAAGAAGTTATTGCTAGCCCAGGTCAAACAGAGACAGAAATATTGAATACAGAGTTAAATCGAATACACAATGCTGTATATGTAAGATATACAAGTAAGAATTTTGGCAATAGGCACGATGCAAGAATCACTGCTACTTTTGGCTATCGTTCATTTTTCGAAAATAGAAATATAATAATCGATCATTCCATTTTAGTATCCCTAGAAATCGCTTCTACACCTCTTGATTTTAGATCAGCTGTTGGAAAACTTGATAAAGCGCTTAATAGTGCATATGAGGTTTCTAGTTTTCATGGAGCTGCCCTAATAAACGATAAAATTATTAAAGAAAAAATGAGCACACTTGAAAGTGACGCTGCATATATATATCGAAAAACAAAAACTAAACTTTTTGACAAAAGTCAGAATATCGACGCGAATCTCGACGGGAAAAACAAAGATACAATATCATTCAAGCTAAGCAGGGACTTTCAGTAGAAAAGTTTTGTGATAATTTTCCATGCTATTAAATTTTAATACTCTGTTAAGCTTGGCAGATTATAGTTATCGTCATTTCATCAAGAAGAGCAACGGACATGCAAGGGCGCAATTTAGCAGAACTCAATGAAGAATTACATCAAATACACGATCATGCCTATGAACGCTTTACCAGTGAAAAACCTCACCTGTATGCAGAAATGTCTATCGTTGTTGTTAATGGCTACACCACATTTCTTCGTGATAACAGCATCGTAATCACCCAAAGTCTCAAGAACAAATTGATTACCGCTTCTTATCTTCGTCAATATACATTGTTTGTTAAAGAACTTGATGAGGTACTTAATACTCAATACGGAGATCCCAGTTTTAATGGCTTTGACTATCTCACCAAAAAAGAAGATGCTGATAAAGGATTGGAATTATTGACTAGCTCAGCGCAAACAGAGACAGAAATACTAAACGCAGAATTAAATCGAATACACCATACCTTATATGAAAAATTTACAACTCAGAGTATGGGTAAACAGCTAGATGCAATGGCAGCCCTCTCTCGCTATTATTCATTAGTTGATGATAAAGATATAAAAATCAACCGTTCCATTTTAATGTCCATACAAAATGCTACGACGCCTACCTCTTTTAGATCAGCGGTTGCGGAACTTGATGCAGTACTGAATGCAGCCTATGGGGTTTCGAGTTTTAATGGAGCTGTTCTGTTAAGCAATAAAATTAATAAAACACAAATTAGTGAATGGGAAAGGGAAGTTGGCGTTACACAAGTATATCGAAAAACAAAAACTAAACTTTTTGACAGTAGCCCGAATAGAAATACGAATTTTGATGGAAAAGAAAAGGACAAGGGTGCCGCGTTATTTACATTTAAAAGAAGATCGCAGTAGAAATCTGCTAGGATAAAAATTTTTATAAATCGCTTGACATAAATGAGTGTCAGGATAGAATGGCAGCCGCAAATGTATGAATTGACTTCAATTAAGAATACCAAGGCATTTGCGGAATAGTATGCGGGAATAGCTCAGTTGGTAGAGCACAACCTTGCCAAGGTTGGGGTCGCGAGTTCGAGTCTCGTTTCCCGCTCCAAATTTCCTGGCTGGGTGGCAGAGTGGTTATGCAGCGGCCTGCAAAGCCGTGTACGCCGGTTCGATCCCGACCCCAGCCTAGCTCAGATGAAAGCAGACTAGGTGCTAGTAATTTACTATCCATGTCCTGTTTTTCAGTTGCCCGGGTGGCGGAACTGGTAGACGCAAGGGACTTAAAATCCCTCGGGATTTAATCCTGTGCCGGTTCGATTCCGGCCCCGGGCAAAGACTTTGATGACGCAGAGTAGGGATGCTCTGCGTTGTGTTTAAAGACCCTCACAGTGTTAACCTCAGCATTCAAATACGAAATAGTCGTTCAGTAAGGAAGCCTTCCCCCGATGGGGGAAGGCTTCCTTACTGAACGACTATTTCGTATTTGAATGCTGAGGTTAGCGCTTATGGGAGCAGGGGTGGGGTTGCTCGTCTCGAAGGGTTTATATAATTACAATCTCATCACTTGAATTCACCCCAATTCTAAATTATAAATAGAAACTCTTTACCATTCGCCAAACTAGCAGGTTAGTAATGACATTTGTTGTGACAGAAAAATGCATCCGCTGCAAATACACTGATTGCGTAGAAGTCTGCCCCGTTGATTGTTTCTATGAAGGCCCCAATTTTCTCGTGATCAATCCTGATGAATGCATCGACTGTGCCCTATGCGAACCTGAATGCCCCGTTAATGCCATTTATTCTGAAGATGACCTGCCAGCCGAACAGCAAGCTTTTCTCCCATTAAATGCAGAACTTGCAGAAAAATGGCCTAATATTAATCGACGCAAAGATGCGCCGCCTGATGCCGACCAATGGACTGAAGTCGAAAATAAATTACAATATCTTGAAAAAGAATGGCCGCCCAAGTAAAAAGTCTCATGAATATTCTCGCTTTTGATACTTCTTCTCAAGCTTGCTCTATAGCGCTACGCAGTGGTGAAATGCTTCGCGTTCATCATCAAATAGCCCCTATGCAGCATGCCAAGCTAATCCTCAGTTTAATCCAAGATTTGCTAGTTTCTTGTTCACTCAAATTAGACGATTTAGATATGATAGCCTATGGCAAAGGCCCTGGTAGTTTTACCGGCAATCGTATTGCAGCCTGTACGGCTCAAGGGTTGGGATTTGCCATTAATAAGCCTATTGTGGCCATTTCATCCCTTGCTGCGATCGCACAAACTGTCCACTTAGAAAAACAGGCTAAGCATTACTTTGTAGCCGTGGATGCGCATCATCAAGGACAAATCTATTGGGCAAGATATGATAGTGATGAAACAGGCCGAGTTGTCTTACAAGGAGAAGAATCCCTTTGTCTGCCTCAGGCGCTTGAAAGGCTAGCCAATCCCACAATGGCAGACTCATGCGGCCTAGGAGATGCTTGGGAAAAGTACAGGAATGAATTGATTGAGCGGGTCGGTTTCGAGCCCTCAGTGATTGATCCAACACAATTACCAAACGCCCTCGGTATTTTAGCCTTAGTTAAGGGCAGCCTGTAGAGTGGATTAGCGTTTTTTGTCCTAATCCACTCAATAATCTTTCATTGAGATTTCACCCCAATAAGAGCTAGAATTTCCCCTTAAGGTAGAATCAGGTGATTCTGTGTAATGGATCACGTGGGGTGTTCTGAACGGGTGTTCGTTGTTGCGAAGACGTTCGTCGTTGCGAGGAGCGCTTTTTGCGACGAAGCAATCCAGGCTTCGACTTTTATATAAAAAGCAATATTTAATAAAAGTCGAAGCCTGGATTGCTTCGTCGCAAAAAGCGCTCCTCGCAACGACGAACGTCTTCGCAACAACGAACACCTGTTCAGAACACCTCACGCGATCTGTTGCGATTCTGTATAAATAAATACAAAGCGGGAGATATTATGACGGGTGTCGGAAACGGTGAATGCCAACGTATCATTGATCAAGTTAAAGCACACATTGCGCTTCACACGACTCATCAACAAGCTGACTTATTACAGCAATTTGCACAACGCTATTTTTCCTCATGTGCAGTTGAAGATTTAAAAAATCGATCCATTGAAGAATTATACGGCATCGTATCTTCACATTGGAATTTCATTGATCAACGCGAACCCAACCAAGCTAAGATTCGCATTTTCAACCCACAACTCGAGGTCGATGGCTGGCATTCAACCCATACCATCATACAAATCTCGCATGATGATATTCCCTTCCTCGTCGATTCATCTCGCATGGTGATTAATCGCTATGGCTTGCAAATCCATTTTATTTTGCATTTTGGCGGCTTAAAACTCATGCGCGATCAACATCATCGAATTAGCAAAATACTGCCCACAGGCAGTATGGAAAAAAAATCCGAATCAGAAGCGCCTATTTATATTGAAATCGATCGCATCCTTGATGAACAAACCATGCTTGAATTACGTGTTGATATAGAGCAAGTGCTTTGTGATGTGTGCGTTGCGGTGGCTGATTGGCGCAAAATGGTGGTGCGTGTAGAAGAATGTTTAAATGAACTCGAAAATAATCCGCCAACCTTAGATTTAGATGAATTAGTCGAATCGCGCGATTTTATCCGCTGGCTCATTAATAACAATTTTACTTTTTTAGGTGCGCGTGATTATAAATTAATTGGTAATGACACAAATCGTGCCTTGCAAATTGTGCCAGGCTCAGGCTTAGGTGTATTGCGAGATGAAACCTTGACGACTTCATCTAAAAGCTATGCTGAATTACCGCCGCAAGCACGTAAAATGGCCTTATCAAAAAATATTTTGATCATTGCAAAAACCAACACAATGTCTACCATTCATAGAGAGGCATACACAGATTATATTGGTGTAAAGCGATTCAATGAAAAAGGCGAGTTAATTGGTGAGCGTCGATTTATTGGACTTTATACCTCAACAGCTTATCATTCCAGCCCGCGGCAAATTCCCTTCTTACGTCATAAAGTAGATAAAGTCATTGAAGATTTAGGTTTTCCACCCGATAGCCATGATGGCAAAGAAGCTGTGCATATCATTGAAACCCTGCCGCGAGATGATTTATTTCAAGCATCGCAAGAAGATTTATATGAATTAACCTTAGGTATTTTGCAATTAAAAGAACGTAAACGCATTCGTTTATTTGTACGTCGAGATGCTTACTATCGTTATTTTTCTTGCTTGGTTTATACACCGCGTGAATTATTTACCACTGATCTTGCCATGAAAATGCAAGATATTTTAATGGAAGCATTTGCGGGTACTGAATGCACATTTACCACTTATTTTTCAGATTCAGTCTTAGCGCGAATTCATTTTTTAGTTCGTGTTAATCCTAAATTAGCCATTGAATATAATACGGCTGACATAGAAAGCAAACTCATTGTCGCCGCTTGTTCATGGACAGAGATACTCAAAAATCAATTGATAGAACGCTATGACGAAGCGAAAGGATTGGGTTACTATGCTGCCTATCATAAATCTTTCCCAACGAGTTACACTGAATATTACTCTCCCAAAGAAGCTTTAGATGACATTGAGAAAATTGAATCCCTATCAAAAGAAAATTTACTAGGCATGCTTTTTTCAAAATTAAATGGCGGCAATACACTCAGTTTAAAATTATTTCATGCGGAAGATACCATTGTATTGTCAGATGTATTGCCTATTTTTGAAAACATGGGATTGCGTATTATTGCAGAACGTCCCCATGAATTAAAACTCAAAGATGGCAGGCGTGTTTGGATCAATGATTTTGACATGACTTATTCTATTAACAAAGAAATCACAATTCAGGATATCAAAGATAATTTTCAGGAAGCCTTTACACTCATTTGGTTTGGTGAAGTAGAAAATGATGGTTTCAATCGACTTGTTTTAGAGGCGAATTTAACTTGGCAAGAAACCGTCATGCTGCGCGCTTACACCAAATATTTTCGTCAAACGGGTTTTACCTTCAGTCAAACCTATATCGAACAAGCTTTGATAAATAATGTAGAAATCACCAAGGCCTTAGTGCAATTATTTATTTTACGATTTTCACCCAGTTATCAAGCCAATGGTCATCCTGATTGCAGTGAATTAATCAATTTTATAGAGCAATCATTAGAAAGTGTCAGCAGCTTGGATGAAGATAGAATTCTTCATCGTTTGTTAGAAGTGATACAGGCAACCTTACGCACCAATTATTTTCAAGTCGATGAACGGGGCAAGTCCAAATCTTATTTGTCATTGAAATTTGATCCGCTCGCTATTTCAGATTTACCCTTACCTAGACCAAAATTTGAAATTTTTGTTTATTCACCGCGCGTGGAAGGTGTGCATTTACGTGCTGGTAAAGTAGCTCGCGGCGGTATTCGCTGGTCAGATCGACGCGAAGATTTTCGTACAGAAGTGCTTGGTTTAATGAAGGCGCAACAGGTGAAAAATACCGTCATTGTGCCAGAAGGCGCAAAGGGCGGCTTTGTCATCAAGTCGAGCATGATGGCTGATATGAGTCGTGATGAACAAATGAAAGAGGCTATCTATTGCTACTCAACCTTCATTAGCGGCCTATTAGATCTGACAGATAATATTAAAGAGGCTGCGATTGTACCGCCGCATCAAGTCGTACGCTATGATCAAGATGATCCCTATTTAGTTGTTGGTGCAGATAAAGGCACGGCAACTTTTTCAGATATTGCAAATAGCATCGCACAAAAATATGGATTTTGGTTGGATGATGCCTTTGCTTCAGGCGGTTCTGCTGGTTATGACCATAAAAAAATGGGCATTACTTCACGCGGTGTTTGGGTTTCAGTTCAGCGTCATTTTAGAGAATTAGGTATTCATCCAGATCAAGATAACTTTACTGTGATTGGCATTGGTGATATGGGAGGAGATGTATTTGGCAATGGAATGTTACTATCCAAACATATCAAATTGATCGGCGCATTTAATCATATGCACATCTTTCTCGATCCAGACCCTGATCCTGCTGTCAGTTATCAAGAAAGAAAAAGATTATTTAATTTGCCTCGTTCTTCTTGGATGGATTATCAAGCAGATCTTATTTCTAAGGGCGGCGGTGTATTTAATCGTTCAGCTAAATCGATCAAACTAACAGAAGAAATTAAGCATTTACTCAATACTCACAAAGATAGCGTAGTTCCCAATGAATTAATCCGCGCCATGTTAAAAGCACCCGTTGATTTAATTTGGAATGGCGGTATTGGCACCTTTGTCAAATCATCACAGGAATTTCATACCGATGTAGGTGATCGCACTAATGATGGTATTCGCATCGATGCCTCCGAATTAAATGCACGCGTGATTGCTGAGGGTGGTAATTTAGGCATGACCCAGCTTGCTCGCATTGAATATTCCTTACATGGCGGCATGGTCAACACAGATTTTATTGATAACTCTGCCGGTGTCGATTGTTCAGATCATGAAGTGAATATCAAAATTTTACTTAATCGTTTGATTGCTGATGGTTTAATGACAAAAGAGCAGCGTAATAAATTACTTGAAAAAATGACAGATGAAATTGCTGAACTTGTATTGCGTGATAATTACGATCAAACGCAAATGCTCAGTTTGGAAACTTCTGTTGCGCAGCAAACCTTAGATTTATTTAGACACTACATGAGTGATTTAGATAAGTTAGGCCGTCTTGATCGTCAATTAGAATACTTACCAGATGATAAAATCTTATTGGAACGTAAATCAAACAATAAACCTTTGACACGTCCTGAAATAGCCGTTTTGCTTGCTTATTCTAAAATGTATTTAAAACAAGATATTTTATCCAGTAATATTCCTGATGATCCTTATTTTAGTAAATATATGCTGACCGCTTTTCCTCAACCCTTGCGTGACAAATATCTTGTACAAATGCAAGATCATAGTTTAAGACGCGAGATCATTTCGACTCAATTATGTAAAAGTATCGCGGATCGAATGGGCATTAATTTTGTTGAACGCTTACAACGTGAGACGGGTGCCTCATCCGCTTTTATCATCCGTGCCTTTGTCATCACCGAACATATTTATAATATGGATGATTTATGGCATCAAATCACAGCCTTAGATAATACCGTTAATCAAACAGTACAATTTCGAATGATGCTGCAAATTTACTATCTCATTCGTCGCGCAACGCGTTGGTTCCTACGCAATCGAAAACCCATCAATCTTGATATTCAAAAAACAATTGATGATTTTGCACCAGCCCTTCTTGAATTAAATAAAAACTTACCCGATTTATTGGACCATCCCGATAAAGAAGCCTTTGATGCTGCTGTTAATTACTTAACAGATCAAAATGTACCGGATAAATTGGCAAGAAATATTGCTGCCTGTAATACTTTATTTACTTCACTCGACATTGTCGAAGCTTCGCGTAAATATGAACTGGATCTCTTAGAAACAGCAAAGACCTATTATCGCTTAGGCAATCGTCTCGAACTTAATTGGTTACGTGAATTAATGACAGCCTATGTCGTAGAAAATCAATGGGATGAATTAGCTCGTGCAGGTTTTCGTGATGATTTGGATCGAGTACAAAGAAAATTATGTGCTAGAGTATTAAACATGAAATCAAAGGAACTTAAAAATAAAAACATAGAAGATCGAATTGATTTTTGGATTAATCGCTATCAATTTTTAATGGATCGTTGGCAAAAATTATTAGCTGATATTAAATCAAGTGATATTCTAGGCTTCGTCGCTTATTCAGTTGTTTTGCGTGAATTATTTGACTTTACCCAGGCATCATAAAGGACATGATCATGACGCATGAAAGGATTTCTGAAAAATTGCCTTATCCCTCACATTATGTGACGGCGAATGGCGCCAAAATGCATTATGTTGAAGCAGGTGAGGGGGATCCCATTTTATTACTGCATGGTATTCCCACTTCTTGTTATTTATGGCGAAATATCATTCCTCATTTAGCACCCTTGGGTCGCTGTATTGCACCTGACTTAATCGGTTTTGGACGTTCTGATAAACCAGAAATTAATTATTCCGTAAAAGATCATATCAGCTATATTGAAAAATTTATTGATGCTCTAAATCTCAAGCAGAATCTTACCATCATCATGCATGGCTTTGGTTCTATTATTGGTTTTGATTATGCCATGCGTCATCAAGCGGCCTGCAAAGGCCTTGTTTTCTATGAGGCTTTTTTGCGGTCCTTGGATGATGAAGTATCCCTGCCGTTTCAAGAACAATTGAGTAATTTGCAAGATGACAATATCGATTTAACTTCAAATGGTATTGCCTTTGTTGACACCATCATTTCACAAACCGTGATGCGTGAACTCACCGAAGAAGAAATGAAGCATTATCGCGAACCTTTTATGAAGGAAGGATCAGGCAAACCTATTTTACGTTATCTGCACGATTTGAAAACGGATGGGGGCAATGACGGCGAAGTATTAAAATTGATTGCTGATTATTCGGAAAAATTAACACAGTCCACACTGCCAAAATTATTATTATATTCCGTTCCTGGTTTTATCACGACCATTGCAACAGTCATGTGGGCAAAAGAAAATTTACCTAATTTAGAAATTATCGACTTGGGTGAAGAATTGCATTTAGCGCAGGAAAGTTCGCCGCAATTGATGGGGGAAGCGATTAGTGTGTGGATGCAGGGTGTTGAGCA
>JABDDF010000024.1:0-730 GCA_013287745.1 Gammaproteobacteria bacterium
CGTTAATAAGCGCAGTAAACTAGATTTGCCTGAGCCATTTTCCCCTTCGATTAAGAGAATATCACCAGCGTTTAACGTGAAATTTAAATCAGTGAAAAGTGTTTTATGCTGACGGATGCAGCTTAAATGGGTGACTTCCAGTACATCCATGAGGTTCTCTTAATCAAATAAATAGCGAATACCCAAACCAATATCATTGGATCCTGTATTACCTGCATGATAAAGACCATAGGCGCCGGAGCGATGATGAATTCTTACAACTAATTGCAAACGCGGATATTTAGGCGCTGCAAAAGTGGCTTCAAGCATCATGAAGTTTAATAAGCGTTTGGTATTGTCATTATCATGGCTTTCTATAGCAGGTACAGAAGTCGCATAGGAAATACCTTCACCGGCTTCAAATGACATGGTGAGATAATTATTCCAGGGAAAATTAGCCCAGCGAAATCCAATGTAGGGATCCAATTCGTAAATGGTGGGCTCGTTACTGCCAGTGCGCACCGTCGTATCCAAGGCGATTTGTACGACACCGACAATGGGGCTGAAAAATCGTCGGATGACATTATTTTTATTCAGGGTATAAGCCAATTCGACAGATTGAATATGTTCGGGCCAGCGATGGAATTGCGCTTTAAACACGATTCTGCCTACGGGGTCGGAGCCGGTGATGCCATAGTAATAAAGCAAGGACCAGGGATATTGATCGTATAAATTCTGGTTAGTGGGATAA
>JABDDF010000024.1:740-26579 GCA_013287745.1 Gammaproteobacteria bacterium
AATAGGTGCGGTGCTGGCAGCTAAGACTTGCGAGAATAAGCTATTCATAGCAAGTATTAGCAAAATAAATCCTGCTTTTATGTGCTTATTGAGAGTCATATCTTACCGTCATATGTTATATCAACGTTAATGCGGATCTTACCCGATTTAGTTGTGATAGCAAGAAAGTGGCATCTTCCAGCCGATATTTCATATAATTCAATAGTTTATAGATGAATTATTGATTTTGTCGACTAAATAAATAAAAAAAGAATGCTATAATTGTAAGAACAAAGGTCGATATAGGTGAAAAAATATGAGTAATATTCTCCTGAGATCTAGCGCCATAGCTCTATTAGCAATCGGCATAAGTTATACTGCTGGGGTTTATGCAGCAACGACAAGTACGGATCTTTCACCACCTCGTCCCTCAGCAGCACCTGATTCTTCTACGTTTCCAACAAGATCTCCAACAGGATTAATGCTTTGCTGTTATGCGCAGCCGACAACCAATAACGCACAAGTGGGGGATACGACCAGTGGTAATCCAGTAAAATATACCTGTAATAATGGATATCTAACGCAAATTAGTCAAAATAATAACGCAATGGGCAATGCTTCTAAGATGGTATCCGGCGTTCTTTGTGCGACTTCTACGCTAAAATGTGTGTGGGTACCAACTGCAAACACTTGCCCTGCCTCACCTCCTGCCGGTGCGCCGAGCGGATAGACGATTCCTAAAAGAGCTTGTTCGAAAGGCCATCACCCGTTACAATGGCGGGCTTTTATTTCGTGTTCATGGCTTTAGATTAAACCGTGAGGCGAAACGAAGGCCTTCTTTCGTTTTTGTCAAGAAGTCCTTTGTCGCCCTTCGGATAATTAAGCCGAAAATTTTAAATTTGGAGAGTGTATTCATGGCGTTAACAACCGCTGCAACAGCACAAATTGTTAAAACATTTAAGCAAAGTAAAAATGATACGGGTTCCCCAGAAGTGCAGATTGCTCTACTTACCGCGCGTATTAATTATTTAACTGAGCACTTAAAAGTGCACAAGCATGACTTTCATACCCGTTATGGTTTAACCAATATGGTGAGCCAGCGTCGCAGATTAATGCGATATTTAAAGGGCAAAAGCATGCAGCGTTATCAGGCTATCATTAAAGAATTAGAAGTTCGTGACAGCGTCTAAGCTTGTATAGAGAAACTCTATGTTATTCAACGATCTTATTGCACCCGACAATGCGCAAAGACTTGTCGGGTTCAGCATCGTCCATCCATTAATGCTTAATCATTTAGGTGAATCATTTTGACAATCACAAAATCATTTCGTTACGGTAACCATACTGTTACTTTAGAAACGGGCAAAGTTGCCCGCCAAGCGACCTCATCGGTCATGGTCACTATGGATGACACCGTAGTGTTAGTCACACTCGTTTGCGATGACAGTGTAACTGAGAAAGACTTTTTCCCTCTTACTGTCAACTATCAAGAACGTACTTATGCGGCTGGTCGTGTACCAGGCGGTTATTTTAAACGTGAAGGCAAACCTAGCGAAAAAGAAGTTTTGACCTCACGCTTAATTGACAGACCCATACGTCCTCTCTTTCCCAAAGGATTTAATTTTGAAGTACAAGTCATTGCGACCGTATTATCACTGAATCCTGAAGTTGATGCGGATATTCCAGCCTTGCTAGGCGCCTCAGCGGCTATCGCGCTTTCTGGCTTGCCTATTAGCAATTATTTGGCAGCAGCACGCGTTGCTTATCAAGAGGGCAATTATATTCTTAATCCAACGATGACTCAGTTAGCAAGCTCACAACTGGATATGGTTGTTGCTGGAACAGAAAACGCTGTGTTGATGGTTGAGTCTGAAGCGAAAGAATTACCCGAAGCGACTATGTTAGGCGCGGTGATGTTTGCTCATCGTGAAATGCAAACAGCCATTCATGTAATTAAAGAAATGGTGACAGAATCTGGCATAGAAAAAACGGACTGGCAGCCATCTTCAATTGATGCTGCAACAGAAAAACGTGTGATTGAACTATGCCAAGCTGACATTGAAAAGGCTTATCAGATCAAAGATAAAATTGAGCGTCAGGAAGCAATAGAAGATATTCGTGAACGCTTGACTGAGCAACTTGTTGCTGAATGCAGCGATAAAGAAAATGAAATCGTTGCGGCAGAAGCGGCTAAGCAAATTTTCAGCCAATTAGAAAGCCGTGTTGTACGCAGCCGCATTTTACAAGGTCAGCCGCGTATTGATGGCCGCGATACAAAAACAGTCAGACCGATTAGCATTGAGACGGGTGTGTTGCCGCGTACGCATGGTTCTGCCTTATTTACTCGCGGCGAAACACAGGCCTTAGTGGTTGCCACCTTGGGCACAGAGCGAGATGCACAAACCATTGATGCCTTAACAGGTGAACGTAAAGATAGCTTTATGCTGCACTACAACTTTCCTCCCTATTCTGTGGGTGAAGTGGGCATGGTGGGCAGTCCAAAACGACGTGAAATTGGTCATGGCAATTTGGCAAAGCGCGGTATCTCTTCTGTGTTACCTTCACAAAAAGATTTTTCCTATGTCTTGCGTGTCGTTTCCGAAATCACAGAATCCAATGGTTCTAGCTCCATGGCGACCGTATGCGGCACCAGTTTAGCTTTAATGGATGCTGGTGTACCCATTAAGGCGCATGTTGCAGGCGTTGCAATGGGTCTTGTCAAAGAAGGCGAACAATTTGCTGTTTTGACCGATATTTTAGGTGATGAAGATCATCTTGGTGATATGGATTTCAAAGTAGCTGGCACCAAAGAAGGTGTGACAGCCTTACAAATGGATATCAAAATTGATGGTATCACTGAAGCTATTATGCAGCGTGCCTTGGATCAAGCTCGCGATGGCCGCTTGCATATTCTGCAACAAATGAGTTTATCCATGAGTAGTCCACGTCAAGAAATGTCTGCTTATGCGCCGCGTATTTTAACGATGCGTGTTCCTACCGATAAAATCCGTGATGTGATAGGCAAGGGTGGTGTCACCATTCGCAGTCTAACGGAAGAAACAGGTACGGTCATTGATATTAGCGATGATGGTGTTGTCAAAGTAGCTGCTGCTGATTTGGCTGCTTGTGAAGAAGCTATTCGTCGTATTGAACGTCTTACAGCTGATGTTGTCATTGGAAGTATCTATGAAGGCACCGTGACTAAACTCATGGAATTTGGCGCGCTAGTTAATATTTTACCTGGCAAACAAGGCTTGGTACATATTTCACAAATTGCGAATGAACGTATTGCTAATGTGAGTGATAAATTAGCTGAGGGCCAAGTGGTCAGAGTGAAAGTATTAGAAATTGATCGACAAGGACGCATCCGTTTGAGCATGAAAGAAGTTGAAATCGCAAGAACGGATGAGTAAGGCTTTTTCAGTTAGGATGTCATTCCGAAAAGGCGCTGAAAGGCGCCTTTTTTATTGGAGATAAAAAGTAATTGTAACAGATCAGGCGGGGTATTTTTCATGGGGGTTCGTCGTAAAAAGCACTCCTCGCAACGACGAACCTTCGTGAAGAATACCCTACCTGAGCTATTACAAAAGTAATTAAACGAGGGATGTCATGCATCGCAAAGACACCATGTCTGCCAAAGATTATTTCATTCAAGGAAGCGCTCATTATAAGCTTGAGCATTATGAGCTTGCCATTAAAGCTTATAGTGAAGCGATAAAATTAAAGGCAGACGATGCTAAACTCTATCGCCATCGCGGGCATGCCCATTATAAGCTTAAGCATTATGATCTTGCCTGTCAGGACTTTGATGAAGTCATCAAACTCAATCAAATTGATACGAAAATTTATTACTACCGCGGAATTTGTCATTATGAACTTAATCAATATGATCTTGCGAATAGGGACTTCAATCAGGCTATAAAATTGAAACCCGATTATGCGCAAGCTTATCGGAATCGTGGTGTTATCAGTTTTAAACGTAAGAAGTATAAACTTGCCATACTGGATTTTAATGAAGCCTTGAGATTAAAAGCAGATTATGCCTTGGCATATAATAATCGAGGATTGAGCCATTACGAGCTTGGACAATATTCTTCTGCTATTGTGGATTACACCAAGGTCATCGAGCTAAGTCCAGATGGATCAGCCTATAACAATCGTGCTTATGTCTACTTCAAACTGAATAAGCTGGCTGCTGCTATGTCAGATTACATTACAGCACTTGAATTAGACCCCGATCACAAGTTGGCAGCTATTTATTTAAAAAAACTCTTATCTGGCATTAAAAAAACGGATGATTTGCATGAAGTAAAAAAGGGCCTGCTGTTAAAGGCCATCAACATTCTTCCCAATGATGCCTGCATTGAAGATAAAAAACGATTTTTAAGAAAATGTCTCACCAACAATCACGCATTTGGCCAACGCATGCGAAAGCCGGAAAATCCGCTGGCAAGTATTATCAGTTTTTTTGGAACAGATCCGAATAGTTATGAATCGATTAAATGCGATGAAAGCAAGGGGACTTTGAGGCAGGTTTGTGAATCGCTAGAATTTCTCGATCCGAGTTTTGTTCCTCCTTATAAGTTGAGTGAATCTGAATATGAATTGAGACAGATGAACTTAACGTGATACACTCAAGGTAAAATTTGAGTAATTAATTCGAGGAAGATAGTCATGAACAGTCCCACAGTAAAAATGTCCTTAGACTTATCAGCAGAAACAAACGAGATGCTAGAAGAAATGTGTAAAGATAATCAATTAACAACAAGCGATTTATTTCGCAAGTCGCTGGCATTAATGAAGGTTGTTTTAAAATATAAAAAAACGGATAACCACTTGATCGTGGTTGATGGTAAAGGTCAGAAGGTGAGTGAAATTGTTGGTTTATGAATGTTGATGACATTGGAAGATTACTTGCGCATATCGATTTGAAGGCTGAATCAAAGAAAGTTGAAGATCATGATGATGCAAAGCTGCGTCGATTTAAAGAGCGCTGGCTGTTTATTGCAACGCTTTTATCGCTTATGGTTATGTATGCAACCTGTGTTACTTTTATCCTGATTGTGCCTGATTCGTCCCATGTTAGTACGGCACTCAATGGCGTTGTTGGTCTAACCATAGCATTATTGGGTTATTATGCTAGGGGTAAGACGCAATAATCCAATTCATTTGACAAGGCCCTCATCTCCCCCTAATATACCCACCCTAGCTAAAATCGCTTTCGAGAATGAATTATGAAAAGAACATATCAACCCAGTGTTTTAAAAAGAAAAAGAACCCATGGTTTTCGTGCCCGTATGGCTACTAAAGATGGCCGGGCCGTATTGAGCCGCCGCCGTGCAAAAGGCCGAGCAAGACTCGCTGTTTAAGTTTTCGCCTCAATATAGGCTGAAAACTAAGCAAGATTTTCAGTCTGTGTTTGCTAATCCGCAAAAAATTGCACATCAGCAGCTACTTTTGCTGTATCGAGCAAATCAAAGACCACATGCCCGAATAGGTATTATTATCGGCAAACAGCATGTAGCTTTTGCGGTTAATCGTAATCGCTTGCGGCGTATGGTGCGCGAGAGTTTTCGTCATCACAAAGAGTCGTTAAAAGGTCTTGATCTCGTTGTACTAGTACGTTCAAAATGGCGCCCCTCTTCGCCTATTACGGGCTGTGAGAGAGCATCGCAAGATAAAGGCAAGATAGTAGGGCGGGATGATATCGATAAATTATGGCTGCGCTTAACCGATACCTTCAAATTTGCTTGATAGGATTGATACGTTTCTATCGCTTAACGATCAGCGGACTTCTCGGTCATTGCTGCCGATTTGAACCATCTTGTTCTGCCTATACCATCGAAGCAATTAAAACACATGGCTGCCTTAAAGGATGCTATTATGGTGCGCGCCGATTACTGCGCTGCCATCCTTGGCATCCAGGTGGCATTGACCCTATTCCATAAATCAAGAAGCGGACTATGTTAGAAACCATGATAGATTATTTACGAATTACGCTCTATGCGATACTCCTGTTAATTGGCTTTATGCTCTATCAAGCTTGGCAAAAAGAGCATCCTCGAGCAATTGCCTCGTCTTCCACTGTGCAAACACAAACTGTGGCAAATGGCCATTTCATTCCGGCAGTCGCTAAGGAAAAATCACAGGCTGCAGTTTCTTCTGCTGTAACAGCGCCAGAAAGCACGGCAGAGATCAAAGGAAGTATCATTAAAATAAGCACAGACAAGCTTGAAGTCAGCATTGACACCCGCGGCGGTGATATTGTTGAAACCAAATTGCTGCAATATTCTGAATCATTAAACACGAAAACGCCTTTCCTGTTGTTTAATGATGACGCTAAAACGCGTTATCTTGCTGAAAGCGGCTTATTGAGTAAAAGAGGGCCGGATACGTCGACAGCGCAAGGACTCTATACCAGTGAACAAGCAAATTATGAATTAGCGCCAGGTCAAAATTCCCTGACAGTTAAATTGAATTGGCAAAATAATGATGGCTTAAAAGTCACTAAATTATTTACTTTTACCCGCGATAGTTATGAAGTCCATGTGGGCTATGAAGTTGATAATCAATCTTCTCAAGCTTGGCAGGGTAGTTTATATACCCAATTATTACGGACTGATAATCCACCGCCTAATAATGGCGGTATGATCAATCTGGCTACTTATTTTGGCGCTGCCGTATCCAGCACGCAAAAACCTTTTACCAAAATTTCCTTTAAAGAAATGCGTGAAAAAGATCTGAGTCAAGTCACGCAAACTGGCTGGGCTGCCATGATACAACATTATTTTATTAGCGCATGGGTACCGCCTGCCAATGCTCCCTTTACTTATTATTCAAGTGTGCGTAATGGCCTTTATACGATTGGCATGATTGGCCAGCCCTTATTAGCCGCACCTGGTGCTAAAGTTTCAACTAGTGCAACTTTGTACGCAGGACCTTCCATTGCCAAATTACTTGAAAAAACCGCGCCCAATTTAAAACTCACGATTGATTATGGCTGGCTCTGGGCTATCTCTGGCGCGATCTTTTGGATGATGCAAAAAATTTACGATGTCATTGGCAATTGGGGTTGGGCCATTGTTTTTGTCACTATTATTATTAAATTAATTTTCTATCCCTTATCGGCAAAAAGTTATCGCTCGATGAGTGCGATGAAAAAATTGCAACCGAAAATTGAAGCCTTAAAACAGCGTTATGCGGATGACAAACAAAAGTTTACGCAAGCGACTATGGAATTATATCGTCAAGAAAAAATTAATCCCATGAGTGGCTGTCTACCGATATTGATCCAAATTCCCGTCTTTATTGCCTTGTATTGGGTCTTGGTTGAAAGTGTGCAATTACGTCAAGCGCCTTTTATTTTTTGGATTCATGATCTGTCTCAGCATGATCCCTATTATATTTTGCCCGTGATGATGGGTATTTCTATGTTCTTGCAGCAGCGCTTAAATCCGCCGCCGCCAGATCCCATGCAAGCAAAAATGATGATGTTGATGCCAATTGTGTTTACTGTTTTATTTGCAAATTTTCCAGCCGGTTTAATGCTGTATTGGTTTGTTAACAATAGCCTGTCCTTCCTGCAGCAATGGCATATCATGCATAAAATCGGCAATGTGCCAGCTCATCTAGGCCGTAAAAAAAGTAAGAAGTGATGTCTTTGGCAAGCGATACCATTGCAGCGCTTGCCACGCCTCCTGGGCGTGGCGGCATTGCGATTGTGCGAGTATCAGGATCTGCTGTTAAAAAAATTATTCGTGATTTATTTGCGCGTGATTTGCCGCCGCGTCAAGCAAACTACCTTCCCTTTATCGATGCACAAGGTGAATTATTAGATGAAGGCCTTGCCATTTTTTTCCCCCATCCTCATTCGTTTACCGGTGAAGATGTGCTTGAATTACAGGGACATGGCAGCCCCATTGTCGTTGATTTATTGCTGCAACGCATTCTAGGATTGGGTGCACGTTTAGCAAGACCGGGTGAATTTTCTGAACGTGCTTTTTTAAATGATAAAATGGATTTGGCGCAAGCAGAAGCCATTGCTGATTTAATTAATGCCTCTTCTGCACAAGCGGCGCGTTCTGCGCTGCGATCTCTACAAGGTGAATTTTCGCGAGAAATAAATGAATTAATTGAAGCTCTGATACAAATACGCATCTATATAGAAGCGGCGATTGATTTCACTGATGAAGAAATTGATTTTTTAAGTGATGCAACACTGATCGCTAAATTACACGTTGTCTTGCAATCTTTAGTAGAGATACAAGCAAAAGCAAAGCAGGGAAATTTTTTGCGTGAAGGTATTTCTATTGTGATTGCAGGCGCTCCTAATGCCGGCAAATCTAGTTTATTAAATTATTTGAGTCGCCAGGAAATTGCTATTGTGACAGATATTCCTGGTACCACACGCGATGTATTGCGGCATCCTATTTTAATTGATGGTATGCCCGTTCATGTGATTGATACAGCGGGTTTACGTGCTAGCGATGATGCGGTTGAGCAAGAAGGTATTCGACGCGCTTATCGAGAAATGGAAAATGCAGACTTGATTTTATTTGTTGCGGATGCAAATACAATGACAAATGAAAAATATCATCACAATACCATTCCTATTATTTATGTACGTAATAAAATTGATCTGTTAACAGAAGCAGCTGGTGTTAATAGCAAAGAAGGCGAGACGATAGTTTCCTTGTCAGCAAAATCGGGTGAGGGTATCGATTTGCTGCTAGCACAAATTAAAGCTAAAGTGGGATTTCATAGTGAAGCCGACGGTATTTTTCTTGCAAGACGAAGACATTTAGATGCTTTGTCGCGCGCTCATATTCATGTGATGGCGAGTTTGACTCAATTAACAGAATATCGCGCGGGTGAATTAGCAGCAGAGGAATTACGTTTGGCACAACTTGCATTAAGTGAAATTACCGGTGAATTTAGCTCAGATGATTTACTTGGACGTATATTTTCGAGTTTTTGCATAGGAAAATAATCTTCATGGAAAGATATTCTAATAGGGAAGAAGCGGGAAAAATATTAGCAGAGCAACTTCGCCAATATGAAAATGATCCTAATACCTTGGTGTTAGCCTTGCCGCGAGGCGGTGTGCCCGTTGCCTATGAGATAGCAAGAGCACTGCATTTGCCCTTGGATATATTTATTGTGCGGAAATTAGGTGTGCCGGGACATAGTGAATTTGCATTTGGTGCCATTGCTGCAAATGGCGTGCGCGTGTTTAATGAAGATGCTATTCGTGATTGTCATGTTTCGCCAGAAGCTATCCAAGCTGTGACTGATAGTGAAATGAAGGAATTAACGCGCAGAGAAAGTGTGTATCGTGGTAATCATGTTTTTCCCGTGATCAAGGATCGAAATATTATTTTAGTTGATGATGGCGTTGCAACGGGTGCAAGTTTGCGCGCAGCGATTCAAGCATTGAAAAAATTTCAACTCGCTAAGCTCATTGTGGCTGTGCCTGTTATCGATAAAAGTTTGTATGCCATGATCTCAGAATTAGTGGATCAATTTGTGTGTCCCTTGCAAGTTTCTTATTTACAAGCAGTTGGTAGTTGGTATGATGATTTCGCGCAGACGGAAGATGAGGAAGTGTTTCGGTTATTGAAGGCGGCGCGAACGCTTTTATAATGACGAATTTTTCGTAACATTAAAGATTTATTTTTATAAATAGAAAGGAAAGACTATGCTGAAAAAAATTATTTTATTACTTTCTGCCATCATCACCACAAATAGTTTTGCTCATCAATTACATCATTTTGATGAAGTGAGCAAGGCTGCATTGAAAGGCAAAAATTTACATATCACCATTGATTTTTCACAGTGCACAGGCGCTACGCAAAGCAAAACGGCCCCTAGTTTAGTCGGTGTTTTTACGCCAAATGAAATGCAAGTTAGCAATAATCATATCGTAACGTCATTCATGCATTTTACTTTGAATAATCCTAGGTTTCCTAATCTCCCCGTTTATGAATTCGTGACCTATAATATTAATAATGAAAATAATGTGATTTTAACTTATCAAGTTTTAAGTGCGATTGATTATTCGATATTGTCAGAGAAGTCTTCATTTAGCTGTAAAATAAATGCAAGCGCGCGTATTTTTAGTGATTAATACTAAGGTGATATCAATTCTTGGTGGTGACTTGCAGACACAAAACCCCTTGTAAACGTTCACGCTCTAATATGTAACGCCATTTGCAAGGACGCTGTCATGCCACCTCGCACAAAGAGCGTGCGTAAGCGTTCACGCCACGCTGTCATGCCAGCATGCTTTTAGCTGGCATCCAGGGTTTTAGGTAACAGCTCACGCGGGAATGACAGGCCAAAGCAACGGCGGATGCCTGTGAAGAATATCCCACGTGATCTGTTACGGTTTTAGACAATTTCCTGGATGCCACCTCGCACAAAGAGCGTGCGGCTGGCATGACAGAGTCCTTGCAAATGGCGTTACATATTAGAGCGTGAACGTTTACGAGCGTGCGGCTGGCATGACAGCGTGGCGTGAACGCTTACAACCCCTTTTATTCCCGTTAAAATATACCTGTATATTTTAACGGGAACTGTGGAAATATACCTGTATATTTTCACACATCGTTAAAAATATGCATTAGACACGCTGCATTGGAACAAAAATACTAGTTGGATAATCGTATGCTGCGCCATCAGCCATATCAACACCTGCACCAACAACACCGCCGAATATCACATTACCAAAAGCCATGGCTTTGGTAGAAGAACCTACACGTCGATATCCATGTCGATAACCTCTTTTTTGACAAGAGACGCGCAAGTCATCGAAGCTGCGATTCACCGTGACTGAACCAGGCGTATTGCTGATGAACCATTGGCCCTTGTTATTGCTGAGCGAGCAAGTTGCGCCGCCAATTGCGCCATTATGAACAGAAACACTTTGCTGAGTACCGTTAACGATGGAAGCACAGCCTGTTAAAACACTAAGACAGGCGCTTATTAAAATTAATTTTCGTATCATAAACTTATCCTCGAATTGTATTAATAAAGATCATAGATAATGTTAATAGTCTTTAATTATACTTGCAGGCTAATTTAAATCAATCTGTGATTAATTGATTTAAAGTTGCTCTGCTCGAGGATGTGCACTTACTCACCCAATCGCTTTCTCGCGATTTGCTCTGCAATTTCATTGGTCGCGCGGTTTTCACTTTTTGCTCGTTCATAAATATCATAAACGGTGTGATAAATATTACTGATTTGCTCAGTTGATTTTTGTAAATCACCATGCGCATAAGTGACAGCAACATGAATGAGACCACCGGCATTAATTAAAAAATCAGGGCCATATAAAATACCGCGTTCATGTAATAGTGCGCCATAATGATGATGAGCCAATTGATTATTCGCAGATCCGGCTACAATTTTTGCCTGTAATTGATTAATGGTTTTTAGATTTAATACAGCACCAAAGGCACAGGGTGAAAAAACATCGCATTCCAAATGATAGATATCATCGGGAGGAACGACGGTGACATTGAATTCATCAATACAACGCTGCAAGGCTTTGACATTGACATCCGCCATGGAAAGTCGCGCACCTAATTCATGTAATTGCTTTGCGAGATAATAGCCCACATGACCCGCACCCTGAATGGCAATGTGAACACCTTCGAGCGAATCCTGATTCATTTTAAATTTGACAGCAGCTTGAATGGCGCGGCCTACACCTAGCGCTGTTAGGGGTGAAGGATCACTATTGCCGCCCAATTGCGATGTACAAGTGACATAGGGCGTGCGTCTTGAAATGATATCCATTTCATGAGGACTTGTGCCGCTATCAACGGCAGTAATATAACGGCCGCCTAAATCATTAATAAAATCACCAAAGGCTTCAAAATAAGCATTTCGATCATGAATTTCTTCTTTTGGTTTTATTAAAACTGCTTTAGCGCCGCCATGAGGTAAATTATTAATGGCAGCTTTGTAACTCATCATGTGACCTAAACGCAGCGCATCTTCGATGGCTTTATCGACGGAACTGTATGACATCAAACGACAGCCGCCAATGGCAGGACCACGATGCAGATTATGAATGGCAATAAAGGCTTTCAAACCCGTTTTATCATCTATTTTTGTATGAAGCTCGCCATAACCAAGAAATTCTGCATAGCGCATGAGACTATCAGTGACAGTAAAATGTGTGCGATCATCCATCGAAATCTTCGCCTTTTGCTTTAGTTCTTCCTTGCTCGAAACTGTATGTGTTCACGCGCTTATCTGCAAGGACTCTGTCATGCCAGCGGGGTTTGTCATGCCAGCATGTTTTTAGCTGGCATCCAGGAATTAGAACTGGATGCCAGCTAAAAACATGCTGGCATGACAAACCCCGCTGGCATGACAGAGTCCTTGCTCCTAAGTGCGTTCACCACGCGCTTGTTTCTTCAAACGTTGAACAGTGCGAATTTGCGCCGTAATTTCTGACAATTCTGCTGTTGCTTTTGCAACATCCATGGCTGATACCTTGCCAGCCAAGGCTTTTTCAGCTTGTTCTTTGGCGGCTAAGGCGGCTGCCTCATCGATATCAGCGGCACGCATAGCCGTATCTGCTAATACAGAAACGATATAAGGCTGCACTTCTAACATGCCGCCAGAAATATAAAATATTTCTTCTTGTTGATTGGGGAAAATCACACGAACTGAACCAGCCCTTAGCGTGGTCAGTAACTGCGAATGACCAGGTGCAATGCCCAATTCTCCTTCTTCACCATTAACAAACAACATAGCGACTTCACCACTGAAGATTTGCGTTTCTGCACTGACTATGTCTAAGCGAAGAGTGGAAGTTGTCATAGGTTCTTTGCCTTTTCAAGCGCTTCATCAATGGTACCAACCATATAAAAAGCTTGTTCAGGTAAATGATCATATTCACCATTTAAAATGCCTTTAAATGCGCGAATCGTTTCTTTGATGGGCACATAGCGGCCAGGTGTGCCGGTAAATACTTCGGCAACAAAGAAGGGTTGAGAGAGAAAACGTTGAATGCGGCGTGCACGACCGACAATTTGCTTATCTTCTTCGGATAATTCATCCATGCCTAAAATGGCAATGATATCTTTCAATTCTTTATAACGCTGCAAGGTTTGCTGTACACCACGCGCCACATCATAATGTTCTTGACCAACAACCAGCGGATCTAATTGACGGCTGGTTGAATCCAAGGGATCGATGGCAGGATAAATACCAAGTTCTGCGATTTGACGTGATAAGACGACGGTTGCATCTAAGTGAGCAAAGGTCGTTGCAGGGGATGGGTCAGTTAAGTCATCAGCAGGGACATAAACAGCTTGTACGGAAGTGATAGAACCTGTTTTAGTTGAAGTGATACGTTCTTGTAAGACACCCATTTCTTCAGCCAAGGTAGGTTGATAACCCACTGCTGATGGAATACGACCCAGTAAGGCGGATACTTCGACACCTGATAGCGTATAACGGAAGATATTATCAACGAAGAGTAAGACATCCTTACCTTCATCACGAAAACCTTCAGCAATCGTGAGACCGGTTAAGCCAACGCGTAAACGATTGCCTGGCGGTTCATTCATTTGTCCGTAGACCAAGGCCACTTTATCCAATACTTTGGATTCTTCCATTTCGAGATAGAAGTCATTGCCTTCACGGGTACGTTCACCCACACCCGTAAATACAGAATAGCCGCTGTGTTCGATCGCAATATTACGAATCAATTCCAGCATGTTAACTGTTTTACCAACACCGGCACCGCCAAATAATCCCACCTTGCCGCCTTTTGCAAAGGGACAAATTAAATCGATCACTTTGATGCCGGTTTCAAGTAATTCCTGTGATGGTGCTTGTTCAGCAAAACTAGGCGCAGGGCGATGAATCGGTAAATGTAAATCAGTATTGATAGGACCTTTTTCATCAATGGGTTCACCTAAGACATTCATGATACGGCCCAAGGTAGGTTTACCAGCAGGCACAATGATGGGTTTGCCGGTATTAATGACGGTGAGTCCACGCTGCAAGCCATCAGTGGTTCCCATGGCAATGGTACGTACCACACCATCACCAATCTGCTGCTGAACTTCCAGCACGAGATTGGCTTTTTCGACTTTTAACGCGTCATAAATACGTGGTACTGCATGATGTGGAAATTCAACGTCTACCACGGCACCAATAATTTCAACAATTTTACCTTGAATCATTTGTATCATTTCTGCGACCTCAATATATCGAATTCGGTTAAAGTACGGATGCACCCGCTACAATTTCTGATAGTTCACGTGTGATAGCAGCCTGTCTTGCTTTGTTATAAGCCAGTTGTAAGTTAGCAATTAATTCAGCCGCATTATCGGTTGCATTACGCATAGCTAGCATACGTGCTGCTTGTTCACTGGCAATATTTTCGATGACAGCTCTATATATTTGTGACTCAATGTAGCGAGTTAATAATTTATCTAACAATTGCGGTGCACTATCGGGTTCGTAAATATAATCCCAGTGATGTTGCAATTGTGTATTTGTAGAAGGGATCAAGGGTAAAACTTGCTGTATGTGTGGATCTTGGCGCATGGTGCTAATAAATTCATTTGAACAAACATACAAGGCGTCAATTTTCTTTTGTAGATAAGCATCTAGCATCACTTTGACTACACCAACTAAATCAGTGACACTGGGTGCATCACCTAAATCACGTTGATGGGCAAGCACATTACCGCCAATTCGTTTAAAGAAACTCATGGCCTTATTACCAATGAGGCAGAGATCAACTTCAATGCCCTGCTCCATATTTTCTTTAATTTTTTTCATCACGGTTTTTAATAAATTACTATTTAAACCGCCGCAAAGACCACGATCAGTCGTAATAATGATGTAAGCAACGCGTTTAATGTCGCGTACTTCCATATAGGGATGATGATATTCTGAATTCGCGCTCGCAACGTGACTAATCACATCCAAAATCTTTTTCGCATAGGGAATAGCACGCTGCATGCGGTCTTGTGTCTTACGCATTTTACTTGCTGCGACCATTTCCATCGCCTTCGTAATTTTTTGCGTATTCTTGATGCTATGGATTTTTAGGCGAATCTCTTTGGCAATAGCCATGATACTATCCTCTTAATCCCACGATTGATTCGCTTTAAAGGCTTTTAAAATGCTATGTAAATTTTGGATGATTTCATCGTTGTAATCGCCTGTTTTGTTAAGACGTTCAAGAAAATCACGATGATTGGCCTGCATATTTTGCAATAATTCTTGCTCAAATAGGGCGATACGATTGACAGGCACATCATCTAAATAACCTTGATCTGCCGCAAATAAAATAGTTCCCATTTCTGCGACAGATAAGGGCATATATTGTTTTTGTTTCATGACTTCAGTGATGCGTTGACCGCGTTCTAATTGCTTACGTGTTGCCTCATCGAGATCAGACATAAATTGAGAGAAGGCGGCTAATTCGCGATATTGTGCTTGTCCAATACGAATACCACCCGCCAATTTTTTCATGATTTTAGTTTGCGCTGCACCACCGACACGTGATACAGACAAGCCAGCATTGATAGCAGGACGAATACCAGCATTAAACAAGTCAGTTTCTAAAAAGATTTGACCATCCGTGATGGAGATGACATTGGTTGGCACGAAGGCAGAAACGTCGCCAGCCTGTGTTTCAATGACGGGTAGTGCAGTGAGGGAACCTGTCTTGCCCTTCACTTGGCCCTTCGTCATTTTCTCAACGTAGGCAGGATTAACACGTGAAGCACGTTCTAATAAACGTGAATGCAAATAGAAAATATCACCAGGATAGGCTTCACGACCTGGTGGACGGCGTAATAATAGAGAAATTTGTCGATAGGCCCAGGCTTGCTTGGTGAGATCATCATAAATAATTAAGGCATCTTCACCTTTATCACGGAAATATTCTCCCATGGCACAACCGGCATAAGGTGCAATGTATTGCATAGCAGCAGGATCAGAAGCAGTCGCTGCGACAATAATCGTGTGTTTCAAGGCATCATGTTCTTCTAATTTACGCACGACCGCAGCAATAGAAGAAGCCTTCTGGCCAATCGCAACATAAATACATTTTACGCCCGTATGGCGTTGATTGATGATGGCATCAACTGCAATAGCCGTTTTACCGGTTTGACGATCGCCAATGATTAATTCACGCTGTCCTCGACCAATCGGTACCATGGCATCAATGGCTTTGATACCGGTTTGCATCGGTTGAGAGACGGGTTGACGCGCAATGACACCAGGCGCCACTTTTTCAATGGGCGATGTTTGCTTGGCATCAATTGGGCCTTTATCATCAATGGCATTTCCTAAAGCATCCACAACGCGGCCTAATAGAGCTTCACCGACAGGGACTTCTAAAATACGTCCTGTACATTTTGCTGTTTGTCCTTCTGACAAATGCTCTGTACGGCCAAGAACGACTGTGCCAACGGAATCACGTTCGAGGTTGAGTGCAAGGCCATAGGTATGATCATTAAATTCAATCATTTCACCTTGCATGACATCAGATAAACCATAAATACGCACCACACCATCTTTTACACTAACAATTTTACCTTCAGTGCGAATTTCTGGTTTTAAATCGAATTGCTCTATCCGTTGTTTAATCAATTCACTGATTTCAGTGGGACTTAATTTGGCTTGCATTATACACCTCTAAGAAATTAACCTGTCAGGGTTTCAAGTAAGCGAGTTAATTTTCCGCGAATTGAACCATCAATTATTTTGTTGCCGCCCATGTGAATGATAGCGCCGCCAATAATAGCGGGGTCTACTTCACACTGCAGCGTGATTTCATGCTGAATACGCTTTGTTAAGGCTTGCGTCAATTTTTGACGGAAAGCAGGCTCAGTTTCAATGGCTGTTACAACGCGTACTTGACTCATTTTTTCTAGTGCTGCGTAATAAGCATTAAATAATTCATTGATTTCTGGGAAGACAGCTAAACGTTTTCCTTGTGCGAGCAAGTGCAAAAAGTTTTGTTGACCTTCATCTTCATCGATAAATGATTTTAAAACATCATGAAATAGTTCGAAACTTTTGCTGGCGCTCAATTCAGGATTGCCTAATAGTTTGATGACAGAAGATTGTTTTGCTATAAAGGCAGCCGCTTCTAAAAAGATTTTCCAGGCAGGCAATTGCTGTTGATCACGCGCATATTCAAAGGCAGCGAAGGCATAGGGCCGTGCAATACTGGAAAGATCCGCCATCATTTCATCCTCTTAAATTTCACCAGCGAGTTCATTCAATAAATCATAATGCAAGGAAGGATCTAATTTGCGTTGAATAATTTTTTCCGCGCCAGTGACAGCAAGCGCTGCAAGCTGTGTTTTCAATCCTTCTTTAGCCTGGGCGACTTCTCTTTCGATGTCACCTTGGGCCATATCGACGATGCGCTGTCCTTCTTGTCTCGCATTTATTTTTGCTTCTTCAAGGAGTTTAGCGGCATGAAGATTGGCTTGTTCAATGATTTGCGACGCTTGCACTTTTGCATCGCGGATCATCGAAAAAACTCGGTGTTCAGCCATTTCTAATTCGCGTTTACTGCGTTCAGCAGCTTCAATACCAGCGGTAATTTTCAATTCTCTTTCGTGCAGGGTCTTGGTAATAGGCGGCCATACATATTTCATGGTAAACCAAACCAAAATAGCGAAAGTGATAAATTGACCTAAAATAGTGGCATTGATATCCATCGTAATCCCTCGTCGTTTAAGCGCCGGCGCTTGTTTTAGCAGCTAAGAGCGCATTGCGTAAGAAAGAATTTTCTGCAAAAAATAATAATAAGCCCATGACGATAGAGATAGCAGCAAAGGCGTCGACCAAGCCCGCTACAATAAACATACGCACCATTAACATAGGACCTAATTCAGGTTGACGAGCAACACCTTCTAAGAATTTTCCACCTAATAAACCAAAGCCGATGGCAGTTCCAAGAGCAGCAAAGCTAATGAGTAATCCAGCAGCTAGTACGCTATAGGCTTGCACTTGACCAATTACACTTGTGATTTCCATGACACCTCCTTCTCAAATAATAAAAAATAAATAATAGTTAATGTGATTCATGCGCCATGCCAAGATAGATGATGGTTAGCATCATAAATAAAAAAGCTTGTAGCGTAATAATTAAAATATGAAAAATAGACCAAATAGCGCCGGGTGCCCATTGGATTTTCCAAGATAAAATAGCAATCAAGATAAAAATTAATTCGCCGGCAAACATGTTACCAAAAAGTCGCAATGCCAGTGAAATGGGTTTAACACATTCTTCAATGACACGAAAAATAAAATTGATGGGGAATAAATAGGGGCCGAAGGGAAAGGTCAGCATTTCTTTGAGGAAACCTAATTTTTTGACACGAATGTTGAAGAAGATAATGAGTAAAAATACGCTGATTGATAGGGCAAAGGTGGCATTGGGATCAGCAGTGGGCACGCTTTTGAAATAGGGAACACCAAAATGTCCCAAGACACGCGGTAGTAAATCAACAGGTAATAAGTCCATGGCATTCATGGCAAAAACCCAGACAAAGATGGTGAGGGCCAGGGCTGGTATGAAAGTATTTTTATGATGGAAGATTTCATGCACGGTATTATCGACATAGCCAATTAATATTTCAGCGACATTTTGTAATTTGCCTGGAATTTCGGTCATGCGTTTGGCTGCTATTCGCAAAGTGGTCATCACTAAAATACCGATGATGATTGAGACGAGCAGGGTATCTAAATTGAGTGTCCAAAATCCGCCGCTTGTATCGCCAATAGCAAAGGTCTTCAAATTGAGGGTCAAATGCTCAAGATGATGCGCGATGTATTGGCCAGATGTGATGGCGTTGTCTGCACTCATGTCTAAATTTCCTACACTTTATTTCTTGGTTTGGGGCTTGGAAAAATGCACGAGGCAAATAATCCAAAATGCAACAATCGCCCCCATAAATCCGACGAGCATGGATGATAAACTAACTGCCAAGTATTTCACAATAAATAAAAATAATATGGCGCTTAATACTAGCTTGATGGCTTCACCGGCAAAGAAGGCGACGATAAATTGGGTCATTTGCTGCGCACCTGCGTAGCGAAATACCCGCCATACAAAAAGCAGATTGGGCAGGCAGTAGGCTAGGCCGCCTAGCAAAACGGAAAGGCCGCTTGTCAGGCCAGAAATTAATAAGGCCACGCAAGCAAGGG
The DNA here is from genome assembly GCA_013287745.1 of Gammaproteobacteria bacterium. Classification (GTDB taxonomy): domain Bacteria; phylum Pseudomonadota; class Gammaproteobacteria; order DSM-16500; family DSM-16500; genus Aquicella. The sequence continues at coordinate 19,932 of JABDDF010000024.1, forward strand.
CAATCACAGCCCCTATTTGCAAAAACACAATACGATAGACTTCGTGCTGTATTAGTTGTCTCAATGATTTTGTTGGCATAACCGCTCATCCGGCAAGTTCGCGGAGTATAGAGGGGGATGGGGGTGTGGTCAACCTTTGGCTTGGTTTAATCGAGAGTGAGTGAGTGTCGGATTAAGTCTGTGCTTGTCGTTTCTGTAAAGGACCCATAATTCGCTGATGAATAGTAGGCTCGAGCAGCATTAAATATAATAAAAGCGTTTAGTAAGGAGGCCTTCCCCATCGGGGGAAGGTGCCCAACGGGCGGATGGGGGGATAAAAATGCAATTATTAATTATTAATATTCCCCCATCCGCCTTTGGCACCTTCCCCCGATGGGGAAGGCCTCCTTACTAAACGCTTTTATTATATTTAATGCTGCTCGAGCCTACTATTCATCAGCGAATTATGAGTCACTAATTTCATTAATATTCAAATAGATAATACTGTTCTTAATTAGCTAACGTTATGAACGTTAGCGATCGTTCAAAGAGGTGGGCGGATATACTCTTTCTTTTGACAAAGCAAGTGCAATTACTGTACTATTAGTGGCTAATTTTAAAAAAATAAACATATAAATGCACATGACTAAGAGGATATTCAAATGTTCAGTTTCTTTCAAAGATCACCCGAATCCACTGCACCAGCAACCTCATCTACACGTTCCTGGGCATCACGCATGTCTTCTGCTGCTTTACCTGCTGGCGTACTAAGTTTAGCAAGTAACATTAGTACTGCTGCTGCAGATTCCTATAAATGGGTGACTTATTTTCAAACGACCAGTCATGAGTACGCTGCCCCTTTTAATATGAGCTCATATCTAACTTGCTCCGATATGACATCAGAACTTCAAAGATTGATGACTGAAGCCCTGTTTCAATGCAATGACGCATTTAAATTTATAGGTGAGTTCGACATTCATAATCCTAGGCAGCATACTTTTGGAAATAATCGAGACAACTTGCCCACCTGTTATTTACAGACCGACCTGTATTACCAAGTATCAAATTGCACACTAGCGGCCATTGATCAGTATGCACCAAGGTTATCGACTTTTGCCCCCTGGATGATGGGCTTAACTGGCGCAGGTGTTGGTGTTGCTATGAGTCTTGGCCTTGCAGCTTTTCTTTACTATCGTTATTACTATCGTAATTTACCTCAAGCCACTGCACCCACACCCGCGAATGCTCTATTTCTTGCTGGTCTTAACGCAAATAATCTTGCAAATGCTCCAGTCGCCAGCACAAGCAGCGATAGCGGTAGTGATGAGGATGAGATCATTGATGTTTCCTCCCAGGAGGAAGATGAAGTAATGAGTGCTTTGGAAGAAAGATTCGCTAAAATAGTAATAGCAAACAAAGCTTCGGCTTCTAAAGAATATGATTCCATCATATTCGCGGTACAAAATAATATAACTCTTCTGAAAAGAAATTTTAGTGAAGACAGACTAGAAAGATTGAAAAAGCAGCTGACATCATTAGAAGAAAATATGGGAATAGGAGTTGAACTCGCAGCGCCAACGGAGAGGACTTATCTGAAAAAGTAGTGCAGAGGAAGCATTTAAACCTAGCACAGGTGTGTTAGGTTTAACTCTTTAAGGCCTGCTCCAAATCATATTTCAAATCTTCAATCGCCTCTATCCCCACTGACAAGCGAATCAAATTATCTTTAATGCCTAATAATTCTCGCTGTGCTTTGGGTAAGCTAGCATGAGTCATGATGGCAGGATGTTCAATTAAACTTTCTATGCCGCCCAAACTTTCCGCTAAGGCAAATAACTGACAACGTTCTAACATGCGCGTGCTTTCTGCGAGTCTGCCTTTTAATTCCAGTGCGATCATGCCACCATTATATTTCATTTGCTTTTTAGCTAGAGCATGCTGCGGATGACTTGGCAAACCAGGATAAATAACGCGATTAATAGCAGGATGTTTTTCTAGCCAATGTGCCAGTTCATTTGCATTTTCACAATGTCTTTCCATACGCACCACTAAAGTTTTTAAACCGCGCAGGGCAAGAAAGCTATCGAAGGGACTGGCAATGGCGCCAATGGAATTATGTAAAAAGGCAAGTTGCTCGATTAAATCAGGACGATCTCCAATCACTGCAACACCGCCAATCATATCGGAATGACCATTCAAATATTTTGTTGTCGAATGGACAACGATATCAAAGCCATATTCTAAGGGGCGCTGAATGACGGGGCTCGCAAAGGTATTGTCAGCGACACTAATTAATTGATATTGCTTTGCGAGCTTAGCAATAGCTTGCAAATCAATTAATTTTAACATGGGATTGCTTGGTGTTTCGATCCAAAGTAATTTTGTTTCAGGCCGAATAACTTTTTTGATGTCATCAGCATGAGTGAGATCGACAAAGGAAAAATCAATGCCAGCAGAACGACTGCGTACCTTATCAAACAAACGAAAAGTGCCGCCATAGACATCATCACAGGCAATCACATGATCGCCGGGTTTTAATAATTCTAATACCGTTGCAATGGCAGCCATGCCGGAGGCAAAGGCAAAGCCCTGTGAACCCGATTCTAAACTTGCGACACATTTTTCAAAGGCAAATCGCGTCGGATTTTTTGTGCGTGAATATTCATAACCTTTGTGTTGACCAGGACTGGTTTGTACATAAGTGGAAGTGGCATAAATGGGTGTCATGATAGCACCGGTTGTGGGATCGGGTGCTTGACCTGCATGAATGGCGCGAGTGGCAAGTTCAGCTAAAGTTTTTTTCATGCGATAAAACCCTGTTCCTTCATCCAATGATGATCCGCAAATTTGGAAAGATAATTACGAATGCTATCAGGTAAAATGACTAGGCAACGCTCGCCTTTCTTCAAGCGTGTCGCTGCTTGTAAGGCACCCCAAACAGCAGTTCCTGATGAACCACCGATTAATAAGCCTTCTTCACGAATTAAACGGCGCGCTGTTAGAAAGGAATCTCGATCATCGACTTTGATGTATTCATCGACCAAGCTATTATCAAGCACGCTAGGAATAAAATCATAACCGATGCCTTCTACTAAATAAGAATGCACTTCAGTGCCGCCACCTAAAATAGAACCATAGGGATCAACACCAATAATTTGAATGCCAGGAATTTCCTTTTTCAAACGCTTTGATACGCCAGTAATTGTACCGCCCGTGCCTACACTCATCACGACCATCGCTAAATCATGTCCCATGTCATCCAATATTTCTTGTGCCGTACATTCATAATGACAAAGTGGATTAGCTTGATTTGAATATTGATCGAGAATATGTGCGTTAGGAATTTCTCTTTGTAATTTTCGAGCAAGAGAAATGTGGCTATCAGGATCATTCCATTTTACATCAGTGGGTGTGCGATATATTTTTGCGCCTAAGGCTTCCAAGATCACTTCTTTTTCATGACTCATTTTTTCAGGCATGGTAATCACAATTTTGTAACCTTTAACCGCAGCGGCAAGTGCAAGACCAATGCCAGCATTGCCTGAAGTCGCTTCAATTAAAGTATCGCCAGGCTTTATTTTCCCTGCTTTTTCTGCCATTTCTATCATGCTGACAGCAATGCGGTCTTTGACCGATCCGCCGGGATTTAAGAATTCACATTTGCCATATAAGTCACAAGGTAAATCTCTGCCAACATGATTTAAGCGGACAATCGGCGTTTTCCCCACTGCTTGTAGAATATTATCTAAAAGCATATTGTCTCCTAATGATTAACTAGGTTCTAAGAGATAAGACAATGTTTGACAAGAAACTAAATTGGCATTCGTGGTTAATTTACCGCTGATGTTGATTGAGATTGATTTATCGTGATGTATTCTGCCATTTTCTAAATTACAAAAATTGTGAATTTTATATTTCTTGTAACGATTTTCTCGGGGATTATAAATTTCAATGGATAATGTGGATGTGAGGATTAAATAATTTCTACTGTAGGTGAATGCAAACCAAGTATTTGGCTCTGCTGTGAAATCATAAAGATAGGGAAGATTTTGACCGTGATCGAGATCACGAATGATGATGAGCCAGCTTGGGTTGCCGCGAATGGAATGTAAGTCAGTATTAATTTGAATTAATTGTCCGAAACCATCGGGTTGTGCATAAGCAAGGGATGTGAGTAAACACATTGCCATGACTATTTTTATCTGCCTGAAGAAAGATAGTCGCATAGTTGAGCGCCTTGTTTAACATTTCTATTATACCGTAAATGGAGTTATTTGTAGAGTGGATTGTAATTATATACCCTTCGAGATAGCGCAGGCCTGTCATGCCAGGCCTGCGCCGTCTCGAAGGGTTTATTTTAAATATTTTTTATCGCGCACATTGTTTTTAAATAATAAATAAACCGATCCCGCCAAAAAAATCAAAAACCACAATAGCGACCATTCCGCCATATTAAACCACAAAAAAGTCCAGCCATTTTGCGTGCACTCTGCACTGCCCGCGAGAATTTTTTTAGCGACTTCATTCATGGGTAAGACTTGCATCATATATTGCAAGCTGACACCGCATTCTGTGTTATCAAGGGGCGGAAAATGCTGCAGCCAAATTTGTCGTCCAGCCAGTAAGGCACCGATCAAAGAACTCGCGAGTAAAAATAAATTAATTAATATACGACTGATGCGTTGTTTATAAAGAAAAATACCAATGAAAAAAAACACGCCCAATAAGGCAAAGCTAATGCGTTGCAAGGAACAAAGCGGACAGGGATTAAAGCCATCAAAGAATTGTAAATAAATGCTTATCGATAAAAGAACGACTATTGCAAAGCTACCTAAAAGATAGGGAGAACGTGTATACATATCATATTATCCAATTATTATTGATGACGATCTGCAAACCAATTTTGCAGGATCAATTGTGCAGCGACACGATCCACTTGTCCATCCTGCAATGCCTTATAACCACCTTGGGCAAATAATTTTTCGCGCGCATCTTTGGTCGTCAAGCGTTCGTCCGTTTCATAGACGGGTAATTGATAACGTTCGCGTAATTGATTGGCAAATTCACGTGCATGCTGACTGATGGTTTGTTCAGTGCCATCCATATTAAGAGGAATGCCTACGACAAGCGCATCTGGCAGCCATTTTTTCAGTAATTTTGTGATAGTCTCCCAATGAGGCAGGCCTTCTTTTGCTTGAATGGTATCAAGCGGACGCGCACTTTCTGTAATGGTTTGACCGATGGCAACGCCGATACGTTTCATACCAAAATCAAAAGCAAGTAAAATTTTCGGAGATTCTTCTGTCATGATGAATGCTCAGATGCCTTATCCCAATTATCACCTATGCCCACATTAACTTGCAAAGGCACATCAAGACTGACGATGCTTGACATATGATGACGAATTTCTTCTGCAATTTCCTTAACATAAGTTTGGTCAACTTCAAAAACTAATTCATCGTGTACTTGCATAATCATGCTGGCAGCAATATTTTTTTCACGCAGCCACTGATCGATGCGGATCATAGCGAGTTTAATAATATCTGCAGCACTTCCTTGCAAGGGTGCATTGATGGCAGCACGTTCTGCAGCTCTTTGCCGTGGAATTTGGCTTGAATGAATCTCGGGTAAATATAAACGTCTACCCCAGAGTGTTTCAACATAGCCCTTATCTTTTGCATGAAAGCGCGCATTGTCCATGTAATTTTTTACTTGCGGATAACGTGCAAAATAACGGTCAATATAATTTTGTGCTGATTGGCGATCGATGCCTAATTGCTTTGTGAGACCAAAGGCTGACATGCCATAAATCAATCCAAAATTAATTGCCTTTGCATCACGACGCATTTCATTGGTCACTTCTGCAAGCGGCACGCCGCAAATTTCTGCTGCTGTTGCTTTATGAATATCTAAATTTTGTTTGAAAGCAGAAAGTAAATTAGCATCTTGTGAGATATGCGCCATCAGCCGCAATTCAATTTGAGAATAATCCGCACTCACTAATTGATAGCCTTTTTTAGCGATAAATGCTTGGCGAATGCGGCGTCCTTCTGGTGTACGTATGGGAATATTTTGTAAATTAGGATCGGAAGAAGATAAGCGTCCCGTTGATGTGCCTGTTTGATTGTAAGAAGTATGTATGCGTCCACTGACATTATTTATTTGCGTGACTAAGCGGCTGGTATAAGTTGATATTAATTTACTTAAACTGCGATATTCAATGATGAGTCGCGGCATAGCGAACTCTAAAGCCAATTCTTGTAAAACATTATCTGCTGTTGATGCTAAACCCGTTGGTGTTTTTTGTAGAATGGGCAGCTTCATTTGTTGAAATAATATTTCTTGTAATTGTTTCGGTGAATTAATATTAAATGTGGTGCCGGCAAGTTGAAAGGTCTCTTGTTCCAATTCTAATAATCTATTTTGTAATTCCCTACCTTGAATTTCTAATTTATGTGGATCAATGAGCACACCGCAGCGTTCCATGCGCGCTAACACGGGAACAAGCGGCATTTCAATGCTTTCAAAAATATAATTAACGCCTTTTTCTTTGGCGACACGCGGCCATAAGGCATGATGCAAACGCAAGGTGACATCAGCATCTTCTGCCGCATAAGTACCCGCTTTTTCTAGATCCACTTGATTAAAAGTGATTTGCGTACTACCCGT
>JABDDF010000025.1 GCA_013287745.1 Gammaproteobacteria bacterium
ACCTGTGGCTGTCTCTAATAAAGACAATTATAGCATATCTTTTACTTTTGCAACACTTTGCGCAAAAAATGTCCTGTATGCGAGCTCGCATGTTTGGCTATTACTTCAGGTGCCCCCTTAGCAATCAAACGCCCGCCTTTCTCACCGCCCTCCGGCCCAAGGTCTATGACCCAATCGGCCGTTTTAATCACATCGAGATTATGTTCAATAATAACGATCGTATTTCCCTGCTCTCTTAATCGATGAAGCACATGTAAAAGTTGCTCAATATCATAGAAGTGCAGACCCGTTGTCGGCTCATCTAATAAATATAAAACACGTCCCGTATCTCGGCGTGAAAGTTCTTTTGCTAATTTAATACGCTGCGCCTCACCACCTGATAAAGTCGTCGCACTTTGACCCAAGGAAATATAGGAAAGACCCACATCTAATAAGGTTTGCAATTTTTTCGCTGCAGAAGGAATCGCATCAAAATAAGTTCGCGCCTCTTCCACTGTCATCTCCAACACTTGATGAATATTTTTGCCTTTATAAAGAATTTCCAAAGTCTCGCGATTGTAGCGTTTACCTTGGCAAATATCACAAGTCACATAAACATCTGCTAAAAAATGCATTTCAACTTTGATGACACCTTCACCCTGACAAGCTTCACAACGACCGCCTTTCACATTAAAACTAAATCGTCCCACTTGATAACCACGTGAACGCGCTTCTTGAGTACCTGCAAATAATTCGCGAATAATGGTGAAAAGACCGGTATAAGTCGCAGGATTAGAACGCGGCGTTCGACCAATTGGACTTTGATCCACAATCACAACCTTATCAAAATATTCCAATCCTTCAATACTATCGTATGCTGCCCCATCTTGATTTGCAGCACCATTTAATATTTTGCTGGCAACAGGTGCCAGTGTATCGTTAATTAAAGTTGATTTACCTGAACCAGAAACACCCGTAATACAAGTCATCAAACCAACTGGAATATCAACATTAATCGATTTCAAATTATTACCACTCGCACCGCGAATCTCCAACAGCTTTTCTGAATTAACACGCTTACGTTCACGCGGCACTTCAATACATCGTTTGCCAGATAAATATTGTCCCGTGAGTGATTTTGCATTCGCCATAATTTCACGAGGCTCGCCTTGCGCAACAATATAACCACCATGCACGCCAGCACCAGGACCTAAATCCAAGACATGATCTGCACTGCGTATAGCATCTTCATCATGTTCAACCACAATGACGGTATTACCCAAATCACGCAAATGACGCAGCGTTTTCAATAAACGCTCATTATCACGTTGATGTAATCCAATGGATGGTTCATCAAGAATATACATCACACCAACTAAACCAGAACCAATTTGACTCGCTAAACGAATACGCTGCGCTTCACCGCCTGATAAGGTTTCTGCACTTCTATCGAGACTAATATAATCCAAACCAACATCAATCAGAAAACGTAAACGACTCACCAATTCCTTTACAATTTTTTCTGCAATTTCACCGCGATAACCAGGCAAATGTAATTTTGCAAAAAAGATTTCTGTTTTATCAACTGCCCATGAAGCAATTTCTGGCAAACTTTTTCCTGCAACAAACACATATCGCGCAGATTTATTTAAGCGTGTTCCAGCACACATTTCACATGAACGCACGGCGATATATTTTCGTAACTCTTCACGCACAAATTCAGATTCTGTTTCTCGATATCGACGCTCAAAGTTTGGAATCACACCTTCAAATGGCGCCGTCTTTGAAAAAGCATTGCCATCTTCACTCTTATATTTAAAAACGACGGGCTCATTACCACCAAACAATAAAACACTTTGAATTTTTTTTGCTAATCGTTTGAAAGGAATTTCTAAATCAAATTGATAATGTTTTGCGAGCGCCTTCAATAATTGTTGATAATGTAAATTACGTCTATCCCAACCACGAATGGCACCATCTGCTAAACTCAAATCTGAATTCACAATCAATGCAGAATCAAACACTTCTTTAAAACCCAAACCATCACAAGCTGCGCAAGCTCCCACTGGACTATTAAAAGAAAATAAACGCGGTGATAATTCGGGCAAACTATAGCCGCAATCTGGGCAGGAAAATTTCGCAGAAAATACGCGAATAGCACGCTTGGGTTCATCTAAATAACCCAAACCCGCAAGGCCATCTGCTAATCGCAAAGCCGTTTCAAATGATTCTGCTAAACGCACACGCACATCTTCACGCACTTTGATACGATCAATCACGACTTCTATCGTATGTTTTTTACGTAAATCTAAGGCAGGCGCTTGATCTAATTCAAACATTTCACCATCAATGCGTGCGCGCACAAAACCCTGTCCGCGCAATTCTTGCAACAATTCAACATGCTCACCTTTTCGTTCGCGCACGACTGGCGCAAGTATCATGATTTTGGTATCGACAGGCATGGCCAAAACCATATCAACCATTTGACTAATGGTCTGAGCTTCTAAGGCATTACCATGTAAGGGACAATGCGGCTGTCCTACTTTGGCAAACAAGAGACGTAAATAATCGTGTATTTCTGTAATGGTACCCACAGTTGAACGCGGATTATGCGAAGTCGATTTTTGTTCAATAGAAATAGCGGGAGACAAGCCTTCAATATGATCAACATCGGGCTTTTCCATCATGGATAAAAATTGCCGCGCATAGGCTGATAAAGATTCCACATAGCGGCGCTGACCTTCTGCATATAAGGTATCAAAGGCCAGTGATGACTTGCCCGAGCCAGATAAGCCTGTAATAACAATCAACTTATCGCGAGGAAAATCAACATTGAGATTTTTAAGATTATGCGTGCGAGCACCGCGTATGCGTATCTGTTTCATAAGCAACTATTATTCTAAAAAGGCAAGTATACTCTTAAAAAAAAGTAAAACATCCATTTTTTATCTGCGCTAAAAGAACTAGAATCCCTTACCACAATTGTAAATCAAGGTAGGGAATATGTTTGTAGAAAAATTATCATCAAAGGAACGCCGTGCTATTTTCAGCCTGTCTTCTATCATGAGTTTGCGCATGATGGGTTTGTTCATGGTTTTACCCGTCTTTAGTTTATATGCAAGTCAACTCGAAGGCGCCACTCCCACCCTCATTGGCTTTTCCATGGGTATTTATGGCTTGTTTCAAGCTATTTTTCAAATTCCCTTTGGCGCATTATCGGATCGCCTTGGCCGCAAACCCATCATTGTTCTCGGACTGATTATTTTTGCCTGCGGCAGTTTAATAGCCGGTCTCAGTCATTCGATTGGATGGCTCATCGTGGGTCGTTCATTGCAGGGCGCTGGCGCTGTTGGCAGCACCATTCTTGCCTTCATGGCCGACTTTACGCGTGAAGAACAGCGCACCAAAGCCATGGCGATTGCGGGCATCACCATTGGTTTTTCTTTTTCCCTAGCCATGCTCCTAGGTCCTGTGTTAACTCAATGGCTGCCCGTGAATAGCTTATTTTTTCTCGCCATCGCCTTCGCCTTCTTTGGCATTATTTTACTCTACACTGCCGTTCCTAGCTCAGATAAAATAAGCTGGCATCGTGATACTGAACCTGAACTCACTTCTTTTCCTAGCCTCTTGATCTCACCTGAATTAGCACGATTAAATAGCGGTATTTTTATTTTACATGCTATTTTTACTGCCAGTTTCATTGTCATTCCTCTTAGTCTAAAGCAATTTAGCGGCTTTTCCATCCATCAACAATGGCAGCTTTATTTACCCAGCTTACTCGCTGCCTTTATTATCAGTTTAGTTTTCATTGGCATGGCAGAAAGAAAACAAAAGCTCAAACCCTATTTCCTAAGCGGCATCAGTTTTCTCATCATTGCAGAAATTTTATTATGGCTTGCACCCAGCCGTCTTTTATTCATGACACTTGGTGTCTGCTTTTTCTTCAGCAGTTTTTCTTTATTAGAAGCCTTTCTTCCTTCGCTCGTTTCTCGTACAGCACCCGCTACCCGCAAAGGAAGTGCCTTAGGCATCTATTCATGCTGCCAATTTCTTGGTATCTTTGTTGGCGGTGCTCTTGGTGGGTGGCTATACGGTAAGTTTAGTTTTTCAGGTGTTTATCTTCTCTGCATCATCCTTGCTCTCATCTGGTTAATACTCGCTTTTTTCATGCGGCCGCCGCGCTATTTGGTCACAAGAATGTGGCGTATATTACCCTCACAACAAGCTAACTGGGAAAGTCTCGCTGCTAAATTGCGATTAATTCCTGGTATGATAGAAGTCGCGTTTATCGCTGAAGATGGCATAGCTTATTTAAAGATGGAACAGCAGACAGCAAAGCATCCTGATTTGCTTCACCTTAAAGAGCAATTACAATCTGAATAGTTCGATTTAGCTTAGGAGAAATAATATGGCACGCGGTGTAAATAAAGTAATACTCATTGGCAACTTGGGACGTGATCCCGAAGTGCGCTACACACCCAATGGTTCAGCCGTAGCAAATGTCACATTGGCTACCAGTGAATCTTGGAAAGATAAACAAAGTGGTGAAGCAGTAGAACGTACTGAATGGCATCGCATTGTTTTCTATCAACGTCTTGCAGAAATTGTTGGCGAATACTTGCGTAAAGGTTCGAAGATATTTATCGAAGGCCGATTACAAACGCGTAAATGGCAGGATAAAAACTCAGGACAAGATCGTTATACGACTGAAATTATTGCTGACAATATGCAGATGTTGGATAGCAAGGGTGGCAGTGTTGGTGCCGAGGCACCTGCATTTGAAAAACCGGCGATGGCTGCGGCGGCGAGTCCATCGGGGGAAGCTGCGTTGTCGTTGGATACGTTTGATGATGATATACCGTTTTAATTCCTCTATATTTTTTGTTAAATATACCCAGAAAGCCTGTTGATAACGGGCTTTCTGTTTTGCAGTTTCATTATCTTTGATATATATTATTCATCCGCGCTACTAAATTACTTACCTTAGCAAATTAACACATAACACCCCGCCCTACGAAAACCCTTCTCTATTTTTAAAAAAGGAAAGACCATGATTACCACTAACAATTTAGAAGAAATAATCGAGGAAAAAATACATCCTTGGCGAATCTGCCCTATCGGCAAGCATTTTGTAAAAAAACATATTGAGCACATTCCACCTAGCAAAAAACACCCTAAAGGGCAAACAGTAGAAAGAAAAGAACATTGCGCGCTTAATTTTTCAAAAAAAGACATCTTGTCATTTGATGAAATTCAAGTGATGACAGAAAAATATTTTCATCAGTTGAGCGGCCCACCAAAAGCTGGTGTATTGAAGGGTTATCCCAATGCAGATAAATTCGATGTTGAAATTCGCGGATGGACGCGTTACTGGAATGATATTTTTTCCTTTCCTGACCCACCTTCAGCGGATTTAGTTAAAGCGGTAATTGTATCAGAATCAGCCTTTCATCCAGAAATTAATATTCCATCAGGACAAGGAGATGGGCGTACCCGCGGATTAATGCAAATTACAGATGCTACTATGCATATTTTAAGTGATCATCATGGAGAACTGAGCAATTATCTCATTTGCTTCGATCACTCAAAATTACTCGATCCGTCTGCTAACATTTGTGCTGGAGTTCGTTGGTTATTTAGAACAATGATAATTGCAAAATCCAGGTTAGGAAAACAAGCAACATGGATTGATGCAGTAGCTGTATATAAAGGAGAGTTAGGAAAAAACCCTTCTAGGAAAATGGAACTATTTCAACATCATTATTTATGTCTTGTTGATGGAGGCTAATTATGAAGAAATATTTTTTTCTAGTCATTAGTATTTTTTTATTAATTTCAGCCCAAGTTTTAGCTATCAGCCCAAATAGTCTAAAAAAATACCCTTATCAATTGATAAGCACCGATTATGGAATCCTTAATGAGGCTAATTTAAAAAGATATGTAGACGGCATCATTCCCAAGCCATTTAATTGGGATATTACAGGCTTTGACTATTGGCAATGTTTTCCCACAAAGAATGTAACTGTTTGGTATGACAAAGGTACTTATGATCCCTATGATAAAGTAGTAAGAAGCGATCCTCACATCAGCATAAAAGCTTCTCCAATAGTAAGGCATGAATATGAACCAAGAAGAAATTTCTCTATTGATTACGCTAAAGAAAAGGTGACTGCATGGAAGCATTTAATGAAAAACCAACAATATGTTTGCATTGGCGGCGCTTTTGCTGGCACACATATAAAATTAGAAAATGGAAAAGAAGTTACAGAACATGGATGGATTTTTGAAAATTTAAAAACAAAAAAAGGGTGTGATTCCTATTTTTCAGGATGGTGCAGATAAATTAAACGGAATAAAATACCTAATGAATATTATCCGCGATTTATTTACGGATGAGCAGAAACAAAACGTATAAATGAAGTTGTATAAAACAATCCAGAAAATTCTAGCTATCTATTTAACAGCAGTAAGCAAAAAAAAATAAACTGGTCGAAATTTTCGACCAGTTTAAAAATTTTCAAGAACGCCACCAAACAGCCCTTTTCAAAAAAGGCTTGAGGATTTAATATGCAAAAAATAATGATGGTATTTATTTTTTTATTTACTGGCATTGCAACAGTTTATGCTCAAGATGATACACCGCATAAAAATGAAAGCGTCATAAAAATAGCTCAGTTAACTCAGAATGCAAAATTAACTGATTTGATTGAATCACCTGATGCTAAATGGATTGCCTTTGTTAAAAAGAGTAATTATACCATCCCCAGCAATTGCTTTTACTTTTCTGAAAAAGGCGAACAAGCTGATGAGATATGGATTGCGAATACCAAAGAAACCACTAAAAAATTACTAGTCGCTCCTCATTTCAGTTGTAAAGACGTATCAAAGGTTATTATTGATCCACATAATCTGCAATTTTCGCCCGATAGTAAAACTCTTTATTTTGAAACATCTGCATGGGTGACCTCTGGGGCTATTCACGCTGTGGATGTGGATGGTAATCATTTAAGATTTGTAACCGATGGCAGTGAATTGCGCGTTGTGCAATCCGGCCGCTATAAAGGTAACATAATTGCGAATCAACACCGTTACCGTTTCAAAGGGAATACTCCATTAGGTAGTTATGACTGGGATTGGTTATTCACACCGACGGGAAAACGAATCAAGTTATATAAGAAAATGGATTAGCGGATGAAGATTGAAGTAATTACATAATTCTTACATCATTATTTTTGCATAATCGATGGATGTTAAGCATGAAAAAACATCACTTACTGATGCCCATGATTTTTTTATTACTGTCAACACAGCTGCTTGCCATTACTTCAGAAATTCTTAAAAAATATCCCTATCAATTACTAACAAACGATTATGGGATCTTGAATGAAGCCAATTTAAAGAGATATACATACGAAGTAAACGTAGAGCCATTTACAGGAAAGTTTAGCGGACTTGATTATTGGCGATGTTATGAAACAAAAAATGTAACTGTATGGTATGAAAAAGGATATTATGATCCTGATGAAAAAATAACACGGGGCAATCCTTATATAGAGGTCAAAATAAATTCAACAACGTATGTCTATGCTTTACGTCGCGCTTTTTCACTTGACTATGCTCAAGATAAAGTAAAAAAATGGCATCAATTAATGAAAAACCAACAATTTGTCTGCATCGGTGGCAGCTATGTCCGAACAAATGAAAAAATCCGGCATGGAAAGAAAGAATATAATCAACTATGGGTTTTTGAAAATTTAACAACAAAAAAAGGGTGTGATTCCTATTTTTCAGGATGGTGTAAGTAGAGAAAAAATCATGGCAAACATAAACAATCAAGTCATCATCATTGGAGCCGGCATAGCAGGATTAACTGCTGCATGGTATCTGAAAAAATGTGGAATTCAAGCACTAGTATTGGAATCTGATCAACAGGTTGGCGGACGCATGAAAACCATCAAAATAGATGATGCAATCATTGACTGCGGCGCCCAATTTCTTTCAAGCGCTTATACAATTATTCCTCAACTAATTAAAGAAGCAGGACTAAGCGATGACTTCCTTACAACTTCAGAATGGGTTGGAATCATAAAAAATAATCATGTCGCTTTAATTCATCCGAACAAACCCTGGACTTTAATTTCAAGCCGCTTGCTTTCTTTTGGAGATTTGCTTCGGCTCGGATATACACAATTCAAACTATTTTATTCCAAGAAAAAATCCTTAAATGACATTTGTGACTGGACGAAATATGACAATCAATCCGCCAGAGACTGGCTGATTCAACAGGTTGGAGAATCTACCACGCAAGAACTAACTTCAGCCATTTTTAACGGCTTTTATTATCAATCTCTCAATCAATCTTCCGCAGCAATGGCAGCGGCAGTTCTAGCTTTTTCTACCTGGCATCCTAAAACAATGACATTAAAATCCGGCATAAACAGCTTGGCTCAAAAATTAGCTGAGAAGTTAACTGTAAAACCAAATAGTGCAGTGTCATCAATCATTGAAACTTCATCTGGCATAAAAATAATAACTGATGCAGGAGAATTTTATGCTGAACACGTTATTGTTACCGCACCTGCTCCGATTGCTAAAAATATTATTCAAAATCCTGACAAAGAAATGTCATCCTTACTTGAAACACAATATAGCTCCACCATCACCATTGCATTACTGACTCATGAAGGTTGGTCGCCGCCAGCTGCAGTGAATTCAGCCTATGGTTTTCTTTTTAATCCTGACTCGAATGCTAAAATTGCTGCGTTGACGATTGAAAATAATAAATGCGCTTCCAGGAAAAAATCTGGCCATCTTATTAACCTGATGCTGGCGGACAAAGAAGCAAAAGAATTTTTTCAATTGGCGGATGAAGAAATTTTTATCGAAATCCAACCCGAGTTAGAAA
This sequence comes from Gammaproteobacteria bacterium, assembly GCA_013287745.1. Classification (GTDB taxonomy): domain Bacteria; phylum Pseudomonadota; class Gammaproteobacteria; order DSM-16500; family DSM-16500; genus Aquicella. The sequence continues at coordinate 8,885 of JABDDF010000025.1, forward strand.
AAGTTTTTCCGGGTATTTCTGCCTATGTTTATAAAAAAGAAATGACTCGCTGGCGATATGCGATGCCCTACACTCCCATAGGCCGAGCAAAGGCTGTCAGCAATTATCGCGCCACTAGAAATTCAAGTAACCGCATTTGGCTCGCTGGAGATTATCTAGGACTTCCCTGGACAGATAGTGCAGCAGAAACAGGATTATGGGCAGCTAAAGAGATAGAGGTCAGATTGCAAAATCCAGACTAGGAGGATAAGCGATGCGAGTTGCATTTCTTCATACTTTTGGTATGATTAATAGTATGACTAGAGGTATGAACATATGAATACACACAAATTATCAATTTCCCTCCCACAGCAACAATATGAATTTATAGAACATTATCAAGCTGAGCATCACTATAAAACTCGCTCAGAAGTGATAAAGGAGGCGCTATACCTCCTGCAACAAGCCCAATTGGAAGCTTGCTATCGCCATGCAACCCAAGAACTAGACAATGATTTTGAAACAACAGCATCAGATGGATTGGATGAAAATGAAACGTGGTGAAATTTATTTTGCTAATTTAGACCCTACAGTGGGTTCAGAAATTAAAAAAAAACGGCCGGTGCTAATTGTTAGCAATAATGCTAATAATAAGGCCGCGTCCACAGTTACCATCGTTCCAATAACATCAAATACGAGCAAGGTGTACCCTTTTGAAGTAATGCTTGAAACTAAAGATTCTGGCTTGCAAAAAATTTCGAAAGCACAATGCCATCAAATAAGAACCATTTCTAAAATTAGAATAGCGGGCAAGGCAGCGGGACTTGCTAGCAAAGAAATCATGTCAAAAATTAATACTGCCTTGAAGCTTCACTTGGATTTTTAATACAAAAACGACATGATTTATAACACCATTTTTTCAAATACAACTAGCTTTGCAGATCTACCAATCTGATGTAGATTAACCTTAATTTCACTATACGCTATTGATTTAATAAAAAGGAAAACTCATGATCATCTCGGAAGAAATAATTGAAAATAGAAATCAGTTTAATGTATCAGATGATAAAATACACCCATGGCGAATTTGCCCTATCGGCAAACATTTTGTAAAAAAACATATCGAACACATCCCGCCTAGCAAAAAACACCCTAAAGGACAAACAGTAGAAAGAAAAGAACATTGCACGCTTAATCCTTAATTGCATCAGAATCAAGCTTCCATCCAGAAATTGATATTCCATCAGGTCAAGGAAAAGGTCATTCACGTGGATTAATGCAAGTCACTGACTATACAATGAGCATTTTCGACAACCATCATGGTGAACTAAGCAATCACCTCATTTGCTTTGACCACCCCAAGTTACTAGACCCTACTGCAAACATTTGCGCTGGAATTCGTTGGCTATTTAGATGCATGGTTATTGCAAAATCTAAATTAGGTGATGCTACAACTTGGATAGATGCAGCAATCCAATATAAGGGCAAGCTTGAGATAAATCCTCCTCCAAGAGAGGTAGAAATATTTTTACATCATTATTCTTGCTTTATGTAACGGATAACTTATGAAGAGATATTTCCTGATTTTCTTATTAATTATGCCATTAAAACTTTTTGCTATTGATATAGAAATCTTAAAAAAGTACCCCTATCTATTACTCACAGATGACTATGGGATCTTAAATGATTCAAATTTAAAGAGGTATGCCTACGAAGTAAACGCCGAACCATTTATAGGAAAATTTAATGGACTTGATTACTGGCAATGTTATCCATCTAAAAATGTGACTGTTTGGTATGAAAAACAAAATGACGACCCCTATGATAAGAAGGCAAGAGGTGATGCACATATTACAGTAAGCATTACCCCAGCAATAATACATGACTACATACCAAGAAGAAGTTTTTCTTCTGATTATGCTAAAGAAAAAGTATCAACCTGGAAACAACTTATAAAAGATCAGCCATATGTTTGTATTGGTGGAATCTATGTGAGTACGCATACAAATATAATTGATGGAAAAAAAAATTACTGAACACGGCTGGATATTCGAAAATTTAAAAACAAAAAAAGGGTGCGACTCCTATTTTTCAGGATGGTGTAAATAGAGAAAAAATTATCTTGAAAATTAATAGCGCATTAAAACTTCACTTGGATTTTAGAATATTCAGCTATAATGTACATTAACGAAAAAGGAGGAATCATGCGCGCCATCAATGTAACTGAACTAAGAAATAATTTACCAAAATACTTATCAGCAGCCTCCAAAGGCGATGAAATATTAATTACTTTTCATGGACATGTTATTGCCCGAATTTTGCCACCGGCAGATACAAAAAATAATGCGGTCGCTGCCCTCAAGCAATTGCGTAAACGTTGCAAAATAAATGATGTTGTTTCGCCATTAGATGAAGTGTAGTGAGATGTAGAAAAATGATTATTTCTACGCTCCTGAGCTATTGCGACCTATTGCCATCAAGAACAACTTTAATTTTTCTCAGTGTTACTGATTTAATGTAAACGTTCACGCTCTAATATGTAACGCCATTTGCAAGGACTCTGTCATGCCAGCCGCACGCTCTTTGTGCGAGGTGGCATCCAGGAAATTGTCTAAAACCGTAACAGATCACGTGGGATATTCTTCACAGGCATCCGCCGTTGCTTTGGCCTGTCATTCCCGCGTGAGCTGTTACCTAAAACCCTGGATGCCAGCTAAAAGCATGCTGGCATGACAGCGTGGCGTGAACGCTTACGATTTAATAAAAGAGTGGTCACACGTTCTGCCACCCTCTATCATTTGCACTTAACGAAAAATCACATCACCGAGCAATTACTCTCTGGCCTTGCAGACAATTGCTTTTCTGCCCTTGCAAGAACCGGAATATAATAGCGCTGACAAAAATCACCGTATTGCTCCTCGCTAAAATTTAAGTGCATCATTAAGCTTTGAATACAGTTAGCATCGCTGATTAAAAAATCCATTTTATCCTTTCTTTTACGAAATCTGGTTTCCGCAGACAAGGTTTGCAAGACCTCACAAAGAGGTCGCGATAGCTCGGTGTTCATTAGAGAAATCTGAATACCCTTATCTTCAACGCACTTAACGGAAATAGACCACCAAGCCTTATATTGCGAACTTATTTTATCTTTGATTTGCACGTCCCAAGAAAGTGCAAACATTCTGTGACGATGAGTGCCGCCAAAATGAAGTAATTCTTCAGATCGTGGTAACATCGCCTGCCGGTACAATAAAACCAGTTGGGAAAAAATGATCTCGAGCACATCATGAGGAAGAAGTGTAATAGGAGCACTCTTATCATACTCACACTTATCAACTAGACACAGTAACTGATACGCATTGCGATAAGAGCTTAATATGCCATTTCTTACCCAACAATTTTCTTCCAACTGTCGCGTAATTTTGCCAACTCCCACAGCGATCCCATCGTAATTAGATAATTTTATTTCAGTCAAGCTATCATTACTTTTAAGTGCATCAGCAATAAGAAGGAGACCCTTATTAGTGAAGTCTTGAGTATTATCACTTAAATCCAACACGACCAAGCCCGTATTAGCCTTCACTATCTCGGCAATAGAATCTGCATCAGCATCAGCGATTTGATTATAGACTAAGCTCAGCGTAGTTAAGCTGCTATGCTCTTTCAGTGGCTCAGCAATATACTTCATTTTATATCCGAGCGAATTGCCATCTAAATTCAGCGTTTTGAGTGTTTGATTATTTTTCAAGACAGCAGCCAAGTCATGATAATGACCATTAGCAATGTGATTACCTGCTAAGTTCAATTCGATTAGCGTTTCGTTATTTGCAAGCGCCACATAAAAGCGTTGCGCCATGACTGATGGAAGATGCTCTAAATCGTTTCCACTTAAATCCAATACTTGCAATATGTTATTAGTTGCCAGCGTTTCAATGATCATGACTGCGCCAGAAAGAGGAGGAAAAGGATCGTTACTCCACTTTGCTTCGACACAGCGGCTTAAATGCAACTCTCTCAATGTCCTATTGTTCTTAAGTAGCTCGACAAGATAGGCCGCGCCCTCATCACCAATTTCATAATTATAATTCAAATTCAAACTCGTCACGGTTTTGTTGACTTTAAGAAACTCGACAAGTACTTTGATATGATCTGGTCTTAGACTAGCACCTGAAAAAGTACGAGAGAGATCTAGACAGGTAAGCTTGGGACTTTGTTCTTGCAATAGTTGAAGTGTGGATGGCTCAAGCCAATTTTTTAGTTCAACCATAACAGCTTGAGTTCTAGATTGCAGTTCTTCCTGACACAATAAAACCAGGTCTTCCAGACCCTGCGCAACTCTAGCAACATCTTCTTCATCGATCTCAGGAGAGTCAGCTGATTCTATATCATCCCTCAGCGTTTTGAGTGGCCCATTATCTTTCATAATAACATGCAAGCTATTATTACAAACGGTATTAGTTAAATCCAATTCGATCAGCGTTCTGTCATTTGATAGTGCTTGATAAAAACACTGCTGCATGTTTGATGGAAGAAGTTGTAAATTATTTCCACTTAAGTCCAAGACTTTCAATGTCGTATTATCTATCAGCGCTTCAACGATCGTGACTGCACCAGGAGGATGAGCATGAGCCTTGTAAGTCTGCTCTGCTTGAACACAGCCTTGTAAATGCAGCTTTGTCAATATCGTATTCTTTCTAAGTATAAGAGAAAGATGCAGCGCACCATTATCACCAATGCCTTCATTAAAATTTAAATTCAAACTCGTCACGCTTGTATTGAACTCAAAAAAATCAACAAACGCCATGATATCTCTAGGTTTCAGACTTTCATCTCCATCCTGTTTGGAGAGATCAAGACTGATAAGCTGAGGACTTTGACCTCGCAATAGCTGAATGGTATTAGGGTCAAGGCGATGACCTAATTGTTCAATCAATTTCTCAGTAGCTGAAGCAAGATCTTTCACTTCATCAGTGTATGCTCGCATTTTTATCCCTCTAATCGTTTTGTGATGTAGTTTATTATAAAGTGTACAAATTATACCAAATTACTACTGCAAAAAATTAACAAATTCTTAAATTGATAAAATTGCGGGTAAAGTTGCTGCGATTTAGCTTAAGTCATTAATTAAATTGTTGAGTTTTATATTTGCTCGCCTCTCACCGTCTCATATTTTTTCCCTTACCGCTCTCATCATTTTTCTTATCATTAGATGCTTTTTCACTTTTGAATTGCGAACGAATACTTGCAAACATACCGCCCATTTGCTTATTGAGTTCTTTGGCTGCCACAGGAGAAACCTTAGTGATCGTTGAGGACGCTTTCATCACTAGAGGCGCTAATGTTTGCACGGCCGTATAAATCAAACCAGGTGCTGTTAAATATTTGGCGGCTAGCATAGCCACACTATACAAATCATTTTCTTTCTTTAGCATTTCATTTTTTTGAACTTCTTCATCATGCATGAATATGCCTGGCTTATTCATTCTCGCATTATCATTAGAATAGCGATAGGAATCACCAAGAGCAGCGGCAATATCAGCACAAAGCATTTTGGCATCATCTTTTAAGCCAAAGGATCCTGGTGTATTAGCCGCTGCTGCTTCCTGCGTTTTCATCGTATTAAATAATTGCGTAAAAATATTTATGAAATTTTGACGTTCTGCTCCTTTATCAGTAAAACTTGGCAAGACGCCCTTTTCTTTAAAATATAACATCATCGAAGCTCTATATATTTCATCTAATCCCGTTCTATCTTTACCACTTTTACAATTAGTCGAGACCGCGCCGCCCATCGCTTCTGTCAAAATAGCAAGATAAGCCACTTTAAATGCTTCAAAATTTCTAAGCCCTAGCGTCATTTGCAAGTGTTCAAGCAATTGTGGATTTTGTAATTTTTCTAATTCTGCTTTTGCATGTTCTATTAAAGCAATAGAAGCCGTTTGTTTTTTATTAAATTGCACGCCATTAAGCTGACATTGCTTAATGGCCATCTGAAATTTTTCTGTATAATTTAAAACTTGATTAGCATAAATCCAGCGATCTTTATTTTGTAAAGCCATGACCCGCAAAATATTAACCGGCTCAGTATCAGCTACTATTTCAATTTCATTAAAACGACTTTGCGCTTCTTTAATTTGCGTGTTTTGCATTTTTGATAAATGATTATCATCAGCGCCAAAAGTTGTATCACTTAGTAATTGTTGTAACAACACTAAGGGCTTAACTTCTATTGCCTGCTTTTCGAAAATATCTCCCCATTTATTTTTAAAATTTTCTTTTGCTAGCACATTTAAACCATTCAAGGCCTGATTAACAGCAGCATGCGTATGCTCTCGCTGTTCATGTTCTGGCATTTCATAGGGTACCAAGGTACTCATTTTGATGCTTTTAGAAATAATTTGTGGATCTTTTCCCGAATTATTTTCATCTTCCAACAAATAATTATATCTCGCATTTTTCATACCAGGCATGTGTTGCATGGCTGATGATTGAGAAAATTGATGCCAATTTCCATCAAGCGATGCAGGTATAAGTTTTAATATACAATCTTGTTCCCATTTGGGTAACACGCTAAACCAATCGGGCGGCTGCTCGCTTCTTACAGCAAGCAAATGATTTTTTTGCGGCTCTGTTAATTCACTATTCACATCATAAGGTACATCGACTTGATAATAACTAGAACCCTTAAATTTATTTTCAAAAATTAACATTTTATCGACATTATTTTCTGCGACAAAATATCTTTCGGCATTTCTTATTTTACGCGTAATGCTTTCACGATCCTCACCCGTATGAATTTTAATAAGTTGAGTCATTTCTTTGATGAATGAATTAACCTGTAAAGCTGGCTCCTTCTTTATATTTTTTTTTAAACTTTCTTCTAATAAGGCCATGAGTTCTCGTTCAAATATTTCTTTATTTTTAATTTTCAAATAATCTTCTGAGATAGAAAGAGCATTAAGTACAGCAGCGACTAAATTTAATTTTCTTATTTGAATAGCGGCTTGACTAGCAGCATCTAAGCTAGCTGCAGGTAGTGCTTGCTCATCTTGATTGTATTTCACATACACTACAGTCAAGTTTCTCTCACCCACTTTCATTTTCTTTTTATACCCTTCATAAAATGGCCTTGCATATTTTTCATCTTCATATTTCTCTAGTAATTTTTTAATTTGTGAAAGTGAACTTGACTCACGGGCATCATGCGCCGTTTCCTTATCTGCTGACGTGATTTCGTTTTTATTTGAAAATATTTCAATTAATATATTTTCAATTTTTTCGTCTGCTTGCAGTTGCTCAAGACGGTTAACACCCTCACGTTTTTGTGTCATATCTTAACTCCAATGTTTTTCTCTAGACTTGTACTTATTATTATAACCCGCTCAAAAACATTAGATGAGAAATTATAAGATTATTTTTGCAAGTTACTGGAAATTAAGTTTATTTTTTAGTAACTATCTTTCTTTTTGTTTATGATTATTATATTAAACTCCTCAGTTATCTTCCTTACCGCCCCGCCCCACATCCCATCAGGAAATGCTGCAAAATTTCACTATCATTTGTTATACTTCGAGGACATACAATCATGCACCCTAAAAAATATGAGAATCGTACTATGAGTAATGATGCTCGCATTGCTGTATTAGAAACAACAATTTCAAATATTAATTCGAGCCTGCTCGATATCAAACATGCATTTGATAGAATCGATAATAGATTCCTTAGCTTTGAACAAAAAATAGAGGCTAAATTTGAGCAGTTTGAAAACAGGATTGATAGCAAACTCGAGCAGTTTGAAAATAGGATTGATAGCAAACTCGAGCATCTAGAAAACAAGATGGATGCCAAGCTTGAGCATCTAGAGAATAAGATGGATGCTAGATTCGCGCAAATAGATGTTAGGTTTGAGAAAATAGATAGCAAATTTGATCTCATCAACAACCGCCTCTGGTCTAATTTCTTATGGACCATCAGCATGATCATCGGCCTTGCGGGTTTGATAGCTCATACACAGCACTGGATTTAATCACCCAGAGCAACGAAGCTCTTATATTTCTGGCGCCGATTTATTGGTGAATGACGAATTTTCTGCTTCATTTCCAGAGCCTTAAGCACAAACATTACAAAACTGTAATCCAATTGTCATGATGCCGTTGCCCTCACCTAGTTACACTCGCTTATAAGTTCAAAGGTTTATAGCGAGGAGAAACACTATGTGCTTTTCATTTTTCTGCTGCCCAGAAGATAATAAATTCAATCCAAAGGAAAGTTTTTTGGAGAATTTTGAGCGCCTATGTGCACTGCCTTGGTATTGCAGAGGGGGCGATTCTGCAGAAACGACACTATTGAAGAGCTCGTTAAAACTAAATCAATTCAATGATAGTGATGATGTTCTTGCGAGAATTGCCAAGTATAAAGCCGTTAAAAAAATGATAGAAGATATTTGGAGTCCAGCTCGCCTTACTGAAAGTAGTCGCTACGATAAAGTGATGCACTTTCTTGATGAATTTCAACAAAAGGCACTGGATCAGGATACGAATAAATTAATGCATGCATTGAAAGCAAACAAGCCTAAAGGCGATCAAGACATCAATACACAAATCGAAAATCATCGAAACACCATTACAGCCATTACAACCTGGCACAATAAGCAAGCTGCCACCTATGATCGGAATACTTGCCGATTAAACGAACAAAAGTTGCAACATCAAACTAAACTTGAAAAACTTTTATTATTGGCTCAAAACACAGTCCAGAATGTATCGAACCAGGTACTCAATCTGTTTTATGGTTCCTTGCCTAGCCAAACCATCGAAAAAGGCCATCCAGCCAGCGTGAATACTGGTAAAATGATTGCTAAGAACCAGCACGTGATGCGACAGCAAGTTAAATAACCCCTCATCCCCCTGCCTCGCACCCCAGGGGGATTATTCACCTCACCCCCTAATAACTATTGCAGAATCTGTCAAAAATGGTTAAATATGGAAATTATTTAACAAGATAAAAAAGGGACCTCTAGGATGAATACAGCATTACTTTTGCTCGAAATACAAAATGATTATTTTCCCAATGGAAGAATTCCGTTAGAAAAGAGCCTTGAAGCGAGTGCAAAAGCACAGTCTGTACTACACGCTTATCGGGAAAAAAAGCTACCTGTTATTCATATTCCCCAATTTTCCACCCATCCCAATGCAACCTCCATGCTGCCTTGCACAAAAGGTGCGGAATTCTATGCCGATGTCCGCCCAGAAAAAAATGAAACCATCATTAAAAAACACTATCCCAATAGCTTTAAAGACACTAATTTATTGAATCATTTAATCAAAAATCAAATCAATCACTTAGTCATTTGCGGGATGACAACGCATATGGCGGTTGATGCGACCGTTCGCGCTGCCTATGACTTAGGCTTCACCATCACGGTACTACACGATGCTTGCGCAGCACGCCAATTAGAATTTAATCACACCACTATTCCTGCGCAAAATGTGCATCTTGCCTTTCTTGCCGCCTTTCAGCCGACTTATGCCAGCGTTTTAAGCGCTGATGACTACTTGCAAAAAATTGGGGCCCGCATTCCTGTCACTGTTGTACCAGCATGACCTGGGAAGCTCGCTATTTACCGCCAGACCCCATTACCTGGCAAGGTCGTAGTGATGTCCCTGCTGACTCTTGCTTTTATCAGCAGGTACGCTTGCTGAATTTATTAGTCGATGAGCCTGCTAAAACTGCGCCCACTACCTTTGCCCTCCTTGGTTTTAAATGTGATGAAGGCGTGCAACGCGATTTACGCCGCACAGGCGCCTTTGAAGGGCCTCCCGCTATTAGACAACGCTTAGCCAAACTTCCCATTCAAAAAGCAAACATTCATTGCTATGATGCGGGCAATATCATTTGTACTGACCACGATTTAGAAGCGAGTCAAGCTGCCTTAGCTGATGTCATCGCCCTACTCTTAAAACATGATATAAGACCTATTGTCATAGGCGGTGGACATGAGGTTGCCTGGGGCCATTATCAAGGCATTGTCCGTGCTTATCCGCCAAAAAATCGCCTCGGCATCATCAACTTTGACGCTCATTTTGATATGCATCCCTTGCAACCTTCTGGCCGAAATAGCGCAACAACACCCTTTTATCAAATTGCTGTTGACCATGAAATACAGCAGCGTCACTTTGATTACAATTGCATTGGCATTCAACATGCCGGCAATATTCGTCAATCATTTGAGATTGCTAAAAAATATAATACCAAACTCATTTTGGCAGATGAAATGCATCAAGGTTTACAAGAAAAATGCTTTGATTTTATTGATCGTGTCGTCGATGAAAATGACATCATTTACATGAGCATGTCACTAGATGTATTTTCCCCTGCCTTTGCACCTGGTGTCGGAACGATTCAACCCTTGGGCTTAAATCCCTGGCATGTTATTCCGCTTTTACGTCAAGCGGCTGCTTCTGGAAAAGTCGTGAGTTATGATATTGCTGAACATGTTCCTCGCTACGATATCGATCATCGCACTGCAAAATTAGCTGCTACTTTAATTTATGAAATCATCCATCATCACACTGAAAATCATCATCATCATGGTTCGTGGAAATGATCAGTGACAAGCAATTTCAAAATCGATTATTAACTTGGTTTGACCAACATGGGCGTAAGCATTTGCCTTGGCAGCAAAATAAAACGGCTTATCGTGTTTGGATTTCCGAAATCATGCTCCAGCAAACACAAGTGAATACGGTTATTCCTTATTATCAGCGTTTCATGCAGCGCTTTCCTGATTTAAGCTCACTTGCTCAAGCAGAACCGGATGAAGTCTTGCATTTATGGGCAGGATTGGGCTATTACAGTCGTGCGCGTAACTTACATCGTGCAGCACAATTGATTATGCAAAATCATCAAGGCGAATTTCCTGCTAGTTTAGCGATTTTGCAAAAATTACCTGGTATTGGACAATCAACCGCTGGTGCAATTCTAGCCCTTGCCTTTAATCAACCCGCCGCAATTTTAGATGGCAATGTAAAACGTGTGCTTGCACGCTTTCATGGCATCACTGATTTTATCAATGAAAAATCGGTGGAAAATCGCTTATGGGAATTAGCCGCTCATTACACACCAAAAAAATGCGTAGCCGATTATACTCAAGCCATGATGGATTTAGGTGCAACCCTATGCATACGCGGCAAACCAGCTTGTGAAAGATGCCCACTTAGTGAGGATTGCCTTGCACGTCAACAAAATATTGCCGCCCTCTTACCACGGAAAAAAGCTGCGCGCGAATTAGCTGTGCGTACTGCTACCTTTGTTGTTTTCAAAATGCAAGCTAGTATTCTTTTACATAAACGGCCTGATAAGGGAATTTGGGGTGGCTTGTGGAGTTTACCAGAATTCGCGGGTGAACCAGAAAAAAAACGCATCCAAATTTTTTGCCGCGAGCAATTACAAGTGAAAATCAATGACTATCAAATCTTAGAAACATTCAGACATAGCTTTACTCATTATCATTTAGATATCTTTCCGATTCTTATTCCTCTCAAGAAAAAACCACCTGTAGCGATAGAAGATAGCGCACAAATCTGGTATAACCTGCAGCAACCCAAAGCGATCGGTTTGCCAAAACCGATCCAATCCATTGTGAGAAATTTGTCATGACACGCATGATCTATTGCAGCAAATTACAGAAAGAAGCCGAAGGACTTGCCCAACCGCCTATTCCTGGTGACTTCGGCAGCAAAATTTATGAGCAAATTTCCAAAGAAGCCTGGCAGATGTGGCTTAATCACCAAACCATGCTGATAAATGAAAATCGCCTGAGCATGATAGACCCCAAGGCACGATCATTTTTAATGCTAGAAATGGAAAAATTTCTTTTTGGTGAGGGCAGTGAAAAGCCCAGTGGGTTTATTCCTAGAGAGTAGATTTTTTGGAAGTTTTTCCTTGACTCATTCCGCCTCTATCGGTTTAATAGGCATCTCTTTTTGTGAGATGGCCAGATAGCTCAGTCGGTAGAGCAGAGGACTGAAAATCCTCGTGTCGACAGTTCGATTCTGTCTCTGGCCATAGTGGAATCAAGAGCTTACCCCACCTGCCAACACCCTCATTTTCAACCTGTAGCAAATTTGTAGCAGATATCTTTTCAGCATTAGACTGCAGCAAATTTGCAGCGTAAATCCTTTCCGCGGCATCTCTAAGATGATCACTGCTCAGGTGAGCATATCTCAAGACCATCTCAAAACTAGACCATCCTCCAAGCAATTGCAGCTCTTGCAGCGATGTTCCATTTTGCACGTGCCACGACGCCCAAGTGTGATGAAGATCATGCCATTTAAAATCTTCTATTCCTGCTCTCTTCAAAGCATTCGTCCAAGCTCTCGTATTGAATCGCTTAATACGCTTACCTTTATAAGTGAACACAAAACGCAAATGCTTCCCAATTTGCCTTCGTATAATCTCAATCACTTTACCGTTCAAAGGAACCGCAATTGCTTTCCGAGATTTGGACTTACTTGCCGGAATAAAAGCATGGCCACGATTAAAATCCACCTCAGCCCATTCCAAATTTGCTGTATTGGATTCTCTAAAACCAGTGTGAATTGTAAACTCCATCGCCTCAGCAAGATGCGTAGGTAATTCCTTTTTTAACCGCTCCACTTCATCTGGCCCTATCCAGCGAATGCGCTTATTATCTTCTTTGCGCATGCGGACAACAGGCGCTTTATCAATCCACTCCCATTCCCGTTCAGCTTTTCGCAAAATAGCCCTGATCAAAGCTAACATGCGATTAACTGTAGCGGGGCTGGCACCGCCCTTTTCCTTCCCTTGAGCAAGCCGTTCAATCATATCGCGAGTGATATCTCTCAATAACACATCGCTTAAATATTTATCCAAGTACCTAAACTTCGATTGATCACTAAAAAGGCTTCTTTTATGCTGAGATTCTTCGCACCATCTAATCACCGCATCATTCCAATCTTTAGTAGGCTTCTCCTGAAGTTTATTCACTTTCCATAGCTCAGCCTTCATTTTGTCATAAAGATGTTGAGCTTCTACTTTATTGGCAGTCCCGCTGCTTTTCTGTATGCGATGTCCTTCTCGGCAAATAGTGATCCACCAGATGCTATTTCGTTTGTAGAGCGCCATATTTTTCTCCTATCTTTTTCTATGACACCCCACGATGTTTCGGCAGAGGTAACATAACGAGATCGTAAAAATTCAACAAGATCATCCAATAAAAAAATCCATCTCCGCCCCACTCTTGCAGCGGGAATTTTTCCATTTGCTGCTGCACGACGCGTTGCCTCAGTCGATTTTTTTAAAAAAAAAGCGGCTTCCTTGAGATTTAAAGTTTGCATAAAATTCTCCATGAATTTATTTGTCATGATGCTCATTGCAATACCAGCTATTTCCTCGGACTTGTTTACTTATCGTGCCTTCATTGTTACAACGATGTTGATTTTCAATATATTGACATTGGTAAAGATTGATTTTTATAGCTTCTACCCACCCACAAGAGCATTTATTACAAGCACTTAAATAACTTCTACAATCTGGACAATGAGAAAATTTCATATGCTTGTCTCTCCACTTTCGGAATGCGTAGTTACCAATTCACCTAAATATTGATGAAATCGCTCACCAAAAATCGTCATAGGACGAAGCCAATCATCTCGCTTATCATCTCCTTTCCATTTACGACATTTTCTTACAATGACTCTTCTACAATCTTCAATGCTTGCTCCTGATTTCAAACAATTAATAATAAATTTCAGGTTGTATGCGCTAGCTTGAAATACCTTGTCGGCCTTTTCATTAAGAAAATTTAAGATTTCTACTGCTTGTGGATAATATTGTTCGCACGCATTGTGTGTGTGTTTCTGTTCCTGATCTTGTTCTTGTTCCTGCTCCTGATTAGGCAAAGTCTTCGCAAAGGCTTTGGGTAAGGCTTCGCGAAAGCTTCCCGAAAGCTTCTCGACAAATACGGCAACGGATGAAATCAACTCATCCTTTAATGAACACTCTGGAAGATAGTCAAGATAATCCTCCCAAGAGCGTACAACATTTGGGGAGGCAGGAAGATTATATTTAATAAAATTTGGCAGCCAAATAAATGCAGATTGTTCATCATATTTCACCATATTATTATTTAATATTTCGTGAAATCCCTTCTGAAATCTCTCTATAGACCAATGAATTTCGCTTGCTAAGCCTAGAATAGTTCCACGCATTGCGCCTATTGGTAAAAGATGGGGGTGCGTTAGTAACAGAAAAAATTCAAGCTTTCCATCGTCAGATAAGCGATTAAATTTGAGATCGTTCCATGTACGAGTGTCGATTTTTCTGTAGCGACTCATGTCACTTTTTCTCCTAGTTAATTAGACAGGATAAAATTATCACTTGGAGAAAAATTACATAATCGGGAAATTCCCCCGGGGAAATTCCCGTGGGGAATTTCCCCACGGGAATGTAAAGCAGCTGATTTGTGGCGTGTTTTAAATTAGTTTATGGCATGCTTGAGTGGATTAACTTATTGCTCTCTGTCGTGATTATGCACTTGTGCTAAAATTACAGGTTAAATCACGGAGAAAAATCATGGATCGGAATTCAAAAAAATCCATTGTAAATGGTTTATTGAGTGTCACTATTTCTGGTGTATTTCTTTTTTGGTTTTTATTTTTATTTTTGAGCGCTGACCCCCTAATGATTCAGAAAGTATCATTATTACCAATGTATTTAAACTCACACCCTCTTTTTTTGCTCTATTAACAAGTCGTAAATGGATAGACTTTGGAACACGTTGAACCCATTTTCCGCTTTGACTTTCTAGTTCTCCAGGAATTGGTATAGGTCTATTCATTTCTTTTGCGGCTTCAATCCAAGCTTGGACGGCATCTTGTCCATTCACAGTAGCTTCTTCAATTGTTTCGCCATCAGACATGCAGCCAGGGAGATCGGGAAATTCAATTAAATACCCACCACCTTCTTCATTTGAAAGATGTCGAATTGTAAATGGATATTTAGAAATTTTAATGTTATTCATATTTCCTCCTCTTTTAATGCATCAATTAATGACACGAATTTTTTGACGTATATCGGCTTTACAGGCCTATGGGCTGGTACTGTTAAGATGTCTACCCACTTAAGATGGATAAACGATACATGGCTACCCTTTCCTTTACGAACCCTAATTCCGAAGCGAGCAGCTATAGCCTCAAGATCAGCCATTTGCCAATCCCTTGGATTATTACGCATTTTTTCTAGGACTTTATCTGCTTTTGTCATATTAAGTATAGTACTAAATATAGTACTAATGTCAAGAGCTTTACTACACTTAACTCATAAAACTAAAGATTAATGAATGCTTCGTTCGCTTGGCACGAGCGCGGTTAAATGTTGACACGCTTCTCAGCGACAACATTTAACACAGCGAGTAACAAGTGAACGAAGCATTCATTAATCTTTAGTTTTATGAGTTAAGTGTAGTAAAGCTCTTATGGGTTAATTGCTTCTATCTCATGTATCTGCAAATACAAAACATGCGTCAATCCAAATTGAATAGCT
>JABDDF010000026.1 GCA_013287745.1 Gammaproteobacteria bacterium
GCTCGCAAACGCACTTCCTGACGATCACCGGTAAAAAGATATTGTTGCGCAAATGTTTCTTGGCTACGGCTTGCAGCCGCAATCCAGACTGTGCCCACCGGTTTTTCCGTCGAACCACCATCAGGCCCTGCAATCCCCGTAATGGCAATGCCGATATCAGCATGACTATGCGCTAACACACCCTGCGCCATTTCCCTGGCTGTTTCTTCACTGACTGCTCCAAATTGTGCCAGGGTTTCAGCGCTGACACCTAACATATCAATTTTTGCCTGATTGCTATAGGTTACAAAACCACGCTCAAACCAAGTTGAGCTGCCAGGTACACTGCTTAGCCAATAACTTAGACCACCGCCTGTGCATGATTCCGCTACAGCAAGTGTGATGCCTCGCTTGACGCAGCTTGTCGCTGTTTTTAATACGAGTGCTTTGATATGATCTATCATCTTTTTCCTGACCTAATTCATCCTGAATAGAGAATGATAACATGATGCAAACGCATACACCTATGATGCAGCAATATTTACGTATTAAGGCAGATTATCCGCACATTTTGCTATTTTATCGTATGGGTGATTTCTATGAATTGTTTTTTGAAGATGCGCAAAAAGCAGCGCGCTTGCTTGATATCACACTCACTGCACGTGGACAATCCGCAGGCAATCCCATTCCCATGGCAGGTGTTCCCTTTCACTCTGTAGAATCCTATATTGCTAAATTAATTCGCCAAGGATTATCGATTGCAATTTGCGAACAAATAGGTGATCCCAAAACAAGTACGGGGCCAGTTGAGCGTCAAGTCGTGAGAATTTTAACACCCGGTACGGTCAGTGATGCCGCATTTTTACAAGATAATCAAGATAATCTATTAGTCGCTGTGCATGCAAAAGAGGGATGTTATGGATTTGCCGTTTTAGATATGAGCGGTGGTCGTTTTCATTTATTAGAAGTAGAAAATGAAGAAGCCTTGAGTGGTGAATTACAACGATTAAAACCAGCGGAATTATTGATAAGTGATGAATGGGATCATGCCATCTTACGTGAATATCAGAGAGAATTGAGGCGACGTGCACCTTGGGAATTTGATGATAGTACGGCAGTGCGTTTATTAACGGAGCAAATGCAAACGCGAGATTTAAGCGGCTTTGGTTGTCAAGGAATGTCTGCTGCTTTATCAGCAGCAGGGTGTTTATTGCAATATGCCAAAGAAACGCAGCGTGCTGCGATGCCGCATATTCGCGCTATTCATGTTGAACGGCGTGAAGAGTGTTTGATTTTAGATGCAGCAACGCAGCGTAATTTAGAATTAATTCATAATTTTTCTGGCGGTCATGAAAATACTTTGGTGAGTGTATTAGATCACGCACGCACAGCGATGGGCAGCCGTTTATTAAAGCGTTGGTTAAATCGACCGCTGCGCGATCAAGTTATTTTGCGAGCACGTCAAGAAAGTATAGAGGCATTATTAAATCATCATGCTTATGTGAATTTACAAAAAACGCTGTTTCAAACAGCAGATTTAGAGCGTATTTTAGCGCGTATTGCTTTGAAAACAGCAAGGCCGCGTGATCTTGTGGCCCTGCGCGCAACCCTATATTTATTACCGCATTTACATCAGCAATTAGCTCAGGTTACTGCGCCGCATTTATTGCAATTAAAAAATGCGCTGCAAACTTTTCCTGAATTAGAAACGCAATTAAGTCGTGCGATTATAGATAATCCACCCGTGACTATTCGTGATGGTGGTGTGATTGCAAAAGGCTATGATGCTGAATTAGATGAATTACTCGCTTTAAGTGAAAATGCCGGTGACTTTTTAATTGCCTTAGAAGAGCAAGAAAAAAAGCGCACAGGATTATCTACTTTAAAAGTGGGTTATAATCGTGTGCATGGTTATTATATTGAAATGAGCCGCACGCAAGCTGCCTCTGTTCCAGAAAATTATATTCGCAGACAAACATTGAAAAATGCAGAACGATTTATTACACCGGAATTAAAAGCGTTTGAAGATAAGGCTTTAAGTGCGCGAGAACGAGCGCTAGCGCGTGAAAAATTATTGTATGATGAATTGTTAGAAAATTTGCTGCCGCAGATTGCAGCATTGCAATCATCAGCGGCTGCACTGGCTGAATTAGATGTCTTGGCGAATTTAGCTGAACGTGCCTTGCAATTAAATTGGTGTTGTCCGCGTTTGTCTAATAAAACAGGAATACAAATTAAGGCGGGACGTCATCCTGTGATTGAAGCTGTTTCAACGCAAGCCTTTGTGCCCAATGATGTCTGCTTCGATCAAACGCAGCGTATGCTCATTATTACGGGGCCTAATATGGGTGGTAAATCAACTTATATGCGGCAAACCGCTTTAATTGTGCTGCTTGCGCATATCGGTAGTTATGTGCCAGCACAAGAAGCAGAGATTGGTCCAGTGGATCGAATTTTTACCCGCATCGGTGCTGCAGATGATTTAGCAAGTGGTCGTTCTACTTTTATGGTGGAAATGACTGAGACGGCAAATATTTTGCATAATGCAACGGAACATAGTTTGGTGTTGATGGATGAAGTGGGACGCGGTACCAGTACCTTTGATGGTTTATCACTTGCTTGGGCTTGCGCGCATTATCTTGCGCAGAGTCTTTGTGCCTTTACATTATTTGCGACACATTATTTTGAATTAACTTCATTGGCAGATGAAATTTCTACGGTGCATAACATTCATTTAGATGCGACTGAACATGGCGATAAAATTATTTTTTTGCATGCGGTGCAAGCAGGGGCTGCTAATCAAAGTTATGGTATTCAAGTAGCGCAATTAGCGGGCGTGCCGCGCGTAGTCATTGCGCGCGCGAAACAGAAATTACAATCATTAGAACAGACGGCTTATCAACCTAAGCATAAGCAGAGTGATATGTTTGCATTAAGTAAAGAAAATGTGTCGCATGAAATTGTGATTAAGCAATTAAAAGAAATGAAGGTGGATCAGATGAGTCCGAGGGAGGCGCTGGATTTGCTGTATCGGTTGAAGGGGGAGGTGGGGTAGGGGGTTGTTGTTGCATAGGTGTTCGTCGTTGCATAGGTGTTCGTCGTTGCGAGGAGTGCTTTTTACGACGAACACCTATGTAACGACGAACACCTATGCAACGACGAAGACTTTATATATTACCTACACTCTCAACCGCAAATTATTATCCGAACTAAAATTCTTAATAATTTTCCTCGGATCGGGTAATTGACGAAATGTATTTAATTTTTTTTCTGAGCGAGAAGGCTCATCACTAAAGCCGCGCTTCATTGTTAATGCCCAGGCGACAGTCATATTAAGCACTCTGCCAGTAGAATCTTTCCATTGCCGGACTTTGCCCTCATGGGAAGTGACTAAGAGTTTCTGCAAGCGTGCGGGCGTTGAAAGATCCGCCATTGTTTCTGTTTGTTTTGAATGTAAAATTGCATTAATTAAAACATAATCGGCATCTATTTTGACATCGCTATGAGCAAACAATCTAGCTGGCATTCTATTTAAACGTTCAATTTCATTTTCAAGATCAATGATGGCTTCTCTTTTTTGCTGCGCGATTAATACTTCTTCTGCTGTGCGTATGCTTGGATAATACTGTATATTTGTCTCGATTTGCGTAAAGGCGCGATAGAACAAATCTACTTCCTTGTTTCTGCCCGCATTTTCACGCTTGAATAAATTTGAATTGGACCATGGGCTTAAGGTTGATGAACGCCAGGTGCATTCATCAATAATGGAAGTAATGCCTTCCATGCGTTTTCTACATTGTGCGGTATCAGAAAAATTAATTTCGGGCGTTGTTTTTGCTATAGCAATTATTTTGTTGATACCATCATGACGATTTTCTTTTTTAGGCGTATCACAATTTTTTAATTGTGTTAGTAGATCTTCCCAAATGGCAAGCCTGGCAGCGTAAATGGGATTGGGAGTATATGTTTCATTGGTCGTATTTTCTTGTGCTGGTATATTTTTCTGTTTTTCTTGCGCTGGTATATTTTGCTGTTGATCTATTTCCTGCGATGCTTCTTGCTGAGATATCTCTTCATCATAATGTGATAGGGCATTAACTATCGATACCTCGTCTTCTGGCGACAATTCTTCTTCTAGGCTGGTATCACCGTACTGGTCTGGTTCTAGTTCATTTCCTCCTTCTGGACTGGTATTAGCTTCGCCTTCTGGTTGCGGCAATGCGGGTTTTGTTTTTGCAAGAGCCTTAGGTTTTATATTTGCTGGCTTTTGTTTTTTTGCATCGTTACGCCGCGTATTATTATAATGTATGTAGTATAAAAGCTGCGAAATAAGGGCGCTATCTAAATAAATATAGGCAAGTAATAAGGCTTTTTCAAAATAGAAGTGCGCTTCCTTGGCGTTTTCAAGGATGTAATAAATGCTAGCAA
Organism: Gammaproteobacteria bacterium; assembly: GCA_013287745.1. Taxonomy (GTDB): domain Bacteria; phylum Pseudomonadota; class Gammaproteobacteria; order DSM-16500; family DSM-16500; genus Aquicella. The sequence goes on from JABDDF010000026.1 coordinate 4,408, forward strand.
GATGGCCGTAGGGCTTAATATCATAAGGGTAGAGTTCTTTGGCTTTTTTAAAGTGGTTGATAGCTAGGCCATAGCGTTTATTTTCAAAATCAACCTGACCATTTCTTGTTAGCCCATAATACCGCAAAAGTTTTTTATTATCTTCCTCAACTTTTTGAGATGAGAGCATTCTCATTGCCTTGTTTTGTAAACACAAGAATAATGATGCTCTCCTAAGCTTAAGCTTATCTTAAATTAATTTGTCTATTATTTTCTCACCGGCGTATAACGTGACAAAGTAGTCACTTCTTCACTCTCAAGCTCGATATACTTGCCCCTACGCAGCCAAGCAGGTAAGTAAACGGAACCAACGCGAATGCGGATTAAACGGCTTACGGTGAAACCTAAGGCTTCCCATAAACGGCGGACTAAACGATTACGACCTTCTTTGACAATCACGTGATACCAGTGATTTGAGCCAGTGCCGCCGCCGTCAGTGATTTCAGTAAATCGCCCCATGCCATCTTCTAAGGGCACACCTTTTTTTAATTTGGCGAGTGCTTCAGCGCTGACTTCGCCGCGAATACGCACCGCATATTCACGTTCAATCTCTGAACTAGGATGCATGAGTTGATTGGCTAAATGACCATCGTTAGTAATTAATAATAGACCCGAAGTATTAAAATCAAGACGGCCGACGCAAATCCAGCGGCTATTTCGAATCATGGGTAAGTTAGTGAAAATAGTAGGACGTCCTTCAGGGTCGTTGCGAGTGCACATTTCACCTTCAGGTTTGTGATAAAGCAAAACGCGTGATTTTTGATTTTTACTTTTAAATAAGGGAATTTCACGCCCGTCAATGCAAACCTTATCGTGATAAGTCATGCGATCACCAATCTTGGCAGGTTGATCATTGACGGTAATTCTGCCTTCTTGAATCCATGTTTCGACTTGCCGTCTTGAACCTGCACCGGCATGGGCTAATATTTTTTGAATTTTTTCACTAGGCATATATTGTCGTTTCTTCAGGAATATGTTCGCTATCACTTGGCCCAAGTTCACTCTCATTCAAAGCCAATTCCACTTGCAATTGCGCTTCTTGATTTTCCAAGCTTTTAAATTCTGCAAGCGGCGGTAAAGCCGTGAGTGAGGTGAGATTAAAGTAATCCAAGAAAGTTTTGGTAGTGCCATATAAAGCAGGTTTGCCAGGTACTTCGCGATAGCCAAGTACACGTATCCATTCACGCTCTTGTAAGGTTTTCATGATGGAACTGCTGACAGTGACGCCGCGGATTTCTTCAATTTCTGCACGGGTAATGGGTTGTTTATAGGCGATAATGGAGAGGGTTTCAAGAAAGGCGCGAGAATAGCGTGGGGCACGTTCTTCCCATAATTTGGCTAGCCAGGGGCTATATTCAGCCCTTGCCTGAAAACGATAGCCGCTCGCTACTTCTACTAATTCAATGCCTGCGCTTTGATAAGCTTCGCGTAATAAGCTGATTATCATCTTTAAATCACTTTGACTAGGACGGTCATCCTCTGGAAAAAGTTGCTGTAAGGCAGCGATGTTTAATGGCCGGCCAGCCACCATGAGAGCCGCTTCGATGATAGCTTGCATTTTTTCAGGGGTCATAGATTGTTCTCTCTTTAATACCTTCAGTACATGCTAGCAAAAACTTGTAATTTAACCTACAGTTTCCACCTGGTTTTTTAATAATGGGTCTAGCATGTCTACTCAATTGATCCGCTCAAGTGAGCATCTTACACCACTTGCGCAGGGCAGTGTATTAACTATCGGTCATTTTGATGGTGTTCATCGTGGGCATCAGCAGCTTGTAGAAAGAGTGATCACTGAGGCGCGAGAATTCAATGCGCCATCCATGGTGGTGACTTTTGAACCGCATGCCTTTGAGTTTTTTAATAAGGCTAAAGTGACGACCCCGCGTTTGACCCGTCTACGGGAAAAATGGACAGCTTTGGCGGAAACGGGTGTTGACTACGTCTATATTATAAAATTTAATCAACAAGTTGCGAATCTAAGTGCAAGTGATTTTGTAACTCATGTCTTGTGGCAAAATCTGCATCCACGGCATATTGTAATAGGGGATGACTTTCGTTTTGGCCACCTACGCCAGGGCGATTTTTCACTTTTGCAGCAGATGGGAAGGCACTTAGGTTTTACGGTGGAAGCTATGTCGAGTTTTTTATTGGCAGGGGAGCGTGTTAGCAGCAGTCGAGTGCGGCAAGCTTTGGCTTTGGGTGATTTAGACTTGGTTTCGCAATTGTTGGGTCATCGATATTATATGCTGGGCAGAATTCGTCATGGGGAAAAATTAGGGCGGCAATGGGGTTTTCCTACGATTAATATTGACTTGCACCGTGCTTTGACACCGATACAGGGTATTTATACCGTCTATGTGCATGGCTTGGATGTGGAGCCTTTACAAGGTGTTGCAAGCATTGGCACACGGCCGACTATCGATGGTACAAAGACCTTACTCGAGGTACACTTACTCGACTTTAATCGAGAAGTCTATGGGCATTATGTTAAAGTTGAATTTTGTAAAAAATTGCGCGAAGAAATACGTTATCCGACAATCGATTTATTGAAAGAACAAATTGCTAGAGATGTATTAAGCGCACGAAATTATTTTAATGAGAAGACGCAATGAGTGAATACAAAGATACGCTAAATTTACCGCAAACTGATTTTCCCATGAAGGCGAATTTGCCGCAGCGCGAACCGGCTATTTTACAAAAATGGCAGGAAATGGATATTTATGCAGCGCAGCGTGCGGCAAAATTAAATAAGACGAAATTTGTTTTACATTTGGGTCCGCCCTATGCCAATGGTCATATTCATTTGGGCACAGCAACGACAACCCTATTGAAAGATATTATCGTTAAATCAAAAAATTTAAGCGGCTTTGACGCACCCTTAGTACCTGGTTGGGATTGTCATGGCTTACCCATCGAATTAAATGTTGAAAAAAAAATAGGTAAACCAGGACATAAGGTCAGTGCAGCAGAATTTCGTCTTGCCTGTCGTGAGTACGCGCAATCTTTTATTGATATTCAACGCGAAGAATTTAAACGCCTAGGCATTATTGCCGATTGGCAGCATCCTTATTTGACGATGGATTTTCACTATGAAGCAAACATCATCAGAAGTTTAGCAAAAATAATTACGCAAGGGCATCTGCAAAAAGGTTACAAGCCTGTGCATTGGTGCCTGGATTGTGCGTCTGCCTTAGCAGAGGCAGAAGTTGAATATCAAGATAAGACCTCACCTTCGATTGATGTACGTTTTGCTGTCCTTGATCAAAAGGCATTTGCAGCACGCTTTACTTCACTAGAATCAGCTCATGGTGAAATCTCAATTCCTATTTGGACCACAACACCTTGGACTTTGCCAGCCAATCAAGCTGTCGCCTTAAATCCCTATTTAGAATACGTCTTAGTAGAATGTGATGCCCGCGAATCTTTATTGATAGCCGAAGATTTATTATCGGCTGTGTTAGCGCGTTATGGTGTAGAAAAGCATCGTGTGCTAGGACGCGTGATGGGTGAAAAATTACTTGGCATTTTATTGCAGCATCCATTTTATGATAGACAAGTGCCTGTTGTATTAGGTGAGCATGTGACACTTGAAGCGGGTACAGGTGCAGTGCACACCGCACCTGCGCATGGACAGGAAGATTATTTGATGGCTAAGCAATTTCATTTGCCCTTAGATAATCCTGTTGGTGATGATGGTTGTTTTACTGCAAATACGCCGATTTTTGCTGGCATGCATGTCAATAAAGTTAATGACAAAATAATTGAATTATTGCAAACGCATCATCGGCTTCTTCATCAAACTTCCTTGCGTCATAGTTATCCGCATTGTTGGCGGCATAAAACAGCCCTTATTTTTCGTGCGACACCGCAATGGTTTATTAGTATGGATTCGCATCATTTACGTCAACTCGCATTACAAGCAGTTGAACGCGTAGAGTGGATTCCTGATTGGGGCAGGGCACGTATTGCGGGCATGATAGAAAATCGTCCCGATTGGTGTATTTCACGGCAACGTGCCTGGGGTGTGCCGCTCGCTCTATTTATTCATAAAGAGTCGGGTGAATGTCATCCTGAGACTGCCGAGCTCATGGAAAAAGTGGCAGCGCGTGTTGAGCAGCAAGGTGTTGAAGCCTGGCATCAATTAGATATCAATGAATTCCTAGGTCCTTTGGGATCGCAATATCAAAAAATAAATGATGTCTTAGATGTATGGTTTGATTCGGGGGTGTCACATGAATGTGTGCTGAAACTTCGACCCGAATTAAGTTTTCCTGCTGATATTGTTTTAGAAGGTTCCGATCAGCATCGCGGTTGGTTTCAAACCTCACTTTTAACTTCAGTTGCGATCAATGGTGAAGAACCCTATCGTCAAGTATTGACTCATGGTTTTGTTGTTGATGGTCAGGGACGCAAAATGTCTAAGTCAATTGGCAATGTGATTGCGCCTGAGGAAGTGGTGAAGAATCTAGGCGCAGATGTTTTGCGTTTATGGGTTGCCTCAATTGATTATCGCTATGAAATTGCTGGCTCCAAGGAAATTTTAGCCCGTACCTCAGAAACTTATCGCCGCATTCGCAATACGGCACGTTTTCTATTAGCAAATTTAAATGGATTTGATCCAGCACTTCATTTATTGCCAGCAGATGACATGCTCGTGCTTGATCGATGGGCGCTTGATAAGGCAAGTCAATTACAAAATGAAATTATTGAAGCTTATTCAACTTATCAATTTCATGTCGTCGTGCAAAAGTTACATCAATTTTGTGTGACAGACATGGGCGGTTTTTATTTAGATATTATTAAAGATCGTCAATACACCATGGCGGCCAATAGTCGTGGAAGACGCTCTGCGCAAACTGCGCTATATCATATCATTCATGCCCTGGTTCGTTGGATGGCACCTATTTTGAGTTTTACCGCAGAAGAAATTTGGCAATATTTACCGGGAAATAAATTGGATTCAGTTTTCTTTGCCACTTGGTATGAAGACTTGGCACTTTTACCGCAAGATGAAGAAATGAATAGAGCCTATTGGGAAAAAATTCGTGCCGTGCGTGATGCGGTCAATAAGGAAATCGAAAATCAACGTAATGCGAGTGTGATTGGTTCTGCTTTAGAAGCGGAAGTTTATTTATATTGTGCGCCGCATCTTAAAGAGCAGTTAGATGCATTGGAAAAAGAATTGCGTTTTGTTTTGATTACTTCGCGTGCTGAAGTGATTGCTGAACATGCAGGGCCGGTGGATGCTGCGGTTACAGAAGTGTCAGGCCTATCATTGAAAGTGAAAGCAAGTGCAGAGGCTAAGTGTGAGCGATGCTGGCATAGGCGTGGTGATGTGAATGCAAATCCGGCCTATCCGGGGATTTGTGGGCGTTGTGTGGAGAATATTGCGGGGGAGGGGGAGGTGAGGGATTATGCTTAGGGGCTCTGTCATGCCAGCCGCACGCTTTTTGTGCGAGGTGGCATCCAGTTTTCCAAGTCAATTCCTGGATGCCACCTCGCACAAAAAGCGTGCGGCTGGCATGACAAGCTATCTTGGGAGGAAGGACTTCCTTACTTCACGCCTATGTTCATCAAGGAAATATTCATCGGAGAATATAATGCAAAGAAAAATCATCAAAAGATTTCTTTCCACCGGCTTAATCTGGCTGTGGATTTCCATTCTCATCCTTGCTCTCGATCGCTACACTAAAATATGGATGGTGCAACATCTAAACTATCATGAACCCTTTGCGATTTTTCCCTTTTTAAATTTCACCCTCTCATACAATACCGGTGCTGCCTTTAGTTTTTTAGATCAAGCATCCGGCTGGCAAAATATCGTATTAAGCGGACTTGCTTTCATCGTCAGTGCTGCCGTTTTGCTATGGCTAAAAAACTTAGCTGCGAATAAGTGGCTGATCAATATCGCCCTATGCTGCATTTTAGGCGGTGCTCTAGCCAATGCTTGGGATAGAATCTTATACGGCTATGTTATCGACTTCTTAAGTTTTCATTGGAGCAATTGGTATTTTGCTATTTTTAATTTAGCCGATAGCGCTATTTGCCTCGGTACTTTTCTATTATGTCTGCATTGGTTGATGGATAAACCTAAAAGTTGAGGCCATAACGAGATGTATAGGATTCTTCAACTTCATGATGCTTCTCTGTAAATGACTTCGCTGAGAAGAGTAAACCATTTTTATATTCACCATAAAGTTTATCTGTAGAAAGTAAAAGAAACCGCTGATGAATAGAATCGATCATGAGCCTTGTATTGATTGGCCCAAAGCCAGTGACAAAAGTAGAAATATAAATAAATAAATCTGATGAAAGTCTTTCATTCTTGACGAGCTGTATGCCATTTAGAAACCATTCATATAAGGCAAGGCCATGATCTCTTATTAAGTTGACGTGACGAAAAGGCAAATGATCATATTTATCTTTGATCGCACATATTATATTTGATGAGCAAAGTAATTTATTTTCTTGATTCTGTTTATTGACAATGTAGGCTCTAAGCTCGCTACTGCTAATAGATGATAAAGTCCTTTCAATTTTATCTGGACCAAGATGCTGAATTTTATTAAGGGCATAAATAATATAATCGTAAATGCCAGTTAATAAATGGTTCGGCTGTTGATTGATCAGCCTGTCTAGGTTGTCCATATAAAGACGATGAGCAAAATAAATTGTGATCAACTCAATAGCATACCTATCAGCGGAATTAATTTCGAATTCATCTTCATGCATGATAGGAGGGATGGACTTAATATTTAGTAGCTCAAGTTCATTTTCTATTGATGTGAATAAATCATTTTTCTTTAAACAAAAATAGGGATCTAATAAATTAAAGTATTTGCCATTTAAACAGCCCAATAAAAATCGACTAATTAATTTATAATTCTGGTTTTCCTCCGGGTATGTGTTAAATAAACCTTCCGCTAATTTTCGATGTCCTCCCATTCCATATCCTTCTGCGGCATATTCTAAATAAGCTATAAAATCACCGTCCCGGACTTTAATAAGTAGAATTCGATTTACTTCTTCTAAATTTCCCATGAAGGCAAAACGAAAAATGCTGGAAAACAGGTCAGAGGCCTTTTCCTCCAATTTTTTTGCATTAGCTATACTGCCTGCGATAATATAGCCTGCCATAGCCTCTTTGATTAGGTCTGAGAATGACTCCGTGGAAAGATTTTCTTCAAGAATTAAATTAACTTGATCAACATGTTCACCAAGGGCGTATCCAAAAATGCAGGAATTGAGTCGCCATTCAAGATTTAATTGTTCGGCAAAGTCTAAAGTTTCTGTTAATAAGTTAAGATGCAAACCTTTTGCAAAACCAACAATTTTTTCTCTTATATAATAATTCCCTTGGGCTAAACCAGCATTGGCAATAGCGGTCCACTTATTGATCGCGGCAGTATTCGCCTTAAATGCCCAGCCTTTTACAAGATATTTATAATCAATATGATGGGGAAAATACCGATGAAGAAATTGGATGGCTCCTTCGTCATTTTCTTCGGCAAGTAATTCGAGGGGGCTGGTATATTGTCCTTCTGGTACAGAAAATGAGTAGCCTTCTTTGAGTAATTTTTTTAATGCAAATTTATTTCTTTCTTTGATCAAACGATAGATTTGCTGAAATAACGTTTCATTTTCTTTCGCTTCCTGCCATTTGGGTAAATTTTCAAGAGCTTGACCAGAAAGCCATTGATCAAGTCGATGCAGTATGGCGAGATATTCTTCCGTATTGATCATGAAGCTAGTAAATAATTCTCTGATTTCTTCAAGATAGGCTTTAATGATTAATTCGCGCAGTTTCTCATCAGTCGTTTGATTTAAAATAGTCAATATCGTGGGTTCTTTCAAGTGGCCGCCCGATCGATAGCCTTGCACGACGGCATTATAGTCATGATGACTGTCAGGGAGCAGTTGATTGACTCGAGTAATATTAGCGGCGAGTGCATAGCTATAAACTCTCGCATTAAACGGTATTTCAAATTGTTCCGATATGAGTTGGATAGATTCTAAATCATCCAAGCGAGCCAATTCTTTTATTGCATTGAATGCTGCATGAAAATAATAGGGTTCATTACGCATGGATGTTAAAGCGTCAATGTTTCGTTCTCGTGCAAGTTCAATCATTGATTTCTGGAGCAGGGGAATAGTTTTATTTGCTTCATAATATCTGCCAAACATGCGTCACCTTCCTCGTTGAATTTTTCTTAGTGCCGGCATCATAGCATAGTGTTAATGCAATAAAAAATCCTCTATTGTCTTTGCCATGAATTCAAAATCGGGATTGTAAGTTAAATCGCGATATTTTCGTTTTGCCAAAGCCAAATGAAAAAAAACATTGTGAATAGCAATTTCCAGGGGATTATAAGCGCCATAATAGATATTTTTTTCATCAAGATGTGAGGCAAGGGGATAGTCACCTTCTTGTCCATAGTGTGAATTATCTGCTGCGAAAGGAATCGCGCTATGTGAAAAATGCTTGATGCCAAGTTTGGGATAGGCTGAAGAGTGCGTCATGATTCTCTTGTCAGCATAATTCGTATTGGCTGGCGTATACAAAAGCATTTGATTATGCGGATTATCTAATTCAGAAAAAAATCCTAGGGCTTCTTGACTGGACACTGTTTCATCTTCACGGCTCATGATCATCAATAAGGGCGCTTGCACTTGGGCTTGTTGATTGAGTGCTTGAACTTGCTGGCTTAATTTTTCAACTTGAACAACAGCATTGACGGGGATGGAATGATATTTTGTATAATCACTTTCTTTTGTGTGAGTTAACCAAGATGAATTATTTTTATCGAAGCGATGTAAAAAAGAACGCCAAGCGGTGGCGAGGCTGATAGGTGTTTTGACGCGAATGGCAGGGGAGAGGAGGACAAGACGAGTATTTGCTCTGTTTGTAGTCAGCGTGTGATAGAGGGCAAGCGCGGCACCCGTTGAATAACCAATGAGAAATACTTGCTCAACTTCTTGCTGCAAGCTCGCAATGCCATATTGCATCGCTTCAATCCAATCTTGATAAGTCACGGAAAGTAAGTCATCAGGGATGGTGCCATGGCCGGGCAATAAAATAGAGCGGCAAAGCACGCCCTGTGCTTGTAAATGGCGGCCAATATCTTTGAGTGAAAAGGGGCAGTCTAGTAAGCCATGGATTAATAAGGCACCGTATTTTAGAGGTTTGGCGCTTTGAGAAGGGTAGAGCTCAAAAGGCGTATTGGCATCGATGATTAAGTGACGTTTTGCAGCATTGACGGATAAATCACGGCGTTTTTCGATAATCATGTTACGGCATTGGGTGATGTAATCTGCGAAGGAGAGGTCGTGAGTTAATGTGGGATAGCACAATGTGGTCATAATATATCCCTGAAAGTAAAATGTTGATACCCTTCGAATAAACCCAAGCAAAAGTATAGTACAGAAATACGAGATATGATATAAGGAGCAGTCATTTTGGAGACTGTAAATGCTTAAGAACAAGCTCAATCAAGCCCTTGTCATATCCTGCTTATTAAGCTGCCTTCCTTTATTTGCATGGGCAGATAGCCTGGGCGGCATGGCGAACAACTTAATGACGCCTGTGAGTGTATTATCAGGGTTTCTTAATAGCGCTTGTCTCTTGGTCGGCAGTTTTTTTGTATTTGCTGGCATTATTAAATATATGGAACATCGCCGTTCTCCTTTGATGGTAACAATTAGTACAGTCGTATTTTTATTCATAGCGGGTATTGTCTTAATGCTGCTGCCGCTAGTTTATAAATGGACTGAAGGTGGTATTCCTTTCTGGAAATAAAATATGACACATAATTTCTGCCGTTTTTTTCTGATACTATTTTCATCATTCATCTTGCTTGCCTGTCATCAAGAAAAATTAACTTATCACTATCTCATGACCCATCCCAATGCCTTGCAGCAAGCAGCAAAGCATTGTCAAACAACTGCAAATCAAGCTGAAACTTGTCAAGTTGTCATGTCTGCAGCAAATAGCTTTACTAGGCTTTTGATGGAGCAGCAACAGGCACCAGAAAAATTTGGTGATAGAATATTAAGTGCGCAAAATGCCTGTGTCATGATGAAGCAAGCTTCTTCTGCAGCAAATACTAATGCAAACGCAATCTCTCCTTGCGAAGAAGTCAAAATTTTCTTGGCCGTTGTTAGTTTAAGTCGCCCCGAATAATTGTATTTATTAATTTAAGTGATTTAATAAATCCTTAAGTTAATGTGCGTTATATTCGAAAAAACCTGTTAAAAAATCTAAGCAAGAGGAAATTTTTAATGAGGGGACGATGGCGGAAAATTACAGTTCAATATCAAGTCAGCACTAGCATTGGCGCGAGTGAGGCTGATAAGCCTATTACTTTTTATATTCCCACCAATCTCGGTGATTTCTATGCGAATGATCCTCATGATTTTTTGAAACGTATTTATTCATTTTTGTTGAAACAGGGAAAATATGCTTCTGAATGCGTGATTAGTAGTATCGGGCTAGATAAAGATAGCGATGGGATGCCTATCCGCTGCCCAATTATATATTTTGATAAGCAAATTGTGGGTAATTCTCGAGTTGATCTCAGTTCATTGAATGATGCTCCACTCTATTTTGGCCAGTATTGTAAGGTGGGAGAAATCCACATGCTAGCTGGTAAAGAGTATACGGTGTCAAATACAGATGATGTGAAAGAAGAAGAGGAACCTGCTTGGGTCAAGCCATTAGCATGTTATGCGCAAGATACCGCAAGCGAAAAGAAAGAAGAGCCAGAGATACCGGTGATAAGAGCGCCATTTCATGCGCGTGAGAACTCTAAACAGGATGTTGAAGCAACGCGAATAAGAAAAAAAAGTCCTGGCACTGGCTTAAGCATAAGCCCTGGCACTGAGGGTGCTCCTCGAAGACGTGCAAGATCAAAATCAAGATCGAGGTCTGCATCAACAACACCAGTAACATCAACAACAACAACAACAACTACTACTACTACTACTACTACTACAACGCCAACATTGGCAACTAGCCTGAGTTTGCTGCCTGAATTGCAAAGCAGTTCACCGCGGAATTTCTATCCAGCAAATTCAATAGTGAAAGCCAAATTCATTGTATTTGATGCAATCATTAGAGGTCATGCCCTTTATGATGAGGCTGAGAAAAATCTGATTAAGACGGAGATCAGCAAGAGTTTGGGTATTGATGAAAAAAAACTTTCTATTAATGTGGATATTAGTATTGAGTATTTGTTCATGTCCCTGTCTCTTGCGAAGCTAGGGGAATTACTGAGTAAATTGCATTTGATCAAACGATCTAGTGATAATAACGATCTGATGGCTAAACAGTTTACCGCTATTTCTCAGTATGATGAATTTCTTCATATAGGTATAATTTCTAGTCGCTTTCATAGTTACTTTGATGAAGTCAAAGTTGAATTTAGTTCATCGTTGCTTGATGAGGAAAGGTCGATCAACGACCAAGCTCAAGAAACAGCTAAAACCACTTCCTTACAACAAACAACAAGAGATGGTCTAGCTAACCTAGATAAAATAGCGGCTGGATTAAGAACTAAACTTACAGCTAATAATGAAGCCACCCTAAGTTATTTAAGCAATTTGCTAGAAAATGACGAACTGCGTTTGGCTATTCTCTCCGACATTGTTTCTCAATTTCATTTTGAACAAGAGTGCTGGATAGAAAAGAATAATTACCTGGTTCAGGAATATCAATTCAATGCAGATGATAATGAATTAGATCGTTTAGCTTATTATCTGCAATTGATTGTTAGGCGCGATCAACTTGCCATCGAGCGAAATAAATTAAATGACAAAGCTGGCAACGCTTTCTATTCTCCTCTTCGTATAGTGGAAGCTTGTCATCAAGCTTTGAATACAGAAAAGCTAAAAGCAGTTAAAGAGGATATCAAACAATTAGAATGTGAAATTGAACTGATCAAGCTGAAAGAGACTGCCAAAACGACATTGTCGCATAATGCGCTGGCTTTTCTATTAGGTCAAAACAGATTTTCGCGGTATAAGACTTTGATTGATCAGTTGACTGCGCTAAGCTACGTCGAGCAGCGTGATGAATATCAGCCTTATCGCCTGCTGCAAAGTATTAACTTGACTCAGGCACAATGCGGGGAGATTGATACGCTATTTGCTAGCGCAGATTTGCTGCTAATCAAATTAACTAAAATTGAACTACAGATAAAGCAGGCTGATACTCAGCTTAAAGTGAACATTAATGCTTATTCTACTACTAGTGAGATTGATGTTGAGCGTCATATTGGCACACGTTTAATGGAAACTTATACAGCTTCTGCTCAATTCAATGCATTGATTACCTTGGGTCAGTATATTGATGAAATAAACACTCAGCTTAATTCATTCATGCAAATAAAGGATGCTGATGACTTAGAGGAAATAATATCAGGCATTCAGCCGGTCTTAGAGAGGCATCCTATTAAACGTTTTGAAGCTGATCTTCAAGCGATACTGAAACTTGATAAGCTTATCGAAACAAGAGCCACACTCTTTAGAAACGAATATGAATGGGATTTGCAACCCATCAAGCGGGAATTAGAAACAGCCGATGTGATCTTGAGTGCAGACTATGTTCTTTCAGAAGCAAATGAAGCTAAACGAAAAGACTTGGCCTTAAAGCTAGCAGAGGCAAAAGAAAAATTTCTTTCACGTCATGGTGACTATGAAAATAAAAAGCAACTTGCCTTGACTGGAATGGAGGATAATGATCGTATCGCTGCTTTGCTAGCAGTGAAAAAATGTGAAGCGTCTCGCAATGAATATAAAGCTGCACATCGGCCTATGAATGACTTTTCTACCTCGATTAATGCGCTGCATCAATCGAGAAAAAATAGCTTGGCTGAATGCGATCTTCTTTTTCACAAAGGCCGCGATCAATCAGAAATTTTTGCTGACTATGTGCAGGCGCATCGTCTCAAATTTGGTGGAGATAGTTTGTTGCGCGGTGAAAAGCTTGCCAAAGCTTTTCAATTGAAAGTTAAAATGGATTCCATTTTAACTGAATGCAGTGGGCTCGTTGGCCAACTACAATTAATCAATACCGATTTAGAAAATGCTGAATTAGCCTTAGAGCAAGCTGAAATAGATGAAAAATTACTTAGAGCGAAAGCATTATCGCAAGAGATTGATGCCAAGATTACATCTGCTCAAGATGTTGATGATCTCATTCAAGCGGCTAATCGATATCATGATAAATGCAATATTTATGTAGCAGATCGAGTAGCTGATCTGCAAAGTATGAATGAAAATCTTGATAAGCTAGCAAAGGATTATTCAGATTTATTTGGCTTAGTTCCCTTGAAGGAAGGCCGACCATTACATTCTTATAGCCTGGTCAGTAATGAAAGTTACGACAAATGCATGTCAGCTGCCAAGTCTATTAAAAATAAATATCAATCCATTGTCGATCAGCATGCGGCGAGGGAGACCTTGCTCAGTCAATTTGGCACTATTCAATCGACTCACAGTTTAGAGTCTTTGAGTGTAGCAATAGAAGCGCTTGATGCACAAATCAAGGCTGAGACTAAAGCTTATGAAGAGGATCGAAATGTTTTTCAAGACAGTGAGTATTTTAAATATTTTACTAGCCATGTAAAAAAAGACGTGACAAATAACTTATATGCGGCTGCTTATCAGCAAGAAGCTAGACAAGTGAATACTCTTTACAGGGCTGTTCGCGAATATTTCTATGAAGCAAAAAAGAATGGCCATATTGATATGTTTGATTTGCCGCTTGAGGTAGGACCAGAGGATCAAGCGATGGCCCTCAGCTCTTTGTATTATCGAACTCAATCTTTCTTGTCGAGTGTAAATGCGACTGACGAGAATTTATCGCCTAGATTAAAAAGGCAGGCTGAATATACTGAAACCTGTTTGAGAACTTTGAGCAATTTTTCTGATCCCGCTACTCGCTCTGCTAATTATGAGAATATGTTGAAGCCGGACCAAAAATTAGAAGCAAAGACAGTGCCAGTTGTTATATCCAAGCCTAGTGTGGGTATCAATTATGGCGGCTTTATTTCGGGTGCAGGCGGTGTGACAGGCGGTGGCTTATTTATCTTTGTGGCTCTTGCCTGTGCAAGTGTTCTATTGTGGCAAGTGACTCTCACATTATTGGTACTTGGTGGGGCGGCATGTGCTTTTGGAGGCGCGGGCATGGCGTGGAATGCCTATCAAGGCCGCGATGATCGAGCGATCAGAGAGCCCAATCAATCTAGCACCAAGGCGATGATGACGCGTATGGGTAAGCCTAATAAGCCAAATAAACCGAATAAGATAAAGAGACCGCCTCATGTTGTGACGAATGATGAGCCAGATTGCTTTTCCTGCTTTAGATCAATGTGGTCAGAGCCCGTTTCTCAAGCGCCTGTTAAACCTGAAAGCAACAATCAAATATCATATAACGTAAATAAAAAATAGGAGGTGGTTATGCTGCGACGAGAAGATAGAGAAGCGTATCAGAAGTTGGCTAAATATGCTAAGCAGGATGGTGATGTGGGGTCGTTATTAGCTAAATATAGAGAATTAAATAATGACTATTATGACTTAGATATTGATGCAGTATTAGCACTTTATGAAAATGCGCCATCCCACAATAGCATTCTTGTCTTGCATCAAGTAATTAAATTACATAATCAGGCATGTGCAAAGGGCTATGGTTTGAGTTGTGCCACAATAACGGGTGGATTTGGCATGGCAGCCCTTGCAGGATTTACTTTCTTTACAGGTGGTATAGGTACGGCAGTGGCTGCAGGCGCGGGTGTGGCAGCTACACTTACTACAGGCGGCGGTGCTGCGGGTGGTTACACTGTCATGAAAAAAGAAGGGAATATTGTTGACATTGAAAGAAGGATATTCAAGAAATTCATGCGGCAGTTTTTGGAGAAGCAGGAGTATCATAATTATGCTCGCTCTGTTTTGGAAATATTAGCATGTGATTTTAGCACGGGTCAGAATAAGACGAGTATTGAAACAGCCATTAACAAATTGACAGGTGTATTGCAAACGGGGACTGTCGGCTCTACTGCTAACACCACCACTACTACTACTACTACTACTACTACTACTACTCCGAACGTTGATCTTATTCTACAAACAGATCCTAAAGACATTCTAAATACCTTGAGTGGTTTGCATGATAATCTTAAAAGCTTTAATGAGACAGAAGCTGATGCGCATCTCCTTTTATATCTCACAGACTTAGAAGACCATGTTTATGATCAAAAGAAAGATTATCAATTATACACGCTGCATAAATTGAAAATGATTACTACCAACGCAAGAATTCGCAAGGAAGATTCCAATGATATTATGCCAAAGTTGACGAGTGCCTGTGCTGATGCACAGACGTATACCAATTTATTTGATGCGGGCATTGCTTTGTTGAAAGTCTATGATTCTATCATAACAGCGAATAAGTATAGCTATAAAAGTATCGCTGCAAGTGAAATCATGAAAATAGTTTTATCTTTTGCAAAAAGCTTGTTTAAAGAGCAAGACTTTGTCCACTATGTGAGATTAAAAATACAGATGAGCTATTCGGGTATACTCTTAAGGGAAAGAGGGACTTTACGCCAGATACATGATGAAAATAAAGAAACTGTGATAAACAATTTGCTATTTGCTGTTCATCCTTTTGATCAGGACGTGCTGAGGTTGGAGCTACTAGAAACAGCAGCAAAAACGTTGCGAAAACAGGCTTATATTCAGTGCAATGCAGCTGATGAGCTTGACGCATTAAAGTTAGAAGTTGAAACAGCCATCGCTAGTTTGAATGCTGAAAGGGAAAAATTGGGTATCACTTGTATAGAGAGCATACGTGGAAAATTAAGCACATTGATAGCGGATGAAAAGCATAATAATAATAATGTAGCTATTATCAGGATACTAGAAGATACATCAAAGGCTCAGTATAAGGATTTATTAGCAATGAGTGATGGGCTTATCGATGCTTGTAAAAAGTTAGTTAAGATTAATGCGAATTGTGTTCTCAAATCACTGGATAAATTCATCCTTGATATAGCAGATAAATTCTTGCAGGATGCTAGGGAAGATGAGCAAGCGGAACAATATATTAGAAATTATATTTCCATTAGGGTTCGCTTGCTTACTCAGAAATATTGGAATTCGGAGCCTGAAAAGATTCTAGACCAGACTTTTCTTGATAAGATACCTGATGATTTGGCATCAGTGCCTAATTATTTAGGTGCTGTTAGACGAGCAGTAAGAATGAGTTCTGATACTACGGCCAAGGAATACGAGGAAATTATAAAATTAACAACAGAGGTAATTGATGACATTATCCAATCGAGGAAGGCAGATTGTTCCAGCGAGCTGAAGTCAGATGAGTTCAGCGAGAAATTGCAACGGGCGAATAATATATAAAATTACGGTAACAGCTCACGTGGAGTATTCTTCACAGGTGTCCGTCGTTGCTGCGGCCTGTCATTCCCGCCTGCGCGGGAATGACAGGCCGTGAAAAATACCCCATCTGAGCTCTTACTATAAAATCACACAAAAGGATTTTCCCCAGCCTTAAACTCAATATGCACCGGCGTGCCATGTAAGTTTAATTTTTCTTGGAAAAAATGCGCCAGAAAACGTTTGTAACTATCTGGAAGAGCATGCACTTGATTACCATGAATGATGATGCGCGGCGGATTATGACCGCCCGCATGCGCATAACGTAATTTAACACGGCGTCCTTGCACCAAGGGGGGTTGGTGGGTCACTTGTGCTTGCTGCAATAAGCGAGTCAATAATGAAGTCGATAATTTTTTCGTGGCGGATGCATAGGCTTCATTGACTGAATCAAATAAATTGCCGACACCTGAGCCATGCAGGGCTGAAATATAATGCACGCGTGCGAAGCGCACAAAATCTAAATGTCGATCGAGTGTTGCCTTGGCATATTGGCGCGCATCTTCTGTCATGCCATCCCATTTGTTAACGGCAATCACCAAGCCTTTGCCACATTCCAAAATAAAACCAAGCAGTTTGAGATCTTGATCTGATACACCAATGCGCGCATCAATTACAAACAAGGCAACATGGCAGTCTTCAATGGCTTGTAAGGTTTTAACAATGGAAAATTTTTCTGGCAGTTCAGATACTTTTTTACGTTTGCGAACGCCTGCTGTATCAATCAAAGTGTAATGCTGTTCAAAACGTTCGAGTGGAATAAAAATACTATCACGGGTTGTGCCTGGAGAATCATGTACGATGACACGTTCTTCACCGAGCATGCGATTGGTCAGCGTCGATTTACCCACATTCGAACGACCGACAATGGCTAATTTAATCGCCTTGTTTGCGTCATCTTCAATGGGTGCTGTCGTTGCTTCTGGAAATAGATGTTCAACTAATTGTGATAAACCTGAGTTGTGTGCGGCTGATATAGCAAGCGGTGAAGAAAAGCCTAATTCATAGGCATCTGCAAGAGCAAGCTCAGGCGACAAGCCTTCCGTTTTATTTGCAACGAGATAAATTTTTTTACCAGAACGACGTAAACTCTCTGCAATTAATTTATCTTCGGGTGTGATGCCTGCGCGTGCATCAATCATAAAAATAATTTTTTCAGCTTCAGTAATGGCAAGCTGTGCTTGCTGTGTGATTAATTTGCCTACTTCATCCGTTTCTTCGGTAATACCACCGGTATCAATGATGATAAAACGATGATTGGCCATATTGACTTTACCATATTGACGATCGCGAGTCGTACCAGGATGAGCGGTAATTAAGGCATCGCGTGAACGCGTCAAACAATTAAATAGAGTCGATTTACCGACATTGGGACGACCCACAATGGCAACAACAGGTATCATAATTAATTCACACTATAGGCGGTTAAATTACCATTGCTGCTTAGCACATAGACAATATTATTTTGTGCAATGGGTGCGGCATAAATGGCTGAACCAAGATATTCACGTCCAACGAAGTGACCATCGCCTTTATCTAGCCAGTGTAAATATCCTTCTGCATCACCCAGGACGATAGTGCGGCCCATATCGGCAGGTGCGCTCAAAACGCGTGCCTCAAGTTTGCTTTGTCTCCAGTTAACATCGCCATTGTCGACAGCAAAAGACCAGACGCGACTCCTTGCATCTGATATGTAAATGCTATGCTCATCTGCCGTCATGCCAGTATAGGAAGAAATGTCATGGGTCCAGTCAATTCTGCCAGAAGTCCAATCGACAGAGGCAATTTTGCCTTGATAGGTGGCTGCATAAATGTGATGGTCAAAGAGAATGGGATCAGCATCAATATCAATCATTCGTTGAATGGCAAAAGCGCCTTCTGGAATGGCAATGGTTTGCAGCCATAATAGGCGGCCAGTGTGTAAGCTGAGTTTGGCGAGATTACCATTGGCAAAGCCTGCAATAATACTGGTATCACGGATCAAGGGTGCGCTGGCACCGCGCAAGATTAGGCTAGGTTCCGCTTGACGAAATGACCAGAGTTCATGGCCATTATCGGCAGATAATCCACGTAAATAACCATCTGAAGTTTTAATCAACACGACATTTTCATGAATAGCGGGTTTGGCAAGTATTTCACTGCCAATGTTTGTTTTCCAACGAATGCCACCGCTTGCCGCACTTAGGCTAAGCACATCACCCTTGCGACTGCCTACAACGACTAAGTTATCACCTAAGCCAGGCCCTGCTGCAAGGGCTAATCCTGTATTGGTTTGCCAATTAATATGACCATTGGTTTTATTCACAGAAGTGACATAGCCATTTGTACTGGTAGTGACAATAGCCGTATCGCCCAAGGTGGGATTCATTTTTAAATATTCATCATTTGTTCCTGAACCTGTGCGTACTGACCAGAGGCGCTGTGTTCTAATTTCAGGTTTGATCTTAGTTAATTCAGTCGGTATGGGCGTATTGTCTTTATCAAAAAAGCCAGTACCACAAGCAGTGAGTAAACTCATCATCAAAATAAGGACAAGGCAGTTTGAAATTTTTTTTATAAATTGAGTATGCATAGGGAGTTGAGATCCGGATAGGAAGTAGAATTATTTTTAAGAAGTTAAATTGTCATATTTCATTCGTAATAGTGGTCGTATTACTTCGGCATTGGGCAATTCGGACAATGCTTGTTGATAAGACTGACGTGCCATAGAGGTATTTCCTAGTTCAAGATAGGCATCCCCTTTGACTTCATCAGTGAGACCATTAAAGCTGCTATCTTCGACTTTTTCTAAAGTGCTAATCGCTTTCTGTGCTTGATGATCGGCAATCAATACACGGGCAAGACGGATACGGGTAATTTGCTCTAATGCAGGTACGGCGCTATGAGCTAATACCCAGTTTAGCTGCTTAATCGCTTCTGGAAAATTTTTCTTGCTGGATGCTTCGCGTGCCAGCATCAATGCTGCCATCTCGCCATAAACGGTGTTGGCGTAGTGGCCAAATAATTTCTGCGCTTGCACTGCATTTTTCGTGCTATCATTTTGGGCGCGCATGGTTAGCATTTCATCATAGACAGCAGAAGCATGACTCAATATTTTATTTTGTCTTTGCTGCCAATAACGCCAGCCTGAGATTGCGATCACAGCAAGCAGAACACCTGCTAAGATGACTAGACTATATTGTTTAATCCAGTTTTTTAGTAGTTCAATTTGTTCTTGTTCTGTTAAATATTCTGTCAAGATAGAGCCCTCAAACCTAAAGATTTCCTGCGACACTTTCAGT
>JABDDF010000027.1 GCA_013287745.1 Gammaproteobacteria bacterium
ATCCTGTAACATCCTCCATTGCTCATTTGAAAACTTAACATCCGTAAACGTTTACGCTCTAATATGTAACGCCATTTGCAAGGACTCTGTCATGCCAGCCGCACGCTCTTTGTGCGAGGTGGCATCCAGGAAATTGTCTAAAACCGTAACAGATCACGTGGGATATTCTTCACAGGCATCCGCCGTTGCTTTGGCCTGTCATTCCCGCGTGAGCTGTTACCTAAAACCCTGGATTGCCAGCTAAAAGCATGCTGGCATGACAGCGTGGCGTGAACGCTTACTAACATCCTTAGTTTCACCTAAAAATGATTTGCCAAGGTTTCGGGCGACAAGCGTTCGGGTAAGGTGAGATTTTGCAGGTAAGGATTTCTTAGCATGTAACAGCCTCGTTTCGTGTAATTATTGACCTATTATAACATCTAAGACTATAATTTAACATATCATTATTAATGATGATTAATCAATAAGTTAAATCAAAAAACCTCTTCAAAAAAATCCTTCACCGCCACCCACGCCCTCGCATCTGCCCTCTCACTATAAACCGTGCCAAAACCCGGGTCATTAGCCTGTGGATTAGTAAAGGCATGCATGGTATTGCCATACATATGTAATTGCCAATCAGCCCCGGCCTCGGTCATTTCATTGCCAAATTGCATGACTTGATCGGGTGTGACCATGGGATCGTCATAGCCATGCAAGGCGAGGACCTTGGCTTTGATTTCATGTTTTGGCAATTCAGGGGCATTCAATAAGCCATGCACACTCACGACTGCTTTGATATCCGCACCTGAACGTGCCAAATCTAAAACACACAAACCACCAAAACAAAAACCCATCGCCGCTATTCGCTTACTATCCACTTGTTTGATTTTTTCTACTGTATGAAGAGCCGCTAAGATTCTCTGTTGCAACATCTTGCGATTTTGTATGAAGGGTTGAATCAAGGCGGATTTTTCTTCTTTTGTATTGCCAATGATTCCCTTGCCATACATATCCAGTGCAAAACCAATATAACCCAATTCAGCAATTTGTCTTGCTTTTTGAGCGGTAAAATCATTTCGACCAGACCAATCGTGGGCGATCATCACGGCTGCTTTATGTGTAGATACATCACTCGGATAAGCGACTAAACCTTCTAAAACATGGCTATGATCTTCATAAGTGATTAATTCAGTTTTTATCATGTTACTTCCTTCTTCATTTTAAGAGGCAGACTGGGATCTGTTAATTTTCTATTCCAAGAAATATCCATGTAATGACTGGCTGCCTGCGTGATATATTGCCAGGCATTATCAGCCACCTTCATCAACCAATTATTAATGGGCGATGGATATTTTGCTGCCGCAAATCTTAATTGGGTAATGGGATCCTCTGTTTCATGCTTGGCAATGCGTTCCATCACAGCATTAAAAGCCGCTTTATCAGGATGATAGGCAGTCAGTATGCCATGTAAATAATTATGTAATAAATGTAATTGAGTGAAAATCGGTGCAAGTTTTTGTTCTGAAATACGAGGCGAAGCAACTAAGGCGCCAACCCGTCTTAATTTCTGACTATAGGAAATAATCGGTTCGAAATAAGTATTATCATGAAAGGTTTGTAAAATTTGCACCATAGGGCCATTGCGATTTAATAATTTAATAATAATCGCATCTGTTTGCGCAAGATTAGTGGCATTGGGAAATTGAATACTCGTTAATAAATTTTCCCATCTTGCAATATAATGATTAACATACATTGTGCGTAAATCATCTTCCAAAGAATTGGCTGCATCAGGATTGACATTGGGATTACTGACCTCACCCAAGATCCAATTACCTGTGACAGCCTCCTTAACTACCTTAGGTGTTTCATTGGTTAAAATAAAAGGAAAGAATTGCGCTGTATACATTTGCGGTAAGGGAGCAAAAGGCTGACTTGTAAAAATGGCTTGTAATTGCTGACTGAGTTTAGCTTGCAGATGGCTATCGCTGCTATTATCGAGACTACTTCTTAAAATAGTGTAACTCAATTGCAAACTGGGCAGCGATGTAAGATAAGAACGAGTTTGCTGTACCAGTGCGGTATCCAGCGCTAAACTTTGAAAATGCTGCAAGGCGCTATGCACATGTTGACGCAATTGCTCTCTTTCTAGCTGAGTCATGGATGTTGGTAATATAGTAAATAAAGTTCTTTCGACGACCTTAGCTTGAAAATGTGAGGCATCACCCAGCATGAGATAGGCTCGCAAGGCAAGATAAACTTCATCAATGGATTTGTTGACAGGCGTTTTTAAATATTCGCCAATATAATTTCTGATCTCTGGAAGCAATAAACTTTGTAAGGCATTGTTATAAATCGTGCTCGTTTGCTGTTTGGTTCTATCAGAATAAAAAGTAAAGGGATGATGAAAATCAATAAGGGACAGAAAAAGATGCTGACTCGGTTGTAAAAAATTAAATAAGTCTAAGGCTTTTTCCAAGCGCTCATCAGGATTTTGTATATGCTGGATGCTCAGTTGATAATCCATGAAATGATTTTGTAATTGATGAATTGCGCTGCTACTTCTATTAAAATCCTGCCATAGCAAGGCCGCAGTCATGACAAATATAATACTTGCAAAAATATAAGAGAGGCGGCGCTTCCACGGTCTAACTTGTATTTTGACTTCAGTTTGAGAGTGCGTGTTAAGCAATATTTGAGAAATAAATTGCTTGATAAAATAGGGACGTGAGGCTGCTTCTGGTTCTTTGAAAATTTGAATGGCTTGAGTTGCGGCATGATGCTCGATAGTTATGGTCTCATCTTCATGTTCATTATTTTCTTGGCGCGCACTTGTTAAGTAAATTCCTTGCAAAGAAATGGCCGACTTGGTTTCAGTAAATACTTTGATGAAATACAAAATCGATTCTTTAACGCGCTCCATTTGCAAGGGAAAATCTTTAATGTAGGGCCTCACCAGAGGGTTGCGTTCATGATGCAGGCGCCATAAAAGTTGTGAATTTAATTTTTTTATTAATGGATTAAACTTTTCAGTAAATTCTTCAAGCATTTTTTCTTTTTTTTCTGTGAGCGCAACACCCCAGGCTTGGGTTGTTTCTTCACGTGTAGCTTCGGCAAAAAAAGCGTTAAATCCAGGCAATAAATCGCATTTACTGATGACTAATTGACAGGCGATAGGGTTAGGAAGAATTTGCTGTATGGCTTCGATGCGCTTCAATAAATTAGCACATAGAGTATGATATTTTCGTGTATCGTTCTGTTTTAACAGTTCTGGCAAGGGCAGGGCGATGACAATCGCTTCAATCGCCTTATTGCCGCGATGCTGTTTGATCAGTCCTAATAAATGTAGCCACAATGTTTGATTAGATAGACAAAGACCAGAGACATCAAGCAGGCTAAATCTAGCTGTTGCCCACCATTGATTATGTTCATTGCTTTTAGTATGGGTGTTTAAACGAGGTTGTAAAATAAAATTTATATTTGCATTGGCAATTAAGCTGGTCTTGCCCGCGCCCACGGGCCCAATTAATAAATACCAAGGCAGGTCATATAAATGATGAGCAGCTTGATGTTTGCGGATGTTGGTTGTTTTTAATAAATGCAGGGCGCGAATGAAATGTGTTTGCAAACTAAGCGCTTTTTTTCGTAGATCAGCATTTTTATATTGCAAGGGATGCGGTGCATTTAAGTCAACAAGAATAAATTTAAGCAGCCAAATTAAAAATAATAATAAAATGACGTAGACGCGTTTATTGCTGGGCGCAAGTGGTGTGAATTGCGGACCAAATATCCAAATAGCACTAGCAGCAATGCATAATATCGTTAAGGAAAAAAATAGTTTGATATAAAAGCCATGACTAGCTTGCGTATTCTGAAGCCGAACTCTCAATTGCTGCAATGCGTTGTGAAGACTCATGTGTAATGACATCCATTAAATAACCCAAGCCTATGAAGATAGTCATGATTAGGCACGCTGTCACGATGAAAATAGAAAATAAGGAAAATTTTGATGGCGGCTTATTTTTTGACACGGACAGCACTTTGAGTGGGATGGATGACAATAACTTGCTGGTGCTGCCGCGATAGGCACGGATATGTTGATAAAGTCGATGTTTGATTTGCTCAAGCAAAAGATGGCCCTGTGACATGTTCTGATATTGGCCTTTATATCCCATGCTCAAACAAAGATACATCAATTCCATTAAATCGATATGCTGCGCTGGATTCTGAATGATGCGTTCAAGAATAGTAAAGAATTGATTGCCCTGATGCATTTCAATGGGTAGTGCAGCAACCAGACTGTGTCTTTTCCATTGCCTTTCCCAGATGCTATGTGAAACGCAGTCATCTATCATGGCGCTCATCACATAAAGGCTGATAGAGATTTGCTCCAGTGGATATTGAGATTTAATCGCAGCTTGAAAGGCATGCAAGCTTTGTTTGACTTCATGCTGCCATTTGCTCAGATGCTGATAAGATTTAATTTTTTTTAAATGGCCAAGAAGGGAAAAGAGCGGGCCTGCCGCATCGACAAGTGGATTTAAGCCGGCATGTGGATGATGAGTTAAGCGATTAGCAAGTAACACGGGTTTAAAACCTCCACAAATAAATATCCCCGCCAAAGCAGGGATATTAGGATAGCATGGAGAAGCGAGAATAGTTAGACAGTCTCGCTTGCAACGCTTAAATTATTTAGTCAAGCAAACCATACTGCTTTAATTTCTTTCTCAAGGTGCCGCGGCTTAAGCCAAGGACGATAGCAGCTCGTGATTGATTTCCCTTTGTATATTGCATAACAGCTTCCATTAATGGCGCTTCAACTTCCGCCAAAATCAAATCGTATAAGTTGCTTGGCAGTTGGCCGTTTAATTGCGTGAGATAATTCTCAAGCGATTGACGCACGCTGTCATGCAGTGGTTGGTTCTTTTGAACTAATTCAAAAGCAGATGATTGTTTTTCTAAAATTGTAGCCATAATTCCTAGCCTCGTAAAAATCGTTCATAATAAAGCACGTATTGTAACCATTGTTCTTTGTTAGAGCAATCATTTTTTGCGCATTTATGTAAATTTTTGCATAAATATGAAAAATGGATAAATTTAATTATATTACAGGTGGTGGGGGTTTGTCTTGTATTGAAAATAGGCAAGTAGAAACAAGGGGATAGAGTTCTATTGGCCGCCTCCTGGTTTTCTTCTGGTTGCAATAGATGTGCCTCCCAGTCTTTTTTTGGCATCTTTGAGTGCCTGACTTTCTCCAGCAAATAGCCCAGCAGGCTGCTTAGCTAATGGAGTGGTCGGCGGCTTGCTTTGCGTTGCTTGAGGCTGAGCGGTTGCTGTCTTTAAAGCTTCTTTAGCTTTACGTTGTTCATAAGCATCACTAATTTTCGGATTCTGAAAGCCTCCTTTGACTCCTTTTATTTTTTCTATGGTTTCCAGTTTGATGCGCTCATCGGCCATAAGAAGCGCAGCCATATCTATAATTTTAGGAAACTCCTCCCCACTCTTCTCTACCTGACGAATTGCGACTTTAAGTGGGTTAGTGTAGTCACTATTAAAATAAAAAGGATCAATTTGCGGATCTTTCAGAAGGAATTCTACTAATTCCAGTTGACCAAAAAGAACAGCCTTGGATAATATTTCGCGAATCCCTGTATTAAGTTTAAATTGAGGATCAGCCAAGCAGCGTTTTACAATCTCCAAATGATCCCTGGCGCAAAAAACAATTCCTTCCTCATCAAATTTATGCAGCTTAGAAATTAGCTCTTCTTCCTTAGCTTTACGCTGCATATAAGCTTCATTAATTGTCGGATTCTTAAAGCCGCCTCTTTTATCTTTTATTTTTTCTATGGTTTCCAGGCTGATGCGTTCATCAGCCATAAGAAGCGCAACAATACTTATTTGCTCATCCCCGCCATATTTCTCCGCCATTTTAATTGCATCTATCAACGGGGAGCTGTACTCGTTATCAAGAGACTGAAGGTAGACTCGCGGATCTTTCAAAAGAAGTTCTACGGCTTGTATTGGGCCAAACTTAATAGCTCTGTCCAGTATGCTGTGAAGCTTTGTATTCTCAAATTCAAAACTAGGATCACTCAAACAAGGTTTTACAAACTCCCAATAGTCTCTGGCTAACACAGCCGCCCTGACTTCATCAGCTTTATGCAGCTGAGAAACGACCTCTTCTCTTGTTAACATGGTTAGCTCTCCTCGGTATCACTATTTCTTACATTATAGCTCAGAAAAGTGATTTAATTATTATGACAAAAATAGGTAGTTTTATCATTAAAAACAGGTGGATATCCTATAAACTCATCATTTCCTGCCTACATATTCATCCATTTCTCCAAATAATGAATATTAACAATCCCCTTCTGAAAGGAATTTCCGCGCAAAATATCCTGGTGCAAGGGAACATTAGTACGAATACCCTCAATCACCGTTTCATCCAAGGCATTACGCATACGGGCGAGGGCAATCTCGCGTGTTTCGCCATAGGCAATAATTTTAGCGATTAAAGAATCGTAATAGGGCGGTACTTTGTAGCTGCCATAAATATGCGAATCGACACGAATGCCGGGGCCGCCAGGCGGGTGAAAATAGGAAATCGTGCCTGGTGAGGGTACAAAAGTACGGGGATCTTCTGCATTAATACGGCATTCAATCGCATGTCCGCAAATTTTTACTTCTTTTTGCGAGCAAGACAAAGCCTCTCCATTTGCAATACGTAATTGTTCTTTCACCAAATCAATACCGGTAATCATTTCAGTGACAGGATGTTCTACTTGAATGCGCGTATTCATTTCAATGAAATAAAATTTGCCGTCTTCGTAAAGAAATTCCATGGTGCCCGCACCGCGATATTTCATGTCGCGGCAAGCTTGGGCGCATAATTCGCCAATTTCTTCACGTTGCTTTGGCGTAATTCCAGGTGCAGGCGCTTCTTCAATAATTTTTTGATGACGACGTTGAATAGAGCAATCACGCTCACCTAAATAAATCGCATTACCTTTGCCGTCACCTAAGACTTGAATTTCAATATGGCGTGGGTTTTGCAGGTATTTTTCCAGATAAACCTTGTCATTATTAAAAGCAGATTTGGCTTCACTGCGTGTAAGAGCTATCGCATTAATGAGATGCGATTCTGTATGAACAACGCGCATGCCGCGCCCACCGCCACCACCTGCTGCCTTGATAATCACAGGATAACCAATCGTTCGTGCTAATTTAATGGTGGCAGGATCGTCATCGCCGATGGGTTCATTTGATCCTGGCACACAGGGAATGCCAATTTTTTTCATGAGTTTGATTGCAGCGACCTTATCACCCATTTGCCGAATGGTATCTGGATCGGGACCAATAAAAATAAAGCCGCTTTTTTCTACTTGTTCTGCGAAATCAGCATTTTCAGAAAGAAAGCCATAGCCGGGATGAATAGCAATGGCATCCGTAATTTCGGCTGCGCTAATAATGGCAGGAATATTGAGATAACTTTGCGCGGCAGGATGCGGTCCAATACAAACGGATTCATCTGCTAAACGAACATGGAGCAAGTCGCGGTCGACAGTTGAATGGGCTGCGACTGTTTTAATGCCTAATTCTTTACAAGCCCGGAGTATCCGCAAGGCTATTTCACCACGATTGGCGATAAGGACTTTATCTAACATGGGCCTGTCCTCATTCAATGGTAAACAAGGGCTGATTGAATTCAACGGGGGTGCCATTGTCAACCAATCGCGCCGTGATCACGCCAGATTTATCAGCTTCAATTTGATTAAACATCTTCATGGCTTCTATCAGGCAAATGACATCGCCTGTTTTGACTGTTTGCCCGATTTCGACAAAGGGTTTGCTGCCAGGTGTTGCGGATAAGTAGACCGTGCCAACCATGGGCGCTTTGACCGTATGTTTGTCTTTCTCTGGCGCTGCTGCTTCAGGTTTGCTTGCGGCGGGGATTTCTGCTGCTGGTGCTGCTGCAGGCGGCGCTGCCATAATGACAGAGGTGGCCTTATTGACTTCACGAGTAATACGTACGGATTCCTCACCTTCACGGATTTCAATTTCAGCAACACCAGTGCTTTGAATGAGTTCAATTAATTTCTTGATTTTACGCATGTCCATGGGAAAGACTCCACTTTAAGAGGTCAGCATTTTGCATGATGCTGACATTTTTGTCCAGATCAATACAAAATAGCGTCTTTTCGACGAAAATGCACGCAAGTTGTTTTATGCTTTAAGGCGCTGATATAAGTAGGTGCCAATGGCAGGAAGAAGGGAGATCGCCACAATAGCGTAAATAACGAGACTAAAATTGGCTTGAATGAAGGGTAGTGTCCCAAAGAAATAGCCAGCGGCTAATAAACTGCCGATCCAAATAATACCGCTAATGACGTTATAGGCGATGAATTGCGTTGGCTGCATCTCACTCATCCCTGCTACAAAGGGTACGAAGACACGAATGATAGGGATAAAGCGGGCTAAGATAATGGTTTTACCGCCATGCCTTTCATAAAAAGCATGAGCATCCGCGAGATATTTTTTGTTAACCATCCAGAGCATATGGGGCCCTAGCCAGCGTCCAATCATATAATTAACTTGATTGCCTGCAATGGAGGCAATGCTAAGTAGAATGAATAGCCACTGAATATGCAGTGCATGCTGGCCTGCATTTGCAGCGATACTGCCAGCAGCAAATAATAAAGAATCGCCAGGAAGAAAAGGCGTGATGACCAAGCCTGTCTCGCAAAAAATAATGGCGAATAATACGGCATAAGCCCAAGCGCCGTAAGTCGTGACAAAGGCGAATAAATATTGATCTATGTGTAAGGCATATTGCAATACAATTTGCATAATTAGATCGCCAAATAAATATCAAAACGGCTGCTTTTCCCTTCGAGGGAAAAACTGGGTTTGCGTTCTGTCATGAAAGGAGCAAGACGTGGTCTTTTTACCACAACCCGATGGGCTGCACAAGTTAATGCCAATTCAAATAAGGGGGTGGCATCAGTTTCTTTTCCCAGTAATTCTTGCAAAATAAGCATTTCTTTTTTGACTGAGGCTGATTTTCGTCTTTCAGGAAACATGGGGTCGAGATAAATGACATCGGGTTTATCATGACAATTCAGCCAGGTCAGCGCATTGGCATTAATCAAATGTAATCTTGCGGCAATAGATGCAGTGCTAGCATGATAATGAGCACGCAATAAGGCATCTTGTAATAGGGCATGCACGATGGGAGAACGTTCCAACAGAGTGAGATGATAGCCGCGCGTTGCCAGAATGAAACTATCACGTCCCAAACCTGCTGTCGCATCAATAATCATGGGTTTTGTCTGAGGTTTGAGACCGACAGCCTTGCTCAGCAATTCCTTACTAGATAAAGCTTGCTGACGTCGATGGCCCATTTTTCCGCCGATAAAATCAATAAAAAATGGTGGGGATTTATCGGTGGTTTTTTGCAATCCTAAATAATCAGGCGTAAAAATCAGCAAATAATCATAATCTTTTGAGGCGGGATCGCAGAGGGGAAGATCAAGCTGCTCTGCTAATTGTTTTGCTTCTGCATGCCTTGAGGGGGTGTTTGCGGTAACTGCGATATGCTTTGTCATTGTAGATGGAGAAATTGTTCGAGGCCGCTTAAAAACATTTGCACTGCCATGGTAGTGAGGATCATACCCATCAATCGTTCAATGGCAGTTAATCCGCGATCGCCTAATAATTTACGCAGATAATCAGCAAAAACGAGAATGACTGCGGTGACCAGCCAGGCAATGGTTAGTGCTGCAAGCCAGCGTGACATTTGTGTGGGTGTTTGACTTGCCAATAGCATGACCATGGTCATGGTGGAAGGGCCGGCAATCAAGGGTACCGCTAAGGGTACGATTAGAGGATCACCCAATTGTTTGTTTTTGGATTCATCATTAGGTTCAGGAAAAATCATACGAATTGAAATGAGAAATAGGATAATGCCGCCTGCGATTTGCAGAGCAGGTTCGGAAATATTCATGCCATTTAAAATAAAGCGGCCGCAGAATAAAAAGAAAATGAGGATGAGAAAGGCAATGAAGGTTTCACGTAAAATAATGCGCTGCCGCTTTTTAGGGTCGACGTGATTGAGGACCGTTAAAAATAGGGGAACATTGCCAAGGGGATCCATGACAAGAATAAGTGTGATGGCTGCGGAATAGAGTGTCATAGGGGTGCAGTTTAGCAAAAAATGGGGGGTTAGGCTAATTAAACCCTCACCCCCTGCCCCTCTCCCCTCGCAAAAAGCGCTCCGGGAGAGGGGAGCGTCCTAAGTTATTTCGCGGAGAAAATTTAGAACGCTCCCCTCTCCCGGAGCGCTTTTTGCGAGGGGAGAGGGGCAGGGGGTGAGGGCGCTTTTTGCACCACTTCAAACGGTTTATAAATTAAGTGGCACTTGCCTGCCGCTCTTCCTATACTTACCTCTATGCAAATACTCGAACGCTTCCTACATTATCTCTACCTCATGCGCCTGGACAAACCCATCGGCATTCTCCTCTTGCTCTGGCCAACCCTTTGGGCCCTATGGCTTGCTGGCATGGGTCATCCTGATAACTCTACCCTCTTTATTTTCATATCAGGCGTGATACTTATGCGTTCAGCAGGCTGTATTTGCAATGACATCATTGATAGACGTGTCGATGGCCATGTCACACGAACAGCAAAGCGGCCGCTTCCTAGCGGCAAAGTCACTGTAAAAGAAGCCATCGCACTTGCTTTTTTACTTTTACTCTCAGCCTTTTTATTAGTATTAAACTGCAATCAATTGACCATTGCCCTAGCCTTTGTCGGCGCCAGTCTCGCTATTTTCTATCCCTTCATGAAACGATTTACTCAATTGCCGCAAGTGGGTTTAGGTGCTGCCTTTAGTTGGGGCGTGCCCATGGCCTTTGCTGCAGAACTTGGCACGGTGCCTGCTTCCGCCTGGTTTTTGTTTTTAACTGCCATGATTTGGCCGATTATTTATGACACCATGTACGCCATGGTAGATAGAGAAGATGATAGAAAAATTGGTGTTAAATCGACGGCCATTTTATTTGATCATCGCGATATTTTTATTTTGTGCGTGCTGCAATTATGTTTTGTTAGCTTACTCTTAGTCGTTGGTGTGTTATTTGAATTATCTGCTATTTATTATATGTGTCTCTTTATCGTCAGTACTTTATTTCTATATCAACAATGGCTCATCAAAGATCGCGAGGCATCAGCTTGTTTTCAAGCTTTTTTAAATAATCAATGGGTGGGTCTCTTTGTTTTTCTAGGTATCGCCTTGAGTTATCATTTATGAAAATAGTTGCTGATGCGCAAATTCCTTATTTGCAAGATTATTTTTCATCTCATGGAGATTTAGTATTAATCCCTGGGCGGCAGATTACACGCAGGGATGTTCTCGATGCTGACATCTTGCTCGTGCGTTCCATTACCCATGTCGATGAAAATTTATTATCAGGTTCACGGGTAAAATTTGTTGGCAGTGTGACAGCGGGCGCAGATCATTTGGATACACAATGGTTGGATGGCGCAGGTATTGCATGGAGTGTTGCAGCTGCCTTCAATGCACCGCCTGTTGCGGATTATGTAGTGAGTGTGATTGCAGCCTTGCAGCAAAAAAAATTACTGACACGAAAACAGGCTAAAATAGCTGTCATTGGCGTGGGCAATGTGGGTCGTTTGGTGGTAGAACGCCTGCGTCAATTACATTTTGAGGTGATTTTGTGTGATCCACTGCGAGCACAAAATGAAAATAATTTCATTTCAACGCCATTGCAGGATATTCGTGATGTCGATGCGATCAGCTTGCACGTCCCCTTAATTAAATCGGGTGATCACGCTACTTTTCATTTTATCGATCAAGATTTTCTGCAAAGACAAAAACCAGATTGCGTATTGATTAATGCATCACGCGGTGCGGTCATCAATTCAGATGCTTTGCTGCAAGATGGCAGACATTTGCATTGGTGTTTGGATGTGTGGGAACACGAGCCGAAAATTCGCAAAGATATTTTGGGACATGCACTCATTGCAACGCCGCATATCGCTGGTTATTCTGTGCAAAGCAAAATTCGCGGTATTCAAATCATTTATCAAATTGCCTGTGCGAGGAAAATAATTTCTGAAGGGGTTGCGGCGCATCGTGATATGCCGACACAGGTATTAGATTTTCCTGAGCACGCATTGGATTGGCAAACGGTGGTGCTGAGTGTGTTTAATCCCTTGGCAATGACTGAAGAGATGCAGGGTCTGCTTAAGCCAGCAGTAGAATATGCTTCTTTGTTTGATGAGATACGGCATGAATTTAATTATCGCTATGAATTTGCTTATACGCAGGTGAAGGGGGCGCGCTTGGCGCCGGAAGATGTGCGGATATTAAAAGCGCTGGGGATGAAGGTCTAAAGTGTTTGCCGTTGCGAAGATGTTCGTCGTAAAAAGCACTCCTCGCAACGACGAACATCTTCGCAACAATGAACGTTTCTATAACGATGAATACCTGCGCAGAATACTAAGTCGAGCGCTTACCGTTATTTGATATGCCCAAATGCAGAATAGGACGTAGACGTTGTGGAAGTTGTATTATTTTTAGTGTTAGCATCTTCAGTTGCAGTATTCCCGTCGTAAGTATCCTTAAAATAATCAACAGATTGATTCCGCCTGTACACATTATGATCCTTATACAGAGAGCCTGGGCCTGTTCCTATCGATTTTTTTTGTTTAAATAGATCACGTTCTTCTCTAAATGCAGCCTTATTTTTTTCTAATTCTTCTTGATCGATACCCTTGCATTGAACTGCGAAGAGTGTATTAATTTTCATGAAATCACGAGTTACCTTATCGACCAATTCAGTTTGCTCCTGGTAATTATTCTTCGATGATTTAATCTCATCCCATTGTTTTTTATATGTCATCGCGCGCTCATAATAAGCTAGTCCATAGTTTGCATTTTTTGCGATAGCTTGATTGAAATTATATATGGCTTCATCGTGTACCCCATTATCAGAATAGCATTTACCCAGTAAGCAATAGGCAGTTGCATCTTCGGGGTATAATCTGATGGTATAGTTAAGCATAGAAATGGCGCTTACATATTCGTTGTTATCGATATCTTTACTTGCAAGCGCTAAGCATTCTTCTTTTGGCAGACTGCTTTTTACCTCATTTGCAATGTCAACGTAACCTGAGGCAAGTTTTTCCTTTAGTTCAACTACGTGAGCAGCAATTTCATACTCACTGACTGATGAAAACACATTCTTGTCAGCAAAACGATCTTTTAAGGGATTTTGTAATGAAGTTGAGGTGGCAGATGCTGGGTTTTTTCGACGGTTAGGTCGTTTTGTACTGGCACAGCAGGGCTCTAACAGGGAAATTTGTTCTTCAATAGGCATCGTTTTAATGAGATCGAAGAGAGCGCGTTGAGTTATGCCTGAATAAATATTTGTTAGGCTTTGGTAAGCGCCGCCGCTTCTGCTTGGATCTAGTTCAATGGCTTTGTTGAGATATAAAATCGCTTGCGCTATTTCCTTTCTTTTCTCAAAAGTAAATCCACAGTTATTGCAATGAACACCATTCTTTGGTTCCAGCTCAAAGGCTGTACGAATACAATACAGTGCTTCATCGTTATATATGTCTTTCACATGGTAGGACATAAACAAGGAAGCATAGGGGCGTGCATAACTTGAATCTAGTCTCATCGCTTGGCTAGCTAAAGCAAGCGCCTCGATCGTAAGCCCTTCTGACCGACGTGTATTTGCTTTATCTAGTAATTCGTCTAATTCGTCAATTTCGTCACGCCCTATCATTACGAGGATCCTCATTTTGATTTTAATTATGTTGGATTGTCATTTTAGCAAAGGATAGTGAAAAAATGATTAAGATAAACTTAAAACGCGCTTCTTGTTAACAAGATAAAACAAGCAGAAAAATCAGTGCACAAGTGATTTTTGACAAACTTGAACATTTTAACCCCCATATTTATCCAAAATTGAATAAATATGCAAATGGGCTGCAGCCCTTCGTGAAAGAGTCTAGGGTCAGGCCTGACTCCAGAGACCCGAAAAGCGCCCTCACCCCTACCCCTCTCCCCTCGCAAAAAGCGCTCCGGGAGAGGGGAGAGTTCTTTACTATTTCGCGGAGAAAATTTAGAACGCTCCCCTCTCCCGGAGCGCTTTTTGCGAGGGGAGAGGGGTAGGGGTGAGGGCGCTTTTTGCGCGCCGTCTCGAAGGGTTTACATGAATCGTTTCGAAAATGCTGGAATCGCATCTCTAAGGTCAATACACCGATCCGGGCTGTTCATCACCCGCGCCACCATCATTCGCCTCACCGCCACCCTCATCATAATTTTCCTGTGCCGGCACTTCCTTATCCGGCAAATAAGGCGTCATGAAAAATTCAAAGATAGCATTACTATCATCACTCGAGGCATGTCTGCCCGTTTCAGGATCAATGCGCACACTGACGATGCCAGAAGGTTCTGCAAGAATATGCTCAGGCTTTCCTTGCAGTGCATTTTGCATGAACTCCATCCACATGGGCAGGGCAGCTTGCGAGCCAAACTCATGCAGGGATTGCGGAAAGTCATAACCCATCCAAGCAATCGCGACCACATCAGGATTATAACCAGCAAACCAGGCATCAACTTGATTTTGCGTGGTGCCTGTTTTTCCGGCTAAATCTTGACGCGCTAATTTTTTTGCTGCCGTTGCCGTACCATTTTGAATGACATCACGCAGGGCAGAAGTCACAAGATAAGCATTTTGCTCAGACACCACGCGCGGCGCACTCACTGCATTTTTATCGCATTGACTGCGGCAGGCAGCTAAAGGCTTGGCTTGATAAATTAATTCATTCTGTGAATTTCGGATAGAGTCAATCACATAAGGTACGATTCTAAAACCGCTATTGGCAAAGACAGCAAAAGCTTGCGCCATTTGTAATGGTGTCACTTGTGCAGTACCGAGTGCCAATGATAATCCTGGTGGTAATTGTGTAGGTGCAAAACCAAAACGCTTCAAGTAATCAACGGTATATCGCATACCAATAATCGATAGCAAGCGAATTGAAACAAGATTACGCGATTGAATGATGGCCGTACGTAAACGAGTTGGCCCATAGAATTTATGATTGAGATTTTGCGGACGCCAGAGACTATTGTCCGTCGGATTTTCAATCACAATAGGTGCATCATTAATCACGGTTGCAAGTGTATATCCCTTATCAAAGGCAGCAGAATAAACAAAGGGTTTAAAGCTAGAACCGGGTTGACGTAGAGCATGTGTGATGCGATTAAATTTACTGGTTTGATAGTCAAAACCACCAACCATGCTAATGATAGCACCATTTTGCGGATTGACGGCGACCAAGCCCGCTTCTGCTTTTGGAATTTGTGCCAATTGATATCCCAGTGCTGTCTTAAAGACTAAGACCACATCACCTAGTTTGACAATTTGATTACTGCGCTCGGGTTTGCGGCCTAAATAATCCGCATTAATTTGCTTACGTGCCCACGACAATCCCGACCAAGGTATCACGGTTAATTGACCATTGGCTCGCAGCACGGTAATAGTTTGCCTTGTCATTTCAACCACAGCAGCAGGTTCTAAATCATTGATGACAGGTATTTTTTGTAAGCGCTGTTCCCAAGATTCCATATTATCTAATTCAGGCGAACCAAAATTTTGCAAGGGACCGCGATAACCATGACGTTGATCATAGGCAATGAGTTGATCGCGAACGGAATGATTTGCAAAATCTTGCATGCGGCTATCAATGGTGGTGTAAACTTTAAATCCATCGGTATAAATACTATCGCCATACATTTGCTCAAGTTGATTGCGCGCGAGTTCCGCTGCATAAGGCGCTTTTACTTCTGTCGGTAAATCATGATAGCTCGCATTAAGCGGTGCTTCTTGTGCTTGTTTATAAGTATTGGCATCGATATATCCTTCACCATACATGCGTGTGAGCACATGGTTGCGGCGCTTCTTTGCCGCTTCCGTATTGGCAAGTGGATTTAAAGTAGAAGGTGCTTGCGGAATACCAGCGAGCATTGCATATTGATCGAGAGATAATTCATTCAAGTGTTTGCCATAGTAAATTTGTGACGCTGCTTCAACACCATAAGCACGATTACCTAAAAATATTTTATTTAAGTACAATTCAAGAATTTTTTCTTTCGTTAATTTATTTTCAATTTTGATCGCGAGTAAAATTTCACGTAACTTACGACCGAAAGTTTTACGCCGTGTGAGATAGAAACTGCGCGCGACTTGCATGGTAATCGTACTGCCGCCTTCACCTTTTCGACCCGTTTTTAACAAACGAATAGCGGCACGTCCCAAACTGGGAAGATCAACACCCTTATGTTGAAAATAATGTTGATCTTCGGTGGCAAGCACGGCATGAATAAGTGGTAGAGGTATTTCTTTATAAGAAATGGGAATGCGGCGTTTTTCGCCGAAGGTCGCAATCAGTTTTCCATCTTGAGTGAAAACTTGCAGCGGCACTTGTAACTGCACCGTATTTAAGGCATCAATGTCAGGTAATTCATATTCCATATAATAGAGCACGCCGACTGTGATCACTGCGCACAAAGTCAGAGAAAAAATAATGAGTCTTCGAATGAGTCGGAATAAGTAATTCATGCTATTAATAATATTTCTTGCGTTTTACCAAAGATAAAGTATATTAACACGTTTCGAGCATCTGCAACCTTCTTTTTTTCTTCCCCCGATCAAAAAATTCACGAATATCTGTCATTCCTAAACACTCAAGGAATCTCTATGCCATTTTTTTCCTTAAAAACATCCTGTTGTATTGGGCTTGAAGTGCAAGCCCATGAAATTCGTTTTATCCAACTTAAAAAGTTGAAGCGAACTTATCGGCTAGAGCAAGCGATACGAGAGCAAATACCCGCGGGTATTTTGCTAGAAGGGAAGATCAGCGATTGGCAGCGTTTGAGCTCGATGATGGCAGAATGGGTGAGGTTGTTAAATTGGCAGGGCTTACAAGCCGCTATTCTTTTACCCTCTAGCTTGGTCAGAATGCAGCAGATACAAGTGTCAGCAGCGCTAAAAGATCAAGCCATTGAAAATGAAATTGAAGCGCAGGTGCGGCGTGATTTGCCTGGCATGCATGAAGCGCTTTCGATGGATTATACGGTCTTATCACGAGATGCAAATGGTGCCGATATTTTTTTTAGCGTGACTCGCCAAGATTATCTCGCAAAATATATAGATTGTGTTAACGCGGCCGGTTTGCGCGTTAAAATTGCGGATATCGATATTTATGCCTTAACGCGATTTATGCAGGCTGCCTTGTCTCTGTCTTTGCAACAGGGAGAAATAGGCGCCATGACTTTTGTGACAAAGGAAATGACGCGGCTCATTATTTTCAATAGGGATGTTATTATTTTTCATCATGATTGGAATGCCACTGATTTTCTTACACAATGGCGCGCTGCGATGCAGCTTGCTATGTCTACATTCGCAACACAAGTGATTCAACATTTTTATTATTATGGGCCATCTGCTTATTTTGACATGATAATGAATGATGCACTTATGACGGCAGCACACACAGAGCATTGCACAAAACTGTTTGATTTTTTACAAATCGGCAGCATGGTAGATGCCGCTTTTATGACAGAAAATGCGCCTTATTTAGCTGCCGTATGCGGTGCAGCGATGCGAGAGGTGCCAAAATGGTAGCATTGAATTTATTTCCCTGGCGTCCCTATGCGCGAGCCTACGAAAGAAAGCGATTCATAGAAACTTGTGCCATCTCCCTGTGTTTAGCCATCTTGCTAAACATGTTTATCCATTTATTTTTGATAAAACAAAGAAATGAAGCAGCCAAGCGCATGACTCATTTGCAACAACTAGTGCAGGCAGGGCAAACGACGATGCCGCCAGAGACAGTCAACATTGATGTGACGTCATTCATGCAAGAAGTTCATCATGAGCAAATCGCCATGCAGCAGCAATTGCAAATTTTTTCTCAAAATTTGGCGCCGGATTTGTGTTTGACAGAAATAAATTATCTCGATCATCAATGGAAGATGACGGGAATTGCACATTCACTTGTATCTATTAATTCAACGATCAATCAGTGGAATAAACGCAAAGGATTTTCAAAGATAGCCTTGCAGCAATTACAAATGCAAAATCAGGGCGTGTTGCAATTTCATGTTTATGCACAGAAAGATGAATGATTGATGAATTACGCATATCGATGGCAATATAGTTTTATCATCATATTATTGATTAGCAGCCTAGCTTATTTCGCTGATCTTCGTTTGCTATACGATCAAGTCAATCATTTGCATGCTGAAGAAAAAAAATTACGGGAGGCATTGACGAGCAAGCCGCAAAGCAATTCACTTGTGAAGTCATCTACCTTGATCAAGCCAAGAAATACTTTGTCGCAACTTATGATCGGCATTGGCATGAGTGGTTTAAGCATGCAAGCAATTGATATTTCTGTTTTACAACAGGATGGCTGGCGTGAAGTGAAATTAAATATGCAAGGCCGCTTTCAACAGTTGCTGAATTTTTTTTCGATCATCAGCAAGAATGCAATGCCAATAAGAATTCAAAATTTTTCGAGTAAATGGATGCAGAAGGAGCAAATATTATTTTCAATCGATGTTTTATTGCGAGATTTGATGCAAGAAAAACTCATGCAGCTTGTGATGGAGCAAACTGAAATAAATCCCTTTTGCAGGCAGCGCATTTTGTCAGCGCCAAGTGATGTGCATCGAGAATCATTGTATAGCTTAAAAATGCTAGGATTTATGCAGCAAGGTAAGCATCATCGAGCCTTATTACAATTACCCGACCATCATGTCATTTCAGTCAAGGAGGGAGAAATATTGGGAAAAGAAGGCGCTCAGATTATTAAAATAGAACGCAATTATTTGAAAGTGCGATTACCGAATCATGAAATATGGCTAATACAAAGGGAGTTTCAATCATAAATGTTCGAACGAATCATGCTATTTTTTTTTATATTAGGGCTTAATGTTAGTTATGCGGTCACACCCGTCTCACTTGATTTGCAAAATATTAATTTGCCTGATGCCATACATTCATTAGCGCAATTACTAGATCAGCAAGTCATCATCAGCAAGACAGTGCAGGGCAGTGTCAGCTTGTATTTGCAAAATGAGGCGCCTGCGCAAGCATTTAATGCCTTATTAACAGCGAATGGACTTGCTGCTTGGAAGTTGGGACGCATTTGGTGGATTGCGCCGCGTGATGAATTCATTAAACGTAAACAAGAAGAATTTCAGTGGCAAACTGTCTTGAGTGAAACGGCGGCTTTGAAAGTACGTACCTGGCCTATCCATTATGCAAAGGCGGATGATATCGCGCATTTATTGCAAAATGAACGAAATTCATTTCTCTCAAAACGCGGACAAGTGCGCGCAGATCCTCGTACTAATCGGATTTTTGTGCAAGATACTGTCTCGCAACTTGAGCGCATCAATCAATTGATACAGGATTTAGATGTGCCTGTTGCGCAAATTGCAATTGAAGCGCGCTTGGCTAGTGTGGACAGTGATTATGAGCGTGAATTAGGATTACATTTTACGACGCAAGCTGGCAAGGCTAATGTTAATCCGCAGCAAGGGCAGTATAGTTTAGCGATTGCAAGCTTGGCCGATGCTTCATTGCTGGATATTAAATTATCAGCTTTAGAAAATGCAGGTCATGCGAAATTGATTTCAAGTCCAAGCTTATTTACAGCCAATCAGCAAACGGCTTCAATTGAAGCAGGTGAAGAAGTGCCCTACCAAGAAGTCAGTGAAAGCGGCGGTACAGCCATCGTATTTAAAAAAGCTGTTTTAGGATTGAAGGTGACGCCGCAAGTATTACCTGGTAATAAAGTTTTATTACAATTGCAAATTAGCCAAGATCGACCCAGTAGTAAGATGGTATTGGGTATGCCAACCATCAGTACACGCGAAATTAGTTCAAATGTACTAGTAAAACATGGTCAAACGATTGTATTAGGTGGTATTTATGAACTTGATGCAGAGAATACAGAACAGCGCCTGCCCTTTCTTAGTCAGCTGCCTGTGATTGGTTTGTTGTTTAAACAGCAAAATACTCGCCAAACTAAACGGGAATTACTTATTTTTGTCACGCCCAAAGTGATAGCATAGGATAGAGTAGAAGCTAATGAAAAACGGTAGAACATGAAGAAGCAGCGGAATAACATTTTTTTAATTGGGCCGATGGGCGCGGGTAAAACCAGCGTTGGCCGTTATTTGGCGCAGCATTTGGATATGCATTTCTACGATTCAGATCAGGAAATTGAGAAAAAGACGGGCGTTAGTTTGACCTGGGTTTATGATATAGAAGGAATGGAAGGCTTTAGACAGCGAGAAATGCGGGCGATTGATGAATTGAGTCGTCTGAATAATATTGTCTTATCAACAGGCGGCGGTTGTGTTGAAACACCTGAAGTGCGCAATTTTTTACGCCAGCGCGGCATCGTTATTTATATGGAAGTTTCTTTGAATACACAATTAAATCGTTTGAAACGCGATAAAAAACGTCCCTTGCTCCAGGGTGAAAATCCAAAGGAAGTTCTCATTGCCATGTGGCGCGAACGTGAACCTATCTATGAAGACATTGCTGATTTTACTGTTATCACGGATGAGCGTTCGGTGCGCGATGTGTGTAATGATATTTTGTCGTGGTTGGAGGTGAATAGTGTGTAAGGTCGCAGCGTTCGTCGTTTAAAAGCGTTTGTTGTTATAAAAGCGTTTGTTGATATAAAAGCGTTTGTTGATATAAAAGCGTTTGTTGTTATAAAAGCGTTTGTTGTTGCGAAGGTGTTCGTCGTTGAGCAGGTGTTCGTCGTTGCGAAGGCGTTCGTCGTTGCGAGGAGCGCTTTTTGCGACGAACATCTGCGCAGCGACGATTTCTCTCCAGATTCAAACCGCGCTGCCCTGTCTATAAAGCGACTCAATCACATGCGTCGCCTGCCTCGCAATAAAACCATTAAAATAATCCGTCCACAACACCGGCGCTGAACTCACACTCGCATAACGCCAAACAAATTCGACAAAATCACCTGGAATAGAAATTTGCCCGTCAGCCAAATTCAGTAGTTCAACTGTGCCCAAGGTCGAGCCCTGTGAAATACCATAACTTGTACCGCCTTTAATCGCACCGCCTTGCAAATTTAAAACGAGCTTTGCCTCATGTTCGACAAAGAGCTGAAATTCATTAATATCTTTGAAATAATTTAATAAATGAATAGATAAAGTAAAATGATTAGGCCTGCGGCCAAACACTAATACCCAAGCCAGTAATTCATTCCATTCTCGTACAAGATGAAATTCACG
Organism: Gammaproteobacteria bacterium; assembly: GCA_013287745.1. GTDB lineage: Bacteria > Pseudomonadota > Gammaproteobacteria > DSM-16500 > DSM-16500 > Aquicella. The sequence goes on from JABDDF010000027.1 coordinate 21,353, forward strand.
CAGCGTTGGCAGCGGCCAATCTCTGCCAGTTAAATATTTCATGATAAATTGTTCTAAATGCAGAGCGGCTATTTGCTCGCCTTTCGCAGCCCGCTGACTTAGGGTCTGCAATTCCGATTCAGGAAAAATGGCTGTCATCGCTGCATATTTTTCAATGATTATTTTTATCTCGCGCGGCAAGGCATCCAAATGAAAATCAGCAACAACTGCTTGCGGCAATACATCCCCCGCTTTACTTTCCATGCTGTCTTCTTCTGTCATCCAAAGGAAAGCATTCTGTTTTTCTGGCAGATAATCACGGCCTTGTTCAACATAGCCAATGAAAGAAAATAATTTGCTTAATTGCGGAATGCCAGAATGCAATCCGGGTAAATCAATGATTGCAAAATGATCTAAGGGCAAATGATGCAATCCCTTATGCGCTAAGACAGTTTGCAAATGCTGCATCTGCGAAGATCTTTGCTTGTAATGCTGCCACAATTGTTTAATGACGCGCTGGCGTACCGCTTTTAACATGCCGCATACTCCTAAGTAAGCGGCTATTCTAACTGCCTAAGAGAATTTAGAGAAATTTTTTCATTTGATTATAGACAGTGATATTTGGCGCACGTATAGTGGCGCGCAAGTAGGTGCGTCACTGTGCACTATCTAAAAAAAATTAAATGATGTTTTTTATGCAAAAGGAATGAAATTATGGCGTTAGTAAGAAATTCAACCGCTGCTATTTATTGTTTTGTCAGAGATACCATAAAAGAAGATATCAATACGATAGTAACGGGGATGCGAGAAGATGCAGAAGCTTGCGTTGAAATTGTTGCTGAGAGTGCAGAAGCCATTTCGCAAATTGCTGAAATTGTTAATGATGCAGTGATTGATGGGGTAAAATGTGGAACCTTTAATGAGGTTATAGACAAAGTTTGTAATGGCAGTTTAATAAACGAAGTGAATGCGACTTGTGCACTTCAATCCCCCAATGCCACTATCTCAGCCTATGATTGCTCTAACGGCAATGTAACGCTCGATTCCACACAGTTAGCCTGTGTTAATTACGGTTTGCAGAACTATGATGTCAAAGACGATCCCAATTGTTGGGAGTATTATTGGCCGCTGATTATAACCATAGGTGCTTGTGTGACAGGCACGGTAGGGATTAGCGCTTATGTGATTAAATGTACTTTCTTTTCTGAGAAATCTCGTGCTAAGACGGAGGCAGAACTTAAGACTGAAGAGACTAACCTTCTTGTAGATGATAAAGAGCCACGCACGACCCGTAATATGCGTCAGGGTGGCAGTAGCGGCAGCGAATAGCAATATCTTCCTTCTTATCATTGACTCTCCACCCCGTTTCAAGCCAAGAAACGGGGTTTTTTCTGCCTTTCATCTTGTGATACATTAAACCCATTAGCAGTGGAAGGATCCCACTTATGAAAAACGCTATGTTAGTTCGCTATTTCATCTGTCTAGTATTTTATTTATTTGCTGCGATGAGCTACGCAGAAACCATGGCAATCGGCGGCCCCATACAAGCACCCATCCCTCCCAATGATGTAATGACTGTGCGCATTCAACAAGCCATTCAGCAAAATCATAAACTAGCCGGTTTGTCAGAAACCTCCTTTCAGATCGCAGTCAATCAAGGCATCGTCTCAATTGCTGGCACTATTCCGACTGAAGAACAAGCGGTTCAATTAGTGCAAACCATTGCATCCGTGAAAGATGTGCGCGATGTGTTTGTCGATCAATTATCAACAACACAAGTTTCACCCAACCTAGCCGACTTACTCATCACTGCGCGCGTCAAAGGAGCGATTGTGCGGCAGAAAATTTTTGGCAAGAATATCGACATTGATCACATTCCCATTGGCATTCAAACAAATCAGGGAATTGTTTTTCTGAGCGGTGTGGTTGATAACCGCGCTCAACTCGATGCCCTTGTTACTTTGATTCAGTTGATGAGAAGTGTGCCGCGCGTTATTTCAATGCTGACAGTGAGAGCTTATACGGTGAGAATGTAGAGATAAAAATATTTAATTAAATAGTCTTTACTTTCACAAAATGGATGATTACATTAGCAAGATATTTCCTATCAAGCTCATTTAGATTGCTGACCTCTTATTTCACTAAACTTCCTTTCAAGTAAAGACTTTTTATCGTTTGGATTTTTCTATTAGAACGTCGAAACGTAGTATTTTATCAAGTTGCAACATTTCAAGGAGATGTAAGTTATGTATTTCAACCGGAAAAAACTGGCACTATCAAGCGCTCTATTACTCGGATTACCACT
>JABDDF010000028.1 GCA_013287745.1 Gammaproteobacteria bacterium
GCAATGGAATAAAATATTCGAACATTCCATAGTTATAGGATTGTTAACCATTACCAATATAGTTGTACAACTAATCGCTTTATATCTTATCTTTTTCGGAAAAGATGCTGCGGGTTGGTTTAGAAAATCCCGAAAATTACCTAGCGCTGCGGCAGCATAGAAACGGTCGTTATATTATTCATTTTCTCACGCGATTATAAAAATTAATAATCAATTATCAACGACAAGAGCTAATCACCTCAATCAATTGTCCAATTTCATCCGATCTTCCCAAAGCCAAAACAAAGGCATCTTGAATGGGTGCATATCTTGCAGTAAGTTTATCAACCAAATTTTCGTAGGTGGAATCTTTCGTATTGATTAATGTCAGGTGCGGATCATAATTACTTTTAATGGATTTATTAACAATGCCTGCAATAACAGCATGCATTTGTATCAATACATCGCGATGATCAGGCAGCAAAGATACCCAAAAAATAATTTCATCGAAGCTAATGCAGCTAAATTCTTCAAATGTTAACTCAATTGATTTTTGATGTATTTCATTACAGGCTTTTTCCCAAATAGATTTTATATCCGACTCATTTGCTTCAAATTGGCATAAAGTTACATGGGGAAAGGAATTTATGCCTAGCAAATAACGATCTGCAATAGCTGATAAAAAATCAGCGCATTGAATAATTGATTGAGCTTTTTCTGTGGGGATTAATGCGATGTTGTATTTGCGTTTCATAAGTACTTCCAATATATGGGCGAAAAGCTTTCGGAGGGAAAGGGGTCAGAGGGAAAGGGGTCAAGTATCTCCATTTGTAAAAACTACCTATTTTGATTTTGAATCAGTTTTTTTAAATGGAGATACTTGACCCCTTTTCTTAAAATTTTCCCAGTTTTATATTTGGCATTTTTTCCGGTAAATTATCATTAACTAAATTAATAAATTGATCTTTCGCCTGCCGCTCAATCCATGGTTCATGTCCACATTTATCCAACAAAATAAATGTAAAATTATCTACTACTGTTTCCAATGGCTCTTTTATCCCTTGATAGGGATGAGGGTCAAAATTTCCATGAATAGCAATAACTGGACATTCTATTTTTTTACCTAAAGCAAGTAATTCACCGTTTTCACGCATTTTTGCAGCTTCTGGCCAAACCATTTTATGTATGTGATATTGGCCTTTCATGATTTCATAATCACTTAATTTGATTGGATCAAATGAATCAGCTTCTTCTATTAATTTACCAAATTGGTACATCAGCTCATCTGATTCATTGTTTTCTTCATTTAATTTTTCCATTAAATTGTTAAGTCGAAGTTGTTTATCTTCAGATAGCCTACTTAATCTTGTTTCCATAATATTCTTTACATACTTGGGATCAAAAAGACCACTGCCAACCATCATTAGCTTATTGACATATGCTGGATATGTCGCTGTAAAAATAAATCCTAGCATTGCTCCCCATGAATGCCCTATTAATAAAACTGGTAAATCAGCATATTGGTCTAGTGTTTCTTTAAGCTCTTCTACCTGCCCTATAAGCGAATCTTTTGTTTGCAGTGGCTCCAGTATTCCACAATCATTCGATAATATTTGCGCCAACTCTTTTAATGTGCCAGCAGCACCTGGGCCGCCATGCAACAGTACAACTTTATAGGGTGATTTCCCATACACTCTGCAATTTGACATGAATAATCACTCTTTATCGACCGAACTAAACACACCCACCATTTTATCAGCATTAAGTTTGAACTACTATAGATTAGATATTAAGAATCATTTAAAAAAACACCCCAACTTTTCAACAACCGCATTTACTTTTTCCTTTTCTTTTTTAAATAAATAAAACAAATCGCCGCCTTGCATTGCATACCACACAGCACGTGTTGATTTCGCTGCAACATATTCACCTATCATTAAACCCGCATAAGAGCCTATATATTTTAAATCCTTAGGAAGAGAAGTCTGTTTTAAAAATGTATCTACTAAACAATAGCCCAAACGGATGCCATAAATTCCACCGATAGTAGTGGCCGCTCCTAGGATCATTTCAGGAATACAATCTTTGAATGTAATAGGACTTACAAAATATTCACCGCAACCTGCAATAAGCGCCCCCATACTCATATCAAATATATTTTCGTTTATTCTTTTTTTATCGATAGTTAGCACATCTTTAAACGTGATATCAATTTTTGATTCACCGTAGATACTAGCTGCTAATACAATATAAACAGCTGAAGAAAAAAATGCTGGAAGCATATCTTTATTATACTGATTAAAAGCTTCTACTTCTTTAATGAGTTGATGGTCATGCTTCACTTCGGGAAAATTATTTACTAAATTATTCATATCATGATTTACTCGCAATCGATTTGATTGCCGAATGGTCAGATATGAACTAATGTGATTAATACAATCTTGTGGAATGTCTGCGAATGATCCAATGTCAGATTCATCGTGATAAAAGAAATTCATTCTTCTTTGCATAAAAAATCCTGCTGAATATTCTTTGTTGATTTGATATTGTTATTTTCATCCAACATGGCAATAGCCGGATTGAATTGCTTTGCTTCCACCGCATCAAACATAGCATAGGCGCAAATGATAACGCGGTCATTGGGACTTGCTAATAATGCTGCAGCACCATTCACTGAAATCATCTTAGATCCTCGAGGTGCGGGAATTGCATAGGTTGTAAATCGATTCCCATTATTCAAGTTATAAATTTGTATTTGTTCATTTACTAATATTCCAAGCATTTCTAACAATTCCTCATCAATGGCACAGGAACCTTCATAATGCAATTCAGCATGGGTAATTGCTGCTTGATGGAGTTTTGCTTTTAGCATAGTTAATATCATGATATTTCCGCAATGAACTGGTATAAGTTCGCGCGAAACTAACATAAAATATCCATTTTTTCAATCAAAACGCTGGTTTTATAGATTTCAAAATATCGCAGATTGATATTTTAGCTAAAGAATTTCAACTTGCGCTTGAAGATGAAAAAAGGAATACTTGATAAAAATAAAATTGATTGGAAGGTTTCGCAATGCCAAGCTGCCCCTGCAATTCAAATAAACCCTATAGCGAATGCTGCGGCAGCTATATTGATGATGGCAAAATACCAGCAACACCTGAGCAACTCATGCGATCTCGATATACCGCCTACACCCAAGCTAACATAGAGTATATTTTACAAACCATGAAAGCCCCTGCAGCAAATCGCTTCGATGCCCAATCTGCAAAGCATTGGGCGAGCAAAGTTAAATGGCTTGGATTAAAAGTCTTGCATAGTAGCGGCACAGAAAATAAAGGTCAGGTTGAGTTTATCGCTTATTTTAGCGAGGATGGTAAAGAAGATTGTATTCATGAATTGAGCGACTTTCACCAAATCGAAAATCGCTGGTATTATGTGGATGGCAAACATAGAGATCAGGGATAATCATCATGACTTCAGTTTATGGAGCATTTTCATGCTACTATTTTGTATGACAATATCGCATTTCTTTACCTAAGTATCTTTGCACCAGTGACAATAAATCAAGGCATAAGCCTGCAACTGGATTTGCAAAAGTCGTTGGTACATTTGTATTCTCAATCGAGATATTCAATAATTTTTCCATTCGTATTAAATGTGTATCAAGCGCTGAAAGATAATCTGGTGTACTGCAGATGGTGTTAACGAGATAATGTATATTGGATAAACACCGTATACTGCTTATTTTCTTATTCATGGATAATGCACATTGATGTACCTTTGCCAGGATAGTTGCAAGCAGCATATCCTGAAATCGATTTTTTATTATATGGTCTACCAGTTCGTCTGACAGAATCACAGATAAAAAGTGCTCATACTTAATTATGTCTTCATATTCCTGAATTCCCCGTTTCGGATCCATCATGGCCTGTAAATGGATGAGTAAAATAGAGGTATCCCTTGTTGCGGTCAAAAACATATCTGTGATTTCAGTCCAGGCACATCCATTGATATAACACCTTAGTTTTCCGTATAATATGGCAGCATCTTCATTGTCTCTTTCAGGACCATTTGCTACTCGAGGGATACTAAGCCGCTCAATAAGATCGCCAATTTTTTGACATTCGCCTTTTGCCGGTAATAGTCGAAGCTCTTTTTTATGTGTATTGCTAAGGAAGGGAAATAATAATCGGATGACTTCTAAAATAGTATCAAGATTATTTTTTATGTAACTGTAATGATTCTGTCTCAGCAAATATGAAATAGCATTAAAAAAAGTCAAAGATTTGTAGCGATCACCGCTAACGTAATACTCATTTAACACACTTGTTAGATCAAGCTTATCTGTTCTTAAAATCAATTTAAGTGTATCAACATGGAATAGGTAACGGTCTGTGTTGCAATTAGTGGTAAGAGTACGTAGAAATGTTGCCATAAAACTGCGGGGTTTATTATCTAAATCACTTAAAGAGACGATACCAGGATTTTTGATAACATAATTTATTAAAATATTATGTACTTCATAAGCCGGCCCATTCGGGGCGTGATCGCAAATAGCTTGCAGTAAAGAATGAAGCTTCTCTTTGTCTATTTTTCCTATCCGTTCTAGTAAAATAGCTAGCGCTTCGGGGCGGTTAAAGCAAATAGCTTTTTGTAATGCATTATCTTTATTGGCACCGCTTATATGCCAAATAAGTTGAGAGTTGGCGCAAAGGCTGGTAATAGCGTCAACCTGATTAAGATAGATAGCCCAATCAAGCAAGCTATAATTCTTAAAGAATTCAATTTCATCCCATCTAATTGGATCATCGGAATGATTACCCTGTCTGTAATAAGGGACTATTATTTTTATATAGAAATAATTCTGTAAAAAAATGCCTAGTGCCTTATTTAGTTTGTTGCCGGAGAATAATCTAATAAAATGCAATGGATCATGATCAATTTTCTTGTGTAATTCATTTTTCATCATATTATGAGCAGTCATATCAAGCAGCGTGGGTTGAATCAGCGTAAAAACAGTTTCTCGATCCAAGCCTCCTTTAAATCCCGTATAAAAAATAAATTGCATGAGAAAATTAAATTTATTTTCTATAATTTTTTCTTTGCGTGAGGCGATATCTGAAACAGCATGGCGAGTATAATTCGGCGTTGAAGATGTAACAGCATCAAGTAATTTGTTAACACTTTCATTTATTTTTAGCAATTGCCTGGAAAGGTGGGATAGGCAAGCCACAGCGTGTCCAATTGGTAGTTCCAGCGAGGGATCAAATTGAAAAAGCGGGAGTGTCGTTTCCCGCATCGCCTTATAAGCCTCATTTTCTATTTCAAAGAATTCGAGAGGCATATCTATAAGTGATTTGTGATTATACTTGACACAAAAATCTTCTGGGATATAGCATTCAAAACTTTCAATGAGCTCGCATTTCCCCTCTTCTTCCACTTGAACAAATGCTTGTGGTTCATTAGCAAAGTAGAAGGCCCAGAACTTTTTCTGAAAATAAGACAGTTCATAGTAAGCCATGTAACATTTTTGACGGGCAAGCATGCTGATATCCTCGTTTCTATTTTATATGCGAGCAAATTCTGCTGATTTAACCGATCAATGTCAATTTTTTCGTTTTTGACTTTTCCAGGTTATTTGTAAACGGCTGTTTTACTTCGAAATTTGATTTGTGATTAGTTTAAACACTGACATACCAAGGAAAAGCCATCACATTTTCTGTCACAGGATAGCACTCAGTACCCGCATAAATAATTAATCCTGGTTGAATGCGAAGCTGAGGAAATGTCTCGCGAAAAGCATGAATACCTCTTGCATCATGTTTAGTAATCGTAGTTTTGCACTTAATTTCGATAGGATAAAACATGCCATCTATTTCCATGATGAGATCAACCTCTGCACCGCCATTCGTGCGCCAATGATAAAATTGTGGAGCAATAGGCAAGGCATCTGCCATTCTCTTAATATTATTGACGACAAATGTTTCAAAGATAGCGCCTAAAGTGGGATGACGCGCTAATGCTTCGGGAGATGAAATACGCTGAAGATAACAGGCCAAACCAGAATCTGTGATATAACCCTTGGGTCGTTTGCTCAAGCGTTTAATGCTGTTACCATGATAGGGTTGCACTTCATCCCATTGATAAGAATATAGCAGCAAATCCAGCCAATTTTTTGCAAGTGTTGATGTCAAGCCAAGTTCTCTGCCCAATTGTGAATAATTTATTTCTTGCGCCGTTAACACGCTAGCAATGCCAATAAACCTATCAAAAGTATATAAATCTTTAATATTATCAATAAGCCTTACATCGCGTTCTAAATAAGTTTGAACATAGGAAGAAAAATAATTAGGTATTAATTCATTAGGTGTATTCAAAATACCGGGCAAGCCTCCGCGCCATAATGCAGTAAATAAATTTTTGTTTGTGACTGCACTCATATTTAAAACAGAACGTGGTTCAGCAAGATAATGACTTAACCAATTACTTGCTTGATTCTCAATTTCACTTGTGGTCATTGGACCTACATGCAATATTGCAACGCGTCCCGCTAAACTTTCTGAGACTTGACGCATCATACTTAAGTTTTGCGAACCCGTTAAATAATATTGTCCCATTTGTGATGATAAGTCGACACGGCGCTTCAAGGCTGGCAATAATTGAGGAACAAATTGAATTTCATCTAGAATAATCGGCGCTGAAAAATGATTTAAAAATAAATCGGGATCTTGACGCACATTATAAAAATCTTGAACGGGATCGAACAAAATGTGTTTTACATCGGGAAATAAATGTTTTAAAAGCGTGCTTTTTCCAACTTGTCTTGCACCTAATACTAGGACTATTTTGGAATAAGCAGCTAAATTGGTCAATTTTTCCTCAATTAAACGATGGTGATACATAAATTCCCTCACAATTTTAATAAAATTATATCAGATTGTGAGGGAATTTGAAAATGCCGCGTTTATCGCCCGAAAAATTACTGCTAATATGCTGATACATCTATCAGGAAAAATATCATGCCGCAGACCTCAGACCGATTCACTGACCGTGTCGATAATTACGTCAAATATCGACCAAGCTATCCCCTCGAACTCTTAACTTATTTACAAAACAATTTTGATTTTGGTTCCCAATCAATCTGCGCAGACATAGGATCGGGCACTGGCATTTTTAGCGAGATTTTATTAAAGAATGGCAATCGGGTTTATTCTGTAGAACCCAATAATGAAATGAGAGAAGCAGCAGAAAGGAATTTAATTCAATACGCCAATTTCACAAGTGTCATGGGAACCGCAGATAGCACTTCATTACAAGACCACTCTATTGATTTTATATTTTGTGCTCAATCACTACATTGGTTTGCCAATGCAAAAACTGCAGCTGAATTTAAGCGTATTTTGAAATCTAATGGCAAGCTTGCCATTATTTGGAATAAAAAAGCCTATTATCAATCCAAGTTCATGGAAGGTATTCGACATATTTTTATTCATGATGGCATCGATTTTCTCTCTGTCAAAATGGAAAATATTGAAGATGAAATAATATTACATGATTTGCTTCAAGCGCCATTTCAAAAATTTTCGATGAATACAAAGCAGACCTTTCATAGCTATGATGAACTTTTGGGTCGCCTGCTATCTATCTCATATATTCCGCAACAAGGCCATCCGAAATATGAGGGTTTTGAAAGGAATTTAAAAGCACTTTATGAAAAATATAAAAATGAAAAGGGAGAGGTGGAATACTTGTATGAAACAGTGATGTATGTGTTTACTTAAAGATTGACTTCCAACCATTTGAATATACCGCATTTTTAACCCATCTATTCTATAAAATAATCTCTAAATAAACAAAATAAGCTATAATTAAACAAGATAAGTCACTTTAATATCTTGATCAAAATGATAATAAAAACATTCCGGCAAAAACGAGGCGTTCGATGCAACATACATCACAACGGGAGTCACCTCTTGATATCCATAGCTATAAAACGCTAGGGGAATTTATTCAAGTACTAGAAGATTGGTATAAAAAAATAGATGACGGCTTAACACCGGAAGAACAATCGAATCTTATCCTCGCGGAAAAAGGGCCCATTTTTTTTGAGAAAATATCAAATACCTTTGAAAGTTTTAATGCGGAAGGTAAAAATCGTTTAATATTTCATTGCTATCTTGCTGATAAGTACTTATATGCTCGTCAATCTCGCTTAGACGAAGAAAGAGAGCTGCTAATACAAGGAAATGAATCTGCGGTCGAGATAAATAAATTAACTGATGAAATTAACACCTGCAATATATTAAGATCCTTTCTTGTTACAATGAATAATTATATATATAAAACTTTAAATGGATCCGAAGAATTAGATCCAAGTATGTTAAACGATTTAGTAAGAACAATTGAAGAACCCATAAAGGAAAAAAGTAAATACTTTAGTGAATTAGCAGATTCACAAACTAAAGTCGGTGAAAAATATTTGCTATCATTCGCTCTAGACGATTTTAACAAGATATTCGGACAGCCAACCTTCATAACCCGAGTAAATCAATTATTTGAAATTTTTGATAAAATGTCTAACATTAGCGGTATGATGCGCTATGCTTACAATACGGGGAAAAATTTCAAGACAAACCATGGTAAATATTTTTCACCGCTTCATACTCAATTAATCGAAATTAATAAAAAAGATATCTCCTTACAAGAAAAACTAAAACAACTCGAACAAGCTGTCCTCGACACTTACTGGCAAATACGAAAAAACCAAGGATTACTTAGCAGCAAACTAGGCGATGCGCTAGAAGCATTTATCTTATCAAAAGATGGCCTAGGATTGCCTTATAAGTACGGAAAAATAGGCATGGTTCCGCATGTGATAGATGATGAAACTGTTCCTGATTTGAGTGACATCAGAAAAGCGCAGGGACAGGATTTTTCTCTCAAAGTCGAAGAATTTTTCGATCAACGTGGCATCACACTGAATAACTACATGGATAGAGCCAAACTTAAATTCAATCCACAGGAGAATCTTAATCCTGTTGCCACAACACCTGAAGAGCAAGCAAGAATACGAATTATTCTTCTCGATTTAGCGAAAAAAACGAGTGCAAATGCTAAAGCGCTTTATCCTTTGCTCAATCCTCATGCTGTAAAAATGGCAAGAACACAATTTCCCTTTACCTGTGCTTATCAAACATTAAACATTCAATTGAGCCCTTCTCATTTGAAAACAAAAAGAACTGAGACTATAAAAAAACTAATGGACGAATTAGAAACGATTAGATTGAGTGACAATCTAGATCCGAATGCTAAACGTGATGCTCTAATGACTGCTGTCACTAAAACCTATCGTCATGTCAGAGATACTGCACATAGTCAAAGATGGTTTAGTTCGCAAAGTAATCTAGCTGATGCGCTAGCAAAATTCATGAAGGAAGAATTTAATATTAGTAAGAAGGAAATGAGCAATAACATTCTTACTCAGATACCTGCGCTAGCACATCAGAAGAAAAATAAGAGGTGATGATTTTTCGAATACGACACCGGTTATTTATCTGATGTTTGAAGGGATTCGGAATAATATAGTCTATTATTAATCTCCGAGTATTATTTCACAAGCTATCTCATTGAATTTTAAATATTTATACCGTAAAATTGATCGAATGGAGCATGATGAATGACAGCCGCTGTTGACTTAATTGTTGCCTTGGGAGGAGGTTAGAATGTTCAAACAATTTCTTGTGTCTAGCCTACTATTACTTGGCTATTATTCTCTTGTTTATGCAGACAGTGATTTGCTCAAGCATACTTTTACTAGTCAAAAATATCGTTATTCCATTCAATATCCCAATCAGTGGCGGCCCCATGATGAGGGTAGTGGCGTTGTTGTCTTCAAAGATTTACCTGGCAAGGAAGCTTATACCCTCGTCAATATACAAACGATTTACACGAAAAAAGCAGGCGGACATTATGCAACAGTAAAAGACTTGATGGATGATTTTATTTCGCAGGTACCCAAACATACAGCCGGTGTAAAATTTTTCAAACGTACAACTATTAGCTTACCCCAAGATCAAGATGAACAAGGTGAATCAGTCAGCTTAATTTTTAATGAAAATGGTCACCAACTGAAGCATTGGCAAGTGATGTTTCTCAGTAAAGATGGACGTTTCTTTCAAGCTTGGGGTTATAGAGCGCCTGTGAGTTCTTATGAGGTGAATTATCCTCTAGCTAAGGCGATGCTGGAGAGTTGGGTGATTGGATAAGGCCCTCACCCCCTGCCCCTCTCCCCTCGCAAAAAGCGCTCCGGAAGAGGGGAAAGTTCTAACTTTTTTCCTCGAAATAACTTAGGACGCTCCCCTCTTCCGGAGCGCTTTTTGCGAGGGGAGAGGGGCAGGGGGTGAGGGACCAGACCAGCAATGACAATCCATGGCCTTATTTCCAATAAATTGCTAAGCTTATCTATTACGATCCCATTAAGGTGCAAGCAATCATGGCAGACCTTATCATGCTAGGCATCATCTTGATTTTTTTAGCCCTTAGTCTTGGCTTAATCAACTTCTTTGATACCTTGTCAAGGAGAGAATAATGGGTCTTTATTTCATTTGCGGCCTTATTACTTGTGGATTATTTATTTATTTATTAATTGTCTTAGTGAGACCAGAATTATTTTAAGCTTTGCTGGCTAAGGATGCCTTCATGACAGAAATCGGCCTGCTTCAAATCATCTTATACCTCGGCGTTCTTTTACTTTTAATCAAACCCTTGGGATGGTATATCGCCAAGGTATATAAAAGAAAAAATTTACTGCCGCTAGAACGATTCATTTACAAAATATGTGGCATCAATCCTAAAGAAGAAATGAATTGGAAACACTATTTATTCTCCATGCTATTGTTCAACGTACTCGGTATATTTGCTGTTTACTTTATTCAACGTCTACAATTTTATCTTCCTCTTAATCCCCAGCATTTTTCAGCACCCTCCGCTCATCTTGCCTTTAACACTGCTATTAGCTTTGCCACTAACACAGATTGGCAATCTTATAGCGGTGAAACTACCATGAGTTATTTAACGCAAATGCTAGCGCTTACCGTAGAAAATTTTATTTCGGCTGCAACGGGCATTGCATTATTACTCGCTTTGATTAGAGGAATTACCAGACAGGAAAGTCAATATTTAGGAAATTTTTGGGTAGATAGCACTCGCAGCATTTTATACTTATTCATTCCACTTGCTTTCATTTTTTCTATCCTACTCGTTTCACAAGGCGTCATTCAAAATTTTAAAGCTAATCAAACTGTTTCATTAATTCAACCCTTCACTTATGAACAAAGCAAAAATGAAATAGTCAAGGTGACAACGCAAGAAATTGCGATGGGGCCAGTTGCATCACAAATTGCAATTAAACAATTAGGCACGAATGGCGGTGGTTTTTTTAATACGAATTCAGCGCATCCCTTTGAAAATCCCAATCCACTCAGTAATTTTCTAGAAATGCTCGCTATTTTACTCATCCCTGCTGCGCTTTGTTACAGCTTTGGCATGTTGGTTAATGATCCCAAACAAGGTCGAGCGATTTTGATTGCCATGTTTATTATCTTCATTCCCTTTGTTTTGTTCGCAACTCTATCAGAACAGCAGGGAAATCCCGCTTTTAGCAAAATGGGAATCAATCAAAGTCCAGAAGTAAATCTTTATCCAGCAGGCAATATGGAAGGCAAAGAAAGTCGTTTTGCAATTGTCAACTCAGCCTTATGGGCAAGCGCTACGACGGCTGCCTCTAATGGTTCAGTGAATGCTATGTATGATTCATTCACAGCAAGCGGTGGCTTTGTACCTCTTTGGTTAATGCATTTAGGTGAAGTGATTTTTGGCGGTGTAGGATCAGGTTTATATGGCATGTTAATGCTTGTCATCATTACCGTATTTATTGCCGGATTAATGGTGGGCAGAACACCCGAATATTTAGGCAAAAAAATTGAACCCTATGAAATGAAAATGGCATCACTTGCCGTGTTAATCATGCCCTTAACTGTACTGCTATTAACTGCCATTGCTTCTGTTAGTGAAGCTGGTGTTAGTTCAATTGCCAATCCTGGTGCTCATGGTTTTACAGAAATGCTTTATACTTTCTCTTCAATGGGAAACAATAATGGCAGTGCCTTTGCCGGTCTTAATGCCAATACACCTTTTTATAATATCTTAGGAGGCATAGCCATGTTGATCGGCCGCTATTGGATTGCCATTCCAACACTTGCCATTGCAGGATCCTTAGTAAAAAAGAAAATCATTCCTAATAGCTCAGGCACCTTAGCGACACACACTCCACTCTTTATCATTCTCTTGATTAGTGTGACTATCATCATTGGTGCGCTATCTTTTCTTCCTGCTATTGCTTTGGGTCCTATCGTTGAACAATTGATGCTATGGGGGAAGTATGGGCATTGAACACGAACATTCTTCTATCTGGAATTTCAAAATAATTAATACGGCGATTTATGATGCCTTATTAAAATTGTCGCCAACGCATCAAGTGCGCAATCCTATTATGTTTACCGTTTATATCAGCTCTATTTTGACTTCGGCTTTATTTATTCAAGCCATATTAGCAAAGGGTGAAGCACCAGCAGGATTTATTTTAGCTATTACGATTTGGTTATGGTTTACTTTATTATTTGCCAATTTTGCAGAAGCGATGGCAGAAGGCCGAGGCAAGGCACAAGCTCAAGCATTAAAAAAAACAAGGCGTGAAATCATCGCAAAAAAATTGGCAAAATGTCCCAGTAAAGATTTTGCAAAGGCTAAATATGATTTAGTGAAATCAGCTGAATTAGGCGTTGGTGATATCGTCTTAGTCGAAGCCGGTGATTATATTCCCAGTGATGGTGAAGTCATTCAAGGCATTGCCTCTGTTAATGAAAGTGCTGTGACGGGAGAAAGCGCACCTGTTATCAGAGAAAGCGGCGGTGATAGAAGCGCAGTCACAGGCGGTACACAAGTTATTTCAGATTGCTTGATCATTCGCATCACTTCTAATCCTGGCGAAACTTTTTTAGATAGAATGATTGCCTTGGTGGAAGGTGCTAAGCGGCAAAAAACACCTAATGAACTTGCATTAACAATTTTATTGGCAGCACTAACTATCGTTTTTCTTCTTGTTTGCGCGACCTTATTACCTTTTTCAATTTATAGCGCCTCAGCTTCAAAGACTGGCGCAGTCATTACGATTACTGTTTTAGCCGCCTTATTCGTCTGTCTTGCACCGACCACTATAGGCGGCTTGCTATCAGCCATTGGCATTGCAGGCATTGATAGAATGATTCAAGCCAATGTCATTGCCCTATCTGGACATGCCGTAGAAGCAGCGGGTGATATTGATGTTTTAATTTTAGATAAAACAGGAACTATCACGCTAGGAAATCGTCAAGCAACTGAATTTATACCAGCAGAAAATGTGAGCATTGAAACATTGGCGGATGCCGCTCAACTCGCCTCATTAGCAGATGAAACGCCAGAAGGAAGAAGTATCGTCATTTTAGCAAAAGAAAAATATAATCTGCGTGGACGTGAAATTGCTGAATTAGGTGCAAGCTTTATTCCCTTTACTGCACAAACTAGAATGAGCGGCGTCAAATTTGCTGATAGGCAAATCTTAAAAGGTGCAGCCAATGCCATTGAAGAATATGTCACACAGTTAGGCGGATTGATTCCTGATTTTATCAAAAAAAATGTTGATGGTATTTCTCGTAAAGGCGGCACTGCCTTAGTCGTCACAGAGGGTAAGACTATTTTAGGTGTCATCCATTTAAAAGATATCGTTAAAGGCGGCATTAAAGAACGCTTTGCGCAGCTAAGATTAATGGGCATAAAAACAATTATGGTCACTGGCGACAATCCGCTGACAGCAGCTGCCATTGCCGGTGAAGCGGGCGTCGATGACTTTCTTGCTAATGCAAAACCTGAAGATAAGTTAAACCTTATACGAGACTTACAAGCAGAAGGACATTTGGTTGCCATGACGGGTGATGGCACTAATGATGCACCTGCACTTGCTCAAGCTGATGTTGCTGTTGCCATGAATTCTGGCACACAAGCAGCAAAAGAAGCAGGAAATTTAGTTGATTTAGATTCCAATCCAACTAAATTAATTGAAGTGGTAAAAATCGGCAAACAATTATTAATGACCAGAGGTACTTTAACTACTTTCAGTATTGCCAATGATGTCGCAAAATATTTTGCTATTTTACCCGCCGCATTTGCAAGCACTTATCCTGCATTAAATGCATTAAATATTATGCATCTTGCAACACCACAATCGGCTGTTCTATCAGCTGTTATTTTCAATGCTTTAATTATTGTGCTTCTTATTCCACTTGCTTTACGTGGAGTACAATATCGCCCAACCACTGCTGCCAACTTACTAAGAAAAAATGTCTGTATCTATGGACTAGGCGGTTTAATCCTACCCTTCATTGGCATTAAATTAATTGATTTAATATTAACTGGATTACATTTAGCAGGATAAATATGATGTACAAACATGCTGTAAAACAATTAAAAATATCTTTCATGCTGCTCAGTATACTCACGCTATTAACCGGTGTGATTTATCCTCTAGCAGTAACAGCGATTGCTCAATTATTTTTCCCCTGGCAAGCAAATGGTAGTCTCTTGCAAGATCACAATCAAATCATTGGCTCACAATTAATCGGGCAATATTTTAATTCAGCAAATTATTTTTGGGGAAGACCATCAGCAACTTCACCCTTTCCCTATAATGCTGCCAATTCATCCGGCTCTAATATGGGCCCTTCCAATCCTGATTTTTTGACGATGGTCAATGATCGTGTCAATCATCTTCATCAATCTGATTCGAATAATCCGCAATTAGTGCCTGTTGATTTGGTTACAGCTTCTGCAAGCGGCTTAGACCCTGAAATCAGTCCGCTTGCAGCATATTTTCAGATAAATCGCGTGGCAAAGGCAAGTCACATTTCCGCAGAAAAATTAAGAAACTTAATCGATCAACTCATCATCAAGCGTAGTTTTTCCATTTTAGGTGAGCCGAGAATTAATGTTTTAGAATTAAATTTAGCCCTCAATAAATTAAGGAGTGCTCATGACAGAGCGTCGACTCAATCCTGATAAATTATTACAGCGAGTAAAAAAAGAAGAACATCAAGAGACTCGGGGGAAATTAAAGATATATCTAGGAGCAGCACCTGGCGTCGGTAAAACACATGAAATGTTAACTGATGCGCTAGAAGATAAATCGCGGGGTTTAGATGTTGTTATTGGCGTTGCCGAATCGCATGGAAGAAAGGAAATCGAAGCTATTTTATCTAAATTTGAAATTTTACCTAAGCAAACTGTTGATTATCATGGTAAGCAATTATTAGAATTTGACATCGATGCTGCACTAAATCGTCATCCAGCCCTGATTTTGTTGGATGAAATGGCCCATTCGAATATCCCTGGACTTCGCCATAAAAAAAGATGGCAGGACATTAAAGAATTATTAGAACGCGGCATCGATGTTTATACCACCTTAAACGTGCAACATATTGAGAGCTTAAATAAAACCGTAGCGCAAATTATTCATGCGCCGATCAAAGAAACAGTACCTGATTTTATGCTCGAATTAGCTGATACAATTGAACTTGTTGATATACCACCCGATGCCTTATTAAAACGCCTGCAGGAAGGTAAGGTTTACTATCCTGAACAGGCAGCATTGGCTAGCGATCATTTTTTTCGTAAAGGAAATTTGATTGCGCTTCGTGAAATTGCTTTTCGTATCATGGCAAATCGTGTTAACACCGAAGTGCTTTTATATAGGCAAGATCTTGGTATTAAACATATCTGGCCTACCAAGGAAAAAATTTTAGTTTGTGTTGGTTCAAGACCTGAATCACTTAAGTTGATTCGTACAGCCAAGAGAATGGCTGATAGTTTACAAGCGGAATGGATAGCTGTCTATGTTGATACGCCTTTTATTAAATCACGAGAAGATAAAAAACATCGGGCAATTGAAAATTTACGACTAGCAGAACAATTAGGTGCTGAAACAAAAATGCTTGTTGGTTCTGACATTATTCAAGAATTAATGAATTTTGCTAGAGAAGAAAATGTTACACAAATTATGATATGGAAGCATGTCTATAAACGTTGGCGGGATCTGATTTTTCGTAGTTTAGCTGATGAAATTGTTCGTAACAGCGGCGAAATTGATGTCTACATTATGACGGGAACACGAGTTGAAAACTTGCATCAAGAACGAAAACCTATTACACGAAAAATATTTCCATGGAAAACCTATGCGATTTCAATAGGAATTATGTGTCTTGCCACTATGATTAACTGCCTTCTATATCCTTATTTAAACGCTAGTAATTTAATTATGGTTTATTTATTAGGCGTGACCTTTGTTTCACTATTAGGCGATATGGGCGCGTCTATTTTAGCCTCGATATTAAGTGTAACAGCCTATGATTTCATATTTATTTTACCTTATCATAGTTTCACTCTCGAAAATATTGAATATGCTTTTACTCTGCTTGTCATGCTAATTGTCTCACTTGTCATCAGTCAATTAACACTTATCTTGCATCGTCAAGCATTAAACGCACGTTTAAATGAAAAACAGACTTCTTCTTTATATAAATTATCGAGAAAATTATCTAGCACACGAGGTATCACTAATTTACTCAAGGTTGGCATTGATTGTATTGCAGATGCTTTTAATAGTGATGTATTAGCATTGATACCACAGCAAGATCACTTAGTCATTCAAGTGAGAAGCAAGCCTAAAAAAGGCATAGGGCCTAGTTCATTAGATGAAAAGGAGCAGGGTGTTGCGCAATGGGTTTATGATATGGGTGAAAAAGCTGGGCTAGGTACTGATTCACTTTCTTTTTCTAACAGCTTATATTTGCCCTTATTAGGCACACAGGGAAGTATAGGTGTATTAAAAATTTATCCCGCTGACCCTGATTTTCTCTCTTCGCCGGATCAAATTCATTTATTAGAAACGTCTGTGAACCAATTGGCAAAAGCGTTGGAAGTGGATAGTTTGCAGGTTTAGTAGAAGCGTTCGTCGTTGCGCAGATGTTTGTCGTTGCGAGGAGTGCTTTTTACGACGAAGCAATCCAGGCTTCGACTTTTATCAAATGTTGCTTTTTTATAAAAGTCCAAGCCTGGATTGCTTCGTCGTAAAAAGCACTCCTCGCAACGACGAACGCTTCCACTACGACGGACGCTTTTATAACAACGGACGCTTATATAACGACGGACGCTTTTATAACAACGAACGCTTTTATAACAACGAACGCTTTTATAACAACGAACACCTATAGTATTTTACAACTCTAAACCGCGACTATCATCTTCCCCACATTATCTCCCGTAAATAACATATTTAAAGCATGCGGCAATTGCTCAAATCCCTGCACCATCGTTTCCGTATATTTTAATAATCCTGATTTTATCATTGGTGCCACGACTCGCAGCATTTCATCATGTCGATGAATATAATCACGCGCCAATATTCCCTGTACTGTTGCACGTTTATATAATAAATGATGCAAGAAACGAGGGCTCAATTCTACCCTATCTAATCCACCATTGTATTGACTGATTTGTCCGCAAATAATAATACGCCCACGCAAATTAATTTGCGGGATAATAGCATCGGTGATCCAGCCGCCCACATTATCAAAATAAATATCAACGCCATCAGTTAGCTCTTTTAATGCGAGAGCAAAATCTTTTGCCCCATTAAATCGCTTATAATTTAGGGTGTGAGCAATGCCTAATTCTTCACTCAACCATCGATTTTTATTATCACTGCCAGTAATACCGATGACCTTTGCCCCATGCAGTTTAGCAAATTGCACGACCAATGAGCCCACAGCTCCAGCTGCAGCTGATACAACAACTGTATCACCTGCTTTGGGTTTACCCGCTTCTGTCAAACCAAACCAGGCTGTGCGTCCTGGCATGCCAAGCACGCCGAGTGCCGTTGTCACTGGCGCTTGTTGCGGATTTAATTTCGTCAATTCTGCCGCATGCATAATAGCATGCGTTTGCCAGCCAGAATAAGCATAGACCCAATCCCCTTCATTAAATGCATCACTCTTACTTTTTAATACGCTTGCAACCACACCACTACCTTGCACACAATCAAGAGGATGCGGCGCTTCCCAACTAGAAGATTCTGCCTGTTGAATACGCATATAGGGGTCAACGCTGATATATTTAGCTTCTATCAATACTTCATTTTTTGCTAAGTCATCAGCTATTTCTTGGCTAATTAATTCATAGTGTTCAGCGCCAACTTGAGCCAGCGGACGTTTACGATAAATCCATTGTGTATTTTTCATTTTGATCTCACCTATTATTCATTAATTATAGCCTAGCCATATTCAAGTATGTGAATTATTTATTGACTTATTATTGATCTACTTGTATATTAGCCAACATAATAATTAGTTATTTAACACATTCGAGGCGATTAATATGCAAGCACGACAGAACCCTTTATCACAACTCATCGATCAATTTAAAGAAATTGCAGCTGCAACACTAACCTGGCACCTCAATAGTCTAGGCCCTTATGACCAGAAAAAAATAATACAGTCTTTTATGTCAGCGAATGCTGCTATGATTGCGGCCCATGAATATCGATCACTTGAAAACAGCTTAGCTGATACCTTCAATCAAGCCATTACTAAAAATATAAACATGATGACACGGGTACTGAAAAAGGAATTCCAGCAAAAATTTCGTCTCTACACAAATCAAATAAACGAGACACAAACACCCATCGGGTTTACACGTGAATTTCTAGCTGCGGCAATCAAAGATTGCAATGCACACAATCCGACTTTATCAAAATATATCTATTTCATCGATTATCATTCTTCGCGCAGCTTCAATGACATACTCATTACTTGCATTCAATCTGCCAAACAGAAATATCAACCCGCCACGATTGATCATCTTGCCTCTGTTTTATTTTCTTATAAAAATATTACTGATATCGTTGAAGAATATATTTCAATACAAGGTGGTTTTTTTGATTTAACACAAGATCGTTTGTCGACTTTACTAGGAAAATATCCTTCGGCTAACTCTCTCGTTCTCAATTCCCATGAAGCAAATTCCTACTTAGGAAAATTAATTCTAGATGACCTTAATTTTGCTATGTATAATCAAATACAAGCGCTATGCCTGGATCAGATCAAAAGTGAAATACAAAAGCAGCTTACTCAAAACTTCATCGAAGATGATTTATCTTCGCTATATAAAATACTTGCTGAATTCAAGACCTGCTTCACTAACAAACATTTACTCGAACAAATCAAGAAAACCCATTCTGAGAATTCAATTACGCTAAAATGCTTATCACATAATTTTTGCACTCAGCAGATATTAGCCTTGTCACAAGATGGTCTATATAATATTTTAAAAAATGAAATCAATCATCGGCATTTAAGTCTAGCAAATAAAATTCTTTCCGATAATAGTGATTTCATATCAACCCATCATGATGATTACATTGCTCGACCTGTTGATTTTGCATTGCTATTAACGACGCAGTCTATGCTGACATCAGGCGAAAATCTCGCCGATAGTAAAGAATTCATTACGTGGTTTTCTCGCTATCTAAGCGATAATGTTTTACCTGTTCATCAGCAGCCGCAAACAGTAGCTAGCACCAATAACACAATTTCAAGCTCTGATCAAAATGATCTACAATCACTTAAAGATAGTTTACCGCTGAAACGCTCACGGGATTGTTCGCATTTTTGTAAAAAAAACCAGAATGCTAGTGCGATTGCCGCTAATAGCCTATTTTATAAGAGTATAGAACAGCAGACAAATTCAACAAAGGGCGCGCTGTCGCACAGGGCTCATAAAACAACAAAATAAGTGTTCGTCATTGACTCGGCCTGTTATTTAACTCAAGCCTGTTCCGACATAAATTGCTTTTCCGCCAAACTATTTGCCAAGGCACTCGTTGGAATAGCAAGATCAGCTGATGTCTGTAAAATATTCATGACTGAGGCATAAATATTATCGACCTTTTGATAGGAAACTTCCTTGCTAATCACGCCTGCTTGAGCTGCGGCACAGATCACACCACCTGCATTTGCAATATAATCAGGAACAAACAAGATGCCCTTTTTAAACAAAACTTCATCAATAGCCGCTTCTGCTAATTGATTATTAGCAGCACCGCAAATGATAGGTGCATTGATTTTGGCGATGGCAGCATAATCAATGATGCCGCCCAAAGCGCAGGGAGAAAAAACATCCGCTTCAATCTGCATGATTTGATCAACTGCAACCGTCTTTACTTTAATTTTTCGATTAACTTGCTCTAGCAAAGTTTGATTAACATCACAAACGCTAAGCTCTGCACCCTTGGCCAATAGCATTTGTGCCAATATATATCCCACACTACCAAGGCCTTGAATGGCGACACGCACACCTTCTAACTGACTTTTACCTAATTTGAAATGAACAGCCGCTTCCATTGCTTTTACTAGACCCGCTGCTGTCATGTAAGCAGTGTCATCATTAGTCTCATTACGTTTATTAATACTGGTAACATGCGTGGTTCTAGTCGCAATCACTCGCATATCTTCTTCATTAGTACCGCTATCACTAGCAGTAATATAGAGACCATTCAATTCATCGACAAAATGACCAAAAACTTCAAATAATTTTTTTCTGTCTGATATGCCAGAATGTGAAATAATGACAGACTTGCCGCCACCTAATGGCAGTCCAGCCATGGTTGATTTATAAGTCATTGCAGTCGCAAGTTTGATCGCATCAAGCATGGCTGCATCAACTGAAGGATAGGGAACAAAACGGCAGCCTCCCAAGGCTGGGCCCATTTTTGTATTATGAATCGCGATAATAGCGATTAATCCAGTTTTAGCATCCTTTTTTAAATAAAGATTTTCCATATTTAAATCTGCATCAAGTAATTTCATAGAGACCTGCGTTTTATTGCTTATTGTTAAGGAGAACCGCTGCAAACGTTATCAGATACAAGGAAAGATTTCAAAAAAACAATTCGGGATTGGATATTTTTAGATCAACCATTGGCTAAACTCTACTAGCCTTAGCGGGAACTACCGTGAACCTCCTAATATTACCTTAATAAATCAAGCGTATGATGCTAACAAGGGATTTTGTAGGGAATTTTTTTCATAGGCAGAAAATTATGATTTCAGGGCTCCTATTAGCACATCATACCATCGAAAATAGGCAAGAAATTGCCTCCATTCAAGCAAGAAAGAATTCTTTGCATCAAATCAATTTTTATCAAAGCAAAAAATCAATCCATAATAAAGCCTCTAAGTTCATGCAGGCACTTAAAGCAGGGAGTGGAGAAGAAGAAAAATAATCAGCATTGAGGGTAGGACGGTTGCTAAATCAACTGTCTTACTTGCAAATCCTCAAATTGCTGTAATGATGATGCGCAATAAAATATTGTCAAATTCGGCAATTTACGATTGCAATGCAGCTAAAAGATATATATTTTAATTGGTTCATGTTAACTCGCGAGTTGCTCATTAGGGTTTAACAGACGAATTTGTACCCTTTGTCATCAGGAGTGGATTTATGCAAGAAGAAATGACGATATCACAAGCATTGGAAGGACCTTATCCCACTAGTGGTAAATTAGGCAAACCCTTTTGGGTTGTTTGGGGCATAGAATTATGGGAACGCTTTGGCTTCTATGGCACACAAGCTATTTTGGCACTCTATTTCGTCAAACAATTAGGCTATTCCGAATCTCTTAGCATTGATGTATTTGGTTCATTTTCTGCTTTTGTCTATGGCTTTGTTTGGATAGGCGGCTATATGGGCGATAGCTATCTTGGCACCAAACGCACCATGATACTGGGCGCCATTATTTTGATGCTATCTTATACTTGGCTCGCACTTTCTAATCCGCACACTGTATTTTATGCCTTGGCGACGATTGTCATTGGCAATACCTTATTTAAAGCAAATAGCAGCGCATTAATTGCTAAAATGTATCGTAAAGGTGATCCCGCCTTCGATGGTGCAATGACCATGTATTATATGGCGGTGAATTTAGGTTCGTTGGTTTCTATGTTTTTAACGCCTATTATTGCTGATGTTTGGGGCTGGTCTTATGCTTTTTGGTTATGTGCCTTTGGCTTATTCCTTGGTGTAATAAATTATTTTGTTTGCGTGAGAATATTGGATAGCTTAGATACGGGTGCAGACAAAGAGCCATTAAATATAGGCCGCTTAAGTATTGTGCTTATACTCAGCGCTCTCTCTATCGGTGTGATTGCTTGGCTGCTTCCTCAGACTTTTATTTGCAGCATGATTGTTTATATTGTTGTGACTGCTGTATTTCTTTATTTCTTAAAATTGGCCTTTGATCGTCAAGGATCAGAACGCACGCGCATGTTTGTTTCCTTGATTTTAATTATTCAGGCTATTATCTTTTTTGTTCTCTACAATCAAATGCCAACTTCACTGACTTTTTTTGCAGTGCACAATGTAAATAATATTTTATATGGCATTAATATTCCGCCTGCCGAGTATCAATTACTTAATGCACTCGTGATTGTTGCTATGTCACCCGTCTTGGTTTGGTTTTACCACAAAGTAAAATCAACCCATGTCACTAAGTTTTGCCTTGGCATGACTTTGTGTGCCATTGCCTTCTTTGTATTATTTGTCGCAAGATATTTTGCTATCGATGGATTGGTCTCACCCTGGTGGATGGTATTAACCTACTACTTCCAATCCGTCGGTGAATTATTAATTTCAGGATTAGGGCTAGCCATGGTAGCAGAATTATGCCCCACTTCGATGGCTGGTTTTGTCATGGGTATCTGGTTTTTAGCTTCTATGCTTTCTGGCCCTCTGGGCGCATGGGTGGGTAATTTAACAGAACCTAATGGTGGTCTCAGTAATTTAACTGCTATACAAACCCTGACTATTTACACGAGAGTATTTTTACAAATAGGAGTTGCCACTGCTGTGGTTGCTGTGATTATGTGGGCGATGAGGCCTATGTTGAATCGGTATATTAATTAGACCATTTGGGTCAGGCCTGGACTTATTGGAGTCAGGCTGGCAAAGAAGTTTATAAACGTTCACACTCTAATATGTAACGCCATTTGTAAGCGTTCACGCCACGCTGTCATGCCAGCATGCTTTTAGCTGGC
>JABDDF010000029.1:0-19620 GCA_013287745.1 Gammaproteobacteria bacterium
ATGCCTCTCTAGAAAATTTAGATATTCCTGCGAGTGCAATAGAATTAATTCACACTTATTCTCTTATTCACGATGATTTACCTTGTATGGATGATGCTGATTTACGCCGCGGCAAAGCAAGCTGTCATAAAGTTTATGGTGAAGCGATGGCTGTGTTAACAGGCGATGCCTTACACACGCTAGCCATGCAAATCATTGCCAGCCATC
Organism: Gammaproteobacteria bacterium; assembly: GCA_013287745.1. Lineage (GTDB taxonomy): Bacteria > Pseudomonadota > Gammaproteobacteria > DSM-16500 > DSM-16500 > Aquicella. The sequence continues at coordinate 208 of JABDDF010000029.1, forward strand.
CTGCCAATTTATCTGCTGAAAAACGCGTGCAAATGATGAAGGTCGTCAGTCAAGCTTGCGGCCCTTTTGGAATGGCTGCTGGTCAAGCACTCGATATTACTCTGTTACAAGATGACAGTATTTCAGCTGATTTATTATTGAATATTTATCAATTAAAAACAGGCGCCTTATTTTCAGCTTGTATTGAATTGGGACGCTTATGTTCACGCGATGAAGATGAAATGAACCAGCAAGCCTTGCGTCAATTTGGCGATTGCATTGGCCTTGCCTTTCAAATTCAAGATGATGTGCTCGATGTTGAGGCAAGTACACAAGAACTCGGCAAACCTCAGGGCATTGATGTCATTAATAATAAAACGACCTACCCCAAGTTATTTGGGCTGGAAGAGGCTAAGCAAAAAATTCAATCACTTTATCAGGAAGGCTTGGAGGCGATTAATTATTTGGGGGACCGTGCGCAATTAGTGCGCGAGTTGACGGGGGTGAGGGTTTACGAAAATAAATATTTTTCTATCCTTTATCATAAAAAAAGGATAAACTTTGCACATACATTTAAACAAGCATGAATAGCTATGTATTGTCCGTTCTGTCATATAGCTGATACCAAGGTCATTGATTCTCGTCTTATTCGAGAAGGCAATCAAACGCGTAGACGGCGCGAATGCCCTGCTTGTAAAGAACGCTTCACTACCTATGAAGCAGCTGAACTTTCTTTACCTCGTATTATCAAACGGGACGGACGCCGTGCTATATTTAGCGAAGATAAATTGCGTGCTGGTATGTTACGCGCATTGGAGAAACGCCCTGTCAGTGTAGAGCAAATTGAAACTGCTATTGCGCGCATTTTTCGTAAAGCAATGACAAGCGGGGAACGTGAAATTCCCTCTTCACAAATGGGCGAATGGGTCATGGAAGAATTACATCAACTTGATCAAGTCGCTTATGTCCGATTCGCATCAGTATATCGTTGCTTTCAAGACATCGATGAGTTCAGAAGAGAAATAAGTAAACTGACACGATATGCCAAACGATCAAAACCAAAATCCAACCACTCCAGAAAATAGACCCATGAATCCTGCTGCAAGACGTAATGCTCGTCGTTATGCCTTGCAAGCCATGTATCAATGGCAATTAACAGGCAATGCCATTAATGATATTGAAGCAGAATTTGTGCATTATCATATCGATAAACAATTGGATATGACTTATTTCAAAGATCTTATTCATGGTGTACCAACGCATCAACAGCAGATAGATCAAGAAATGCAGGCTTTTCTTGGCCGTCCCATGCATGAAATTGATGACGTTGAACTTGCCGTCTTGCGTATCGCTACATATGAATTAATCAATCGTCCCGATGTTCCCTATCGCGTCATTATCAATGAAGCCTTGGAACTGACAAAAAAATTCGGTTCAATTGAAGGTTATAAATTCGTTAATGGCGTGCTTGATCGTATTGCAAAAAAAATTCGTGATGCGGAAATTCAAATGAGAAAGTCCTAATGACTGAATTTGAAATCATCAGACATTATTTTGCAAGTGAGAAATATGCACCCAATGATGTCGATCTTGGCATTGGCGATGATGCTGCGCTTGTGAGAGTACCTTCAGATCAGCAATTAGTGGTGACAACTGACACGCTGATTGCTGGACTGCATTTTCCCCTATCCACTTCTGCCTTTGATATTGGATATAAATCCTTGGCAGTTAATTTAAGTGATCTTGCCGCCATGGGGGCAAGACCTGCATGGTTTACGCTTGCTCTTAGTTTGCCAAATGATGATAAAGAATGGCTCGAGCAATTTTCTCAAGGATTATTTAATCTCGCACGATCTTATAATCTTGCCCTAATTGGCGGTGATTTAACGCGCGGTTCTCTCGCAATTACGATTCAAGCCTTGGGACTGCGACCCATTTCTCATGCTTTATTACGATCACAAGCAAAAGTGGGTGATCTGATTTATGTGACAGGCCATTTAGGAGATGCCGGTTTAGCCTTGCGACAATTAGCGCAATCAACGCTGCCTGTAGAAATAATTTTAAATAAATTAAATCGACCTGAGCCGCGTATTGCTCATGGACAAGCGCTCTTAGCTATCGCGCATGCTGCCATTGATATTTCTGATGGTTTAGCTGCTGATTTAAGGCATATATTAAATGCAAGTCAAGTTGGCGCTAAAATTAATGTCGATCAATTACCCTTATCTCCCACTTTACAAAATTCCGTATCGCATGAGGATGCGATTACACTTGCACTTACTGCAGGTGATGATTATGAATTATGTTTTACCTTACCTGCTAACGCACAAAGTGAATTCGAAAAATATATTTCACATTTAAGTCCAGCTTGTACTTGCATTGGTGAGATCACTGCTGAGACTGGTTTATATTTACATTATCAAGATGGGAGCGCTTATCATGGACAGGCAAAAGGTTATCAGCATTTTTAGCTGCTTGAAATCCTATTTTAAAATGCCGCAAAAATATCAGCAAAGCATGCCTGCTGTGCCTCAAGCTGTGTGGCAAAATCCCCTGTATTTTATCGGCTTTGGTTTGGGTAGCGGCGCCATGCCTTTTGCACCTGGCACCTTTGGCACCTTGATGGCGATTCCTTTTTACGTACTTTTATCTTCTTTAGGGCTTTATGCTTATTTTATTTTTGCGGTATGTTTCTGCGTTGCAAGTGCTTACTTATGCGATTATCTGAGCCGTCAATTAGATGTTCATGATCATCCTGGAATGTGCATTGATGAATTCGCAGGATTCTTCGTCACCATGATTGCAGCACCCTCCGGCTGGCCTTGGATTGTGTTGGGATTTTTATTATTTCGCTTATTTGATATTTGGAAACCCTGGCCGATTCATTATTTGGATGAAAAAATTCATGGTGGTTTTGGGATGGTGATTGATGATGTGGTGGCGGGGGTTTTTGCTTTGGTGGTGATGCAAGTGGTGGTGAGAGTTGCTTGATGGGCTTGGTATGAAGGTGTTCATCGTTGCGCAGGTTTTCGTCGTTGTGTAGGTGTTCGTCGTTACGCAGATGTTCGTCGTTGCGAAGGTGTTCGTCGTAAAAAGCACTCCTCGCAACGACGAACATCTGCGTAACGACGAACACCTACACAACGACGAACACCTGCGCAACGACGAACACCTACACAACGACGAACACCTACGCAACGACGAACACCTACGCAACGACAAACACCCCTACAATAATCCCTCATACAAATCGACCCACTCAGAATTGACAGCCACAATAAGCGCAATTTTCTTTTTTCTAGATCCCGCTTTTATTTGCTTCTCTCTAGCAATAGCACCTAACATTTCATCATGCATCTCATAATACACAAGTAATTTACAATCATAACTATAAGTAAATCCCGGTATAGTCTCATTTTTATGTTGATAAACACGCTTGACAAGATCACTCGTTACACCAGTATAAAGTGTGCCATTTCTTTTATTTGCCATGATATAAATAGCAGGTCGTTTTTCCATGATTATTTTCCTAATTTATTGGTATTGAAGTTTGCAGGGAAAGTATGGTTGTTGAAAGAATGTTAGTCGTTGCGAGGAGTGTTTTTATAACATTCTTCTACTTCGGCGACCTTGAGCGGCCTCTTTTTCTCACAAACACGGTTTCACCCAATAGCAACTTATCTTTATTATCCTTATGAAATGCTGTTTTTTGTATTTCTTTATATACAGCACCTAACTGACCTTTGTCTAATTCCTTCACCTCATTTGGCGCTATGCTAACCTTCTTGCCTTCTGACCAATCCTTTAACTTTTTTGCAACACTTAAAACAACATTATCATTGCCGCTATAGAAACGCGATCTACAGTGCTGCTCAAGGATAGCGATCATTTTAGTCAATTTAATATTGATACCTTTCATTTCAATATTGTTTGTTGTTGAAAATGATTCGACTATTTTCGATTTATTTTTATCATTCAATTTATCAAGCACTTCAAAGAATTGCGTTTGGTCTATTCTATTCAGTAATTTTTCATTTTCGTTTCTTGTTAAAAATTGCATTAATTTATGAATATAGAATTGCAAATCTGAATCTGCGGTAACTGGCAGTTCTGAATCAATAATAGTCTTCATCACTGCGGCAATGTCATCTTCCAAGCTAGTAGCGGCATTAAATAATGAAAAAGAACGACTAGGAGACGGTTTATCTGGTATTTGTTTCTCGCCAATGATTTCTTGTATTTGATGAATAAATTCATATTTCTTTACTAAATCATTCATGCTAGGTGATAAGCCAGAGCGAGGCAGGAATATAAATGCGGCTGCATTGATGTCAGCTCCATGTTTCAAGAGTGCTTCAATAATCTTTTCATCTATCATGTGTTTTTTTTCAAAGGCAAGACCAAGGGCTGATGATGTGTATTCGAGATTAAGAACCTTATACCCTGTACTAGCATAAACCTCTCTTCTTTCCTTGCGTATATACAATGCGTTTACATCGGCACCCTGTTCAAGTAGAGCAATGACTGCATTTAGATTATTCTCCTGAACAGCCTCATGTAACAAAGTATTACCCTTACTCAAAGGACGATTAACATCAGCACCTCTGCTAATTAAAAATTGAAGACCAGCTCGATTGGCATGTGAAGCTGCAAGATAAATCGATGTTTCATCAATTGAAGCACCACGATCCAAGAGTATCTTCATCGCTTGAATATGACCTGAAGCGACCGCTTCATGCAATAAAGAAGTAGGCGCTGTTCGATTGAAAATGTCATTCCTATCGCGTTTTACTACCTTTAAATTTACGCCGGCATCAACTAAGACTTGGAATAAGTGTGGGCGAGAAGCATCTCGTGCGGCGATAAAAATAGGTGTTTCATCAGACTTATTTACACTATTTTTATCTGCGCCAGCTTTTAATAACACATTCATTGCTTCAATTTGTCCTGAAGCAACTGCTCTATGCAATGGCATATTACCCTTATGATCTCTAACATTGATATTTGCTTTAGCTTCTAACAAAAATTTCATTGCTTGAATGTGACCTGAAGCAACTGCCGAATGAAATGGCGTAGCACCAAAATGATTTTTACTATTTATATCTGTGCCATCATCTAAAAGCATTTGCATTGTTTCGATGCAGCCTGAAGCAGCTGCCGCATGTATCACAGTATTCCCATCATTATCTACTGCCTTTAAATTAGCACCAGCAGCCTTTAAAGCCTTGACTAAGTGAAGACTAGAGTGATTAGCTGCAGCAATAAAAATAGGGGTTTTTCTAAAATTATTAGTTTGCTCAATATTAGCGTTTTTAGATAAGAGATAGTTTAGTACTTCATTGTCTCTAGCTTCATCAAGCGGTGTATTAGTTTGCATCATAGCGAGATGCAACAAGCTAGAACCATCATCAAACCGTTTAGCGTTTACATCTCTGTTCTTTTTTGTAATTAATTCATCAAGAGTAGCTAAAGGTTGCCGACATAATATGGCCCAATCAGGAGGGATTACAATATGGCTTGCCGCCCCACGATAACTATCTAGTACGCTAGCATAAAAGAAATCAAGCATCTCTTGCGTAGGCGCCCACAATACATACATTCTTCCACTGCTATCTTTTTTTTCGAGAAGAGAAAGAAGAATATGAATTTTACTTTTTTCATGACCTACATAATGCATTATTTCATCAAGCTTGCCCTCTTTTATCATTGAGATGATAGCTTTTTCATCCTTTGATAAATTTTTATATTCACTTTCATAAGCCGTTTTAAATGTGAGATACCAATCGTCACTTTGTGTAATTCGAAGATGAGGAAAATGCGTGTTAAATTTTTCTTTCCATAGAGATTGCCAAATATCATCAGACTTGTTTTTAAGATGTTGGTTGACACTACGTAGGCTATGAACATCGTGGATAGTAAGATGCTTATAAATTTCAAGTAAGGCTTCAACCGGCATTGCTTCAAGTGAATGTTGGTCTAGATCTGAGCCAAACATGTTTTATCCTCTTCATTTTATGTGTTTTATTGATGAATATTATAGTTATTTTTTTATTATGCTTTCTTTAATTATAACATACAAAATTCCTCTATCTACTCCACAAACAACTTACTCACTTCCAACTTCGGAAAAGCCCCCAACACCTTCTCTTTATTTTTCTCAACAAACAATAATTTCAAATTCGGCCCAGCATCTTGAGTAAAATATAATTCCAAACCTTCTTTGCGTAATTGCCAAACCTGATGCATAGCCGCAATCGTCTCGGGAAGAAAATAGCAAATGGGCGGCCAACTACTCAGCATGGTTGCATGCATAGTCAAGGCATTTGATTCTGCTGTACCACCGAGTAAGGAAAAATTTTTCGCTTGCAAGGCTTGACGAAAAATCACCATATCACGTGCGACTTTTCGCGGCCAATTGGCATAGAGCAAACTACTATCGACGGTATGCTGCATGGCTTCGCGCGATGAAATCGATTTTTCTTTTTCTGTCACCAACAAAATACCGAGATTCAACTCAGACCATTCAAATTTTAAGGGTTCTGCATAACTATCCATGCCATCTGCTTGCACACCGGCATGCCATTCAACAAAGCCCGCCCAGAGAGAACGTGCTGCACTACCGCTGCCTAAACGCGCCAAGATAGATAAATCCCGCATGGAAAGCTGCCAAGCAAACATATCATTTAAAGCTGAAATTAAAGAAGCAAATCCGCAAGCAGAAGATGCAACCCCTGCTGCAACAGGAATATTTAATTGAATATCAATTCGCAAACGCCACGATTGTTCAAGTCTAAATAAATCTAAATAAGCTTTAATGCGCTGCACAAATTGCGTATCTGCTGCTAATTCATCGCCATTTAATACGACGATATCATCAGGCTGATCATGCAAAGTTAAATGTGTCATCGATCCTTTTTCTGGAATAGCAACAGACAAACTCGATGTCATAGGCAAATTTAATTGCTCGTCACGCTTGCCCCAATATTTACACAGGGCAATATTGGTTGGTGCGAATGCTAATCCTTGCTCGCGTTGCGGCTGCCAAACACTATCGCCGCGCTGTTGTAATAAAGGTTGAAAAATCAATTGCACCGCATCAGATTTTTTCACAATGCACTCCCTGTGCAGTCATATTAACGTGAATTCTTTGTACGCCTTGATGATCACCGCGATAAGTATAATCCGCCGGTAATTCACCTAAACCAATAACACAATCACCAAAACCCGAACCAGAAATTTTTGCGCCCAGCATATTGGCTTGTCTACGTAAATCTTGAATCATGTCTGCTAACAATAGCGTATTCACACCTAGGGATTCCATCATGCCTTGTTGAATATTCATCATCTCGCCTAATTTGGCCCATTCCATTCTGCGCACCAGTTGTATGCCATCCGTTGCACATTGACCAATGCTATTAGTCAAATGACGAAAGAGTGTTGAATAGCCAGAAAAGGATTGCTGCACTGTTTTAATCGCTTCAACAGTCGGCGTTTTAAATCCCGCATATAAAACAGTTAAGGGATGTAAGATATTAAATTTTTCAGCAAACATGGGCTGGGCTTGATAAGCCACAATACCGCCATAGACTGAAGCTGCAATATCTGCGCCCGAACCTGTGCCCTGAATTAAGCGTATGACATTTCGTCCTTGACGCACTAATTCAAGTGGTGACATGCGAATATTAAGCCAGGAAACTAGCGTAGCCAAAGTAGCAACGGTGACTGCGGCAGACGATCCCAAACCTACTTTGTCTGAAAATTCAGATGTAATATTAATATTGCAGCCATATCTTAATTTGGCTTGATATTGCTGCAAGGCACCCAAGACAAATTGAAAAGGCTTTTCAATTTTAAGCTGCATTAAGTCCGTACTGTAATGGCCATATAATGAAGAATCAATTTCGATTTTTTTATCTGAGCGCGGCGTTAAAATCACTTGAATACGTTTATCAACAGCACAAACCAAGGCTTGTTTGCCATGAAGCACAGCATATTCACCCAATAACATGAGCGAACCTGGAGCAGAAGCTTTAAGCGGCATGAACACCTCGTGATTCAGCTGAAATGGGAAGAACAGAATAAGCAAAACGATTACTAATGGATGTCAGCATTTTTTCATCATGAGATAAGACGAGGACTGCACCTGCTTGCTCACCTGCAACTGTTCCTGCACCACAAATTTTTGCGGCACCATCTGCTGCTTCGATATCAGCAATAAATTGCTGTACGCGCGCAGGTACAACGCCGATGCGTGTCAACAAACGATGATTTTCTCGCACGGCATCTTGCATCGCAGCTAAAGATTGTTGCGCGAGTGCTTCATCCATTGCCTTTGTTACCACAGCGAATTCATCTTTCAATGATTGCGAATGAAAATACGATGACACGCTTTCCACACATTGCCCTGTTGTTGTTTGCGGTGTACCCGTGTTAATTAAATACATGGGCATCACGGGAACATTGCGATGCTGTAATTGCGATCCATGCATATAGAGACAGCCGCCCTGTTGCGCCACACGTAAATCCAAACCGCTGGAATTACCATGCTGCATATTTTCTGCTTCCAGTGCAATTTGATATAGAGCATCTGCTGTCATCGGTTTTTGTAAATAATGTGATACAGCTTCCATCACACTAATGATGGTAGCGGCAGAAGATCCCATACCGCAACCCATGGGTAAATCAGATTGCACATGGACATTGACACCATGCGGCAAAGGTAAATGCAGAGATTCAGCAAACACGCTCAAGGCAAATTGTGCTAATTCAAAAGGTTTTTGCAAGACATCACGAATACTATAATCACCGCGAATAAAGCCGTGATATTTACGTTTGATACGATCCTTCAATGAACGCAGAGCATCAAAACTCAGGCGGCTATGATGCGCTAAATCGGATAAATGCAATAAAACTTGCGGCCTGCTTTCACGTGTAACCGTCGCGGTTACATAGCGATTAATCGCCATGGCGATCGCAGGATTACCATACACCACGGCATGTTCGCCAGATAAAATTAATTTGCCTGGTGCTTGGATTTTAATAATAGTTTGCGTATTTTCTTTTACTTCTTTTTTTATTCTGACAATGGGGGCAACTTGCACGCTCTCGATTTTTTCATAAATACGTTTATGCTGCTGCAAACGTGTCAAACGAAATGCGCCCGTATCATAATGCGGAATATCTTGCTGACTGCCATCTTCAACATAATTGAATTGATAGAGTTTGACATATTCATCGTAGGTTAACTGTGTTCGGCTTTCTAATAAATTAGCATGATGAGATGAAAATAAGACACCGCGATAATTTTCCTGCACCACACCGCTAAAATATTCTGCGACACAGCCTGAACCATAACTATAAAAACCCAGGCGTTTTCCTGCTAAACTTTCATTGACATGATCTAATAAGGAAGCAAGACCGACATAGAGAGATGCCGTGTAACTATTTCCCAGTTGTCTGCCATAGATCAGCAAATCTTGAATTTCCTTCAACCAAATTTCTTCAGCAACTTCACTCTCGCCATTTAATTTCAATAAATAATGATGGGCTTTTTCAACTAAGCGCGGCACGGGAATGTGATAGCAATGATAGGCATGATCGCGAAAGGCACGCTTGGAAATGGCTGTATATTGCTGCCAAGTTTTTTCAAGCATGGTGAGATAAAGTTTACTGGAATATTTTCCATCGACTAAGGCTTCATGCAAATAATTCGGCCGCCAAAAATCCATGACATTTTCTGTGACCACAGCAAATTCTGGATCAAAGGCAATGAGGCGAGGATTGGCAGATAAAATGATGGCGGCAGCTCCAGCACCCTGCGAAGATTCGCCTGGCGTATTTAAACCATAGCGTGCGATATCAGAGGCAATCACTAAGACTTTTTTCGTGGGATTTTCGCGTAAATAAGGCAAGGCTAATTGAATCGCGGCAGTGCCCGCATAACAAGCTTGCTTCAATTCAACAATGCGGCAGCGTGAGGGCAAGCCAAGTAATTCATGCACATAAGTACCAGCCGCTTTAGATTGATCGATACTTGATTCGGTCGCAAATAAGAGCATTTCAATCTCATTGACAGAAGTATGCTGCAAGGCTTGCAGACCTGCATTTGCTGCCATGGTCACGATGTCTTCACCAGGCGGCGCGACTGACATGGTGTACTGGCCCAATCCTGCTTGATATTTATCTGCATCAATGCCGCGCGCTTTGGCTAATTCAGCCAGTGAAAGTGCATAGCGCGGTGTATAAATGCTAAGTATATCGATACCTACTTTTAGCACGTCATCTCCTTGTTAACGCTGTTTAATACGTTCTAATTTAAGGTGACTTCGCATTAATTCACCTTGATTGGTTTGTGCAGCCAGCAAGGATAATTCACCGCACAAAACAGCTGATGCTGCAATGATCGCTAATCGTCTGCCATGATTGCCTGCCATTTGTGCTTCAACACAACCGAGCAAGCGTAAATTTTCACGTACAAAATCAAGTGTTTTGCCACTACCGACTGCACCAATGATAATGTTGGGTAAGGTCACAGAAAAATATAAATCGTCTGCGCGCAATTCAGCATGGACAAAGCCTTGTGATCCTTCGATGATGTTAGCGGCATCTTGACCGGTTGCCAGATAAAATCCTAATAGCATATTGGCAAAATGCGCATTGGCACTGCGTAAACTACCGGCGACAATACTGCCAATTAAATTTTTCTTAATATTAAGATCGACAATTTTCGCTGGTGTTGTACGTAATTTGCGTTCACAGAGAGCGCGTGGAATAACAATTTCAGCCACGACATTTTTACCACGGCCTAAAATACCATTGACCGCTGAAACTTTTTTATCGGTGCAAAAATTTCCTGAGATGGAAACATAACGTAAGGCAGGATAATGCGATAAAATCCAATCTAACATGTGATCAGATGCCAGCGTCACCATGTTGTGACCAGCTGCATCACCTGTTAATAATTCAAAACGCAAATAAAGTAAGGATCCAACAATCTGTCCATTGATCGCAAGTAATTTAGCAAAGCGGCTGCCTTCGCTAATGATAGTTTGCAAATGTTCTTTTCGCTGTTGTAAATCTTGATAGACTTGATGCAAGATCGCGGCAGAATCTGCTTCAACTAAAACAGAACGCGTCATGCGTTCATCAATGATGGTGGCATGAATTCCACCCGCCTGCGTACAAACACGCGCACCGCGATGCGTAGAAGGCCACAGAGGAGATTCCAAGGTGGCTAGGGGCAGAGGAATATCGCCTGTGACTTCAGCGCTCGTAATTTTGACTGGGCCGACAACACGCATCGGAATAGCAGCGCAATTCATTTCAGCCTGTTTTTCTAAGCTTTCATCTTTCAGGTGTTGGTGCATAATTCTTCTTGAAATCGCTCAATGATAGGGCTATAAAAGGTCACCATTCTACTGGAAAAAGCCTAATGACAGCAACCGAATACGTTGTACTGGTCGATGAACAAGATCATGAAATTGGTCAGGCAGAAAAGTTATCTGCTCATCAAAACAACCAGTTACATCGTGCTTTTTCCATTTTTATTTTCCGACAAAGGGAGTCATTAGAAGTCTTGCTGCAGCAGCGCGCCTTAGATAAATACCATTCAGCGGGCTTATGGACCAATGCCTGCTGCTCCCACCCCCGCCCAGGTGAAGGCATTGTGAGCGCTGGTGAGCGGCGTTTAAAGGAGGAATTAGGGATTAGCTGCGAACTCGAAGACCGGGCTTGGTTTTGCTATAACGCACATTTTCCCAATGGCTTATCTGAACATGAATTGGATCATGTGCTAGTGGGTTATTTTGATGATCAACAAGTGATTAAGCCCAATCCGGCAGAAGTGCATGCTTATCGCTGGATTGGGATAGAGACGCTAAGGGAAGAATTGGCAGCCAAGCCCGCGCAATTTACCCCCTGGTTTGCACAGGCTTTGGAAATAGCTGCGATCTAAGTTATTGTTTTATCTATACTGTTAAAAGACTCAGACCCTTAAGCTCTTCATATAGCATATAATCTAAGAATAAGACGGTAGATAATTAGGAAAATATCATGGATACCCATCATATTTTTGATAGTCTGATCGACCCTGCCTATAGCGCTGTTCTTGGCGAGTTAAAAATAGCTATGGAAAAATATATAGCTGCAGTTGAAGCAGAACTTGCAGATCGTCCGTTCAAAAATACTGCACCAAACCTTAAAGAGATAGAAGACGCAAAAGCAAAGGTTCAAGGAGATGAGTTAATCGCATTGAATCAAGCCAGAGATAAATTTATAGCCTTGCTCAATACGACAAATAACCCGCCACCTCTTCCTTCTATGGACAGCTTGTACAAACTAAAGCGCTCTGTGAAATCAGAAAATCTCGTAGACCAGACTTTTTCGAAGCTTGTGATTAACTTAGAACAAAAAATTAATGCCGAAGATATCAAAAAATTCGAAAAACAATTCAATCAGGCAGATGGAAATTATGATGCAGCAATGGAAATCTTCATAAAAAATCCTCTCATTGAGAAGACCCTATTTGAATTAAAAATTCCCAAGACTTCGAATGAGACGCGTCAATACGATGCTCTTCAAGCATTTGCGGCTCTAGGTGACAATAAAAAAATAATTGCAATCATTGATAAGGGATATGTCAATATCAGTAGCAAAAACAATCCGCTGCAAGTCTTGGTTGATACGATCAGCCACAATCAAGAACTCATTCAAACAGAAGAAGCCAAAAGAAATTATGCCAACACCATCCAGACCTTATTAGAAAAATCAGCTGCTCAAAAAACTCAACTGCTTACACCTGAAATATGCAATCAACTGGTGACGCTTGGTTTTGATGATAATAAAAAAATAAAAGGGCCTATCAATGAATTTAGATATTCACAGGCCGCTATTACGGTACAGGGAAAACAAGGCCCGGAGACATTCAATATTGCCGGCTTGATTTTGCAGCTTCAAAATGAGAAAGGCCATAAAATGAAAATATTTGATAAATTAATACAGAAAAAAATAGATGCACTGAATACACTCGATGCACGCATCAAAGGTGGAGAGAATATCATACAAACGATTGATGCTTTGGAAAATGCTGATACCGATGTAACTAAAGGCAAGAATAGCCGCGTTAAGCAGTTATTTGATAATTTACGCGTTGAAGCAGCCAAACATGGTGATGACAAAATCACAAAGGGCCCGGAGCAGCCGAGGCCGGCTGATACTCGCGAGTTTAGGAAGTAAATGGATTGTTATGCGGATGTTTGTCGTTGATGCGGCCTGTCATTCCCGCTTGGGCGGGAATGACAGGCCTACTGAAATAACAGGCCCGCTGAAATAACAAACTCACACCATCACCTCATCCGCCTGATAAACCGGATGACGACGGCATAATGCAATCACTTCATTTCTTATCCGCTCAATATTTCCCGCATTTTGCAAATCATCCAAAATATCGCAAATCCAATTAGCCACTTGCACGCATTCTTTTTCCTTAAAACCGCGAGTGGTCACTGCGGGTGTGCCAATACGGATACCGCTGGTAATAAAAGGAGATTGCGGATCATTGGGCACGGCATTTTTATTGGTGGTGATATAAGCACGTCCTAGAGCCGCTTCTGCATCTTTGCCCGTCATTTTTTTATCGATCAAATCAATTAACATCAAGTGATCATCAGTACCGCCACTCACAATGCGATAGCCGCGCTGTAAAATGGTGGCAGCCATGGCACGGGCATTTGTCAAAATTTGCTGTTGATAAATTTTAAATTCAGGACGCAGTGCTTCTTGAAGCGCAACTGCTTTTGCTGCAATCACATGCATTAAGGGGCCGCCTTGACCACCAGGGAAAACGGCTGAATTTAATTTTTTTTCTAATTCAGGATTGGCCTTTGCCATAATCATGCCGCCGCGCGGACCACGCAAAGTTTTATGCGTCGTGGTCGTTGTGACATCAGCAATATTAACAGGTGAAGGATATAAACCCACTGCAACCAAGCCTGCAATATGCGCAATATCAGCAAGTAAATAAGCACCCACACTGTCTGCAATATCACGAAAACGCTGCCAATCGATCACACGTGAATAAGCTGAAAATCCCGTGATAATTAATTTAGGTTTATAAGCTTTTGCCAAGCGTTCTGCCTCATCATAATCAATTTCATCGGTACGTGCATTTAATCCGTAAGAATGCACTTGATATAGTTTACCGGAAAAATTCACGGGCGAACCATGCGTTAAATGCCCGCCATGCGCAAGGCTCATACCTAAAATCACATCGCCTGGCTGAATCATAGCTGCATAAGCAGCTGAATTGGCCTGTGAACCTGAGTGAGGCTGCACATTCACATAATCTGCGCCAAATAATTTTTTTGCACGATCAATAGCGACATTTTCTGCAATATCAACAAATTCACAACCGCCGTAATAGCGTTTAGCTGGATAGCCTTCTGCATATTTATTTGTTAGAACAGATCCTTGAGCACGCAATACATTGGGACTGACATAATTTTCTGAAGCAATTAATTCAATATGTTCTTCTTGGCGCTGCATTTCATTTTCTATGGCTTGCCAAATAATGGGATCTTCTTCATGCAATGATAAAGTAGGAAACATGCGGGCTTATCCTTTTAATTCGGAATTTTCTAAGACAGTTTGTGCTTGCTGTTTTCTTTGCTCACGTACTGCTTCACGATATTCGGGATATTTATTTCCTAAAATACCGGCTGCCAAGATAGCAGCATTGATTGCACCTGCTTTGCCTACGGCTAAGGTGCCCACGGGAATGCCTGCTGGCATTTGCACGATAGATAAAAGTGCATCAACACCATTAACAAAAGTCGATGAAGGAATTGGTACACCTAAAACGGGTACTAAGGTTTTTGCTGCAATCACACCAGGTAAATGTGCGGCACCCCCTGCTGCTGCAATAAAAACTTCTACGCCGCGTTCTTCTGCGCTTTTAATATATTCAAACAAGGCATCTGGCGTACGATGCGCAGATAGCGCGCGTGCTTCATGCGGGATATTCAATTTATCCAGCATTAAACTGGTTTCTTGCATCAAGGCCCAATCTGATTTGGATCCCATTAAAATACTGACGAGTGGTTTTGACATTATGGTTTCCTTAATAAACAAGTCTTTTACAATTCGCTAGGCTGGCGTGTTTTTCGTCGATTTTTGAGAACCGTAGCGCAGCATACATTGAAGTATGTGAGCAACGGATCGCAAAAAATCGACGAAAAACACCCAGCATAGTAGAATTGTAAACACTTTAATGTTTGAAACAACGTTTGCCGGTAAACACCATTGCAATATGATGTTCATCACAGGCAGCAATAACTTCTTCATCTCGTACTGAACCGCCGGGCTGCATAATCACTCGCACACCCGATTGAGCAATGTGATCGATACTATCACGAAAAGGAAAAAAAGCATCGGAGGTGAGCACGGCATTTTGCAAGTTGGTATTGCTTAATTTGCTAGCCTTTGATAGCGCCAAATCAACAGCATCAATGCGAGACACTTGGCCTGCGCCAATCCCTAAGGTTCTATTCTCTTTCACCACTAAAATGGCATTTGATTTTGCATGTTTTAACACGCGCCAAGCAAATAACATGGATGCTACTTCTTCTCTGTTTGGTTTTACCCGTGTCATGATCTTCAATTCATCTGCCTGCACTTGATACAAATCTTTTTCCTGTAACAATAAACCACCGGTAATATATTTCATTTCCCAGGTTTGCTGTGCGTATACCGGTATTTCCAAGACTCGCAAATTAGGCTTAGTTGCTAATACAGTTAAAGCTTCTTCGGTGAAGGCTGGCGCTAAAATAACTTCAGTAAAAATAGAAGTAACTGCTTCGGCAACTGATTTGGTGCAAGGACGATTCAAAGCAACAATACCGCCAAAGGCTGAAGTGGGATCCGTCGTATAAGCCTGTTGATAAGCTTCATCAATCGTATCAGCCGCTGCTGCGCCGCAGGGATTGGCATGTTTGACAATCACACAAGCAGGAGAAGCGAATTCACTGACACAGGACCAAGCAGCTTCTGAGTCTAAAATATTGTTATAGGAAAGCGGCTTACCTTGATGTGGAGCCGCACATAAAATGCCTGTTTTTTGCTTGCTAAATTGATAGGCTGAAGCGCGTTGATGTGGATTTTCTCCATAACGTAATTCTGCCATTTTTTCTAAATGTAATTCTAAATGTTGAGGAAAAGATTCGATTTGCGAATTTTTATTAAGAAAATATTGATGGATCATGGCATCATAATGCGTCGTTGCTGCAAAAGCTTTTTCAGCTAAATTTTTGCGTGTTGTGAAACTCAAGCCATATTGCATACGTAATTCAGCAAGCATGGCTGTGTAATCATCGGGATTCACCACAACACCCACCCAGGCAAAATTTTTCGCTGCTGCACGCACCATGGTTGGGCCGCCCACATCGATATATTCAACCACTTCATCCCAAGTCATTTCCCGATCTTTGGTCGCTTGTTCAAAGGGATAGAAATTGACGACGACCAAATCAATCCAAGGAATATGATGTTTGGCTGCTTCAACCGCATGTTCATCACGACGTCCTAAAATACCGCCATGAATCGTGGGATGCAGGGTTTTGACCCTGCCATCGAGCATTTCAGGCAAGCCCGTGAGTTCTTCAATCTTGCGATAGGGGATGGCAGCCGCTTGTAAAGCTGCACTGGTACCACCCGTGGAAATCAATTCCACCCCTAAATCGACCAAATCTTTGGCAAGTTCTACAATGCCAGTTTTATCGGAAACAGAAAGTAAGGCCCGTTTAATCGGAATGGTTTGCATAATTCTCTCTATTCGACATGGGTTATAGTTTGGCCTATTATAGCCACTTCGAAAAATAGTGAAATAACTGAATCTAAAAGAATCTAAAAATTCGGGAGAAAGAATGGCCGCCATCATCGCAAATAGAATAAATTACCGAATTCTGGGATTATTTGTATTTATTATAATCAGCTGGGGTTTAGCATGGCCAATCAACAAGTTGGGCTTATTGTATATGACGCCCGGCTGGTACACTGCCATTCGTTTACTAGTCGGTTCTGCCACCATGATGATTTTAGTGATTGCCATGGGAAAATTCACTTGGCCAGAACGGCGTGATTATCCCTTAATTTTAATTATTGGCTTATTACAACTGAGTATTTATATTTTATTAGCTAATATCGGCCTGTCTTACCTACCTGCTGGGCGTTCTTCCTTACTCGCCTACACCACACCTTTGTGGATCATGCCGGCAGCAACACTTTTTTTTAAAGAAGAAGCGGGTGCTTTACGTTGGCTCGGTTTTTTTCTTGGCATTGGCGGCTTATTTATTTTAATGAGTCCTTGGGAATTAGATTGGTCAGATAAAAATGTTATCTTTGGCAGTTTTATGCTGCTCTTGGCTTCTCTCTCTTGGGCGATTTCCATGTTGTGCGCGCGTTATATGCATTGGACTAAATCGCCCTTTGAATTAATTCCTTGGCAATTATTAATTGGCGCTATTCCTATCATCATTTATGCAGTGATCAAAGAACCTGCGGCGACTGTCACCTGGAATTCCACTTTAATTTTATCACTGGCTTATACGGGATTTTTAGTCACGGGCTTGTCTTATTGGAGTGGCTTGGTCATTAATAGGGAATTACCAACGATTGTCGTTTCTTTAGGATTTTTGCTGGTTCCGGTTTTTAGCTTGGTCGTGTCTGCTTTATATATGCATGAGGTTGTGACGCCTTTGACAGCGGGTGCGGTGAGTTTGATTTTGTTGGGGATTGTGTGCGTGGTGGTGTAGCAAGAAAAAAACTCCTTCTTATATCATTAATAATATTACTATATTAATAAAATCAATTAATTGCTTGCAAATTATATAAAATATTGTATAATTTAAACTGTAAGGAATTTTCAATAAATGAAAAAAATAACTTGGCTGGGTGATACCCACCAAACAGTAAAATCTTATTCAAACATTGTGAAACAGGAAATAGGATACAATCTCGACAAAGTACAAAGAGGACAAGAACCTTATGATTGGAAATCAATAATCTCTGTTGGTCGTGGCGTAAAAGAAATTCGTATCCATGAAGAAAATGAATATCGCGTGTTATATGTCGCTAAATTTGAAGAATCTATTTATGTATTGCATACATTCGTAAAAAAAAACACAGCAGACATTAAAGCGAGATATTGATTTAGCAAAACAGCGATATACCGAAATGCTTGAATTACGGAGGATAAAAAAATGAAACATCATGTAACAAATAAAAATATCTTTGACGATTTGGGATTTGACGCCGCTAAAGCCGCAAATCTTAAAATTCGCGCCGCCCTCATGCGAGCAGTAGAAGAAGAACTTTCCAAGAAGAATATGACCCAAGCTCAAGCTGCAAAATTATTAGGCGTTTCTCAGCCTCGTATCAGTGATTTACGACGCGGCAAATTACATCTTTTTACTATCGATGTATTGGTTAACATGCTGGTTAAATTAGGCAAGCCTGTTTCATTAGTCATTGATGATCGAATTGCAGCTTAGATATGTGTTTTCTAATCTCACATCTTAAGCCGCAAATATTGCTCAACATCCTCATCATCATTGACTGTGGCACATGATAAATAGTCAGCCATATTTTCGGAGAAAGAAGGTGGACTTATCTCAAACTTTTTATCTTCAGTTAATTGATCTGTGATGGCGGCTAAATCTCCTTCATGCATCATTTTCCGTTGCTCTAGATTTAACTGAGTCGGTTGAAAGAAATATTGCTTCAATGCGCCTAATTTTTCTGTTTTAGAATATCCCGTGATAGAACCCCAGGGTGTAACATATTCATCTTTTCGATTTTCAAGACGATGTTGATAGACTTCGTATTTTTTTCTTACCACATAATTTTGTAAATCATATGCCCGCCATTTTTTGGCAAGTTCAATGATGGCATCAAACTGAGAACTTCTGTCATCTAAGCCTTTTAAAGCAGCTTGCTGATAAAAGTCAGCGGCTATTTTACATTTAGCCTCAGAAGTCATACTTGCCCTTTTTCCATTAGCAAAATAAAGGTCGCCTAATTTATGATAAATGCCTGCTTGCTTTGATTCGATTAGGGTTAATTCTAAGGATTTAAGATAGTATTGCTCAGCAGAAGTGTAATTTGAGTCTATACTCGCTGCAGAGACAATTTTATGCTTGGCCAAATAGTGATAATGCCTGGCTAGTTTAAACGCAGCTTTGCGATCGCTATCTGCCTTCGATCTACATTCTTGAATTTCATCGTTACTTAATTGACCCATTTTCCACCTCTCGTTAATCTTGTCTATTTTACTGACAAATTTGCACTAAAAATCCCATCACCATTGGTAGCAATTAAAAGATGATTATTCGCAAAATGCAAGCCCATGGTGATTGAGTTAATAATATCCACGCGTTCCCAAGT
>JABDDF010000029.1:19720-22221 GCA_013287745.1 Gammaproteobacteria bacterium
AAAATCCCATCACCATTGGTAGCAATTAAAAGATGATTATTCGCAAAATGCAAGCCCATGGTGATTGAGTTAATAATATCCACGCGTTCCCAAGTATTGCCTGCATCACGGCTAATATAAATCTTAGAACGAGTGCCGTCTAAATTGGCTGTTCCAATGCGACTATATTCAGTTGCATTTTTTCTTTTTCACTTCTATAATATCATCATGACAAAACTTGAAAAATTACTGGATAGATTTTTAACTAAACTTAGAGATTTTACCTGGGATGAGTTAACCAAAGTGTTGAATGCTTTTGGATATAAGCAGATAAGCGCCGGCAAAACCGGTGGCTCACGCGCGCGCTTTGTTAGCTTGGATTATCCACCCATTATTTTGCACCGGCCTCATCCTAAACCCGTGTTAAAACGCTATCAACTTGATGAGATCATTAACCTGCTAAAACAGGAGAAACTCATATGAAAGATTACATGCAATATAAGGGTTACTATGGCTCCGTCCATTTTGATGAAGAAGAGCTTATTTTTTACGGCAAAATTGAGTTTATTCGCGCCCTTGTCACTTATGAAGCAACTGATGCAAAAGGGTTAAAAAAGGCATTTCAAGAAGCTGTTAATGATTACTTAGCAACATGTGATAGAGAAAAAATTAAGCCTGAAATACCATTCAAAGGCAGCTTAAATGTGAGGCTTGGCTCTGATCTTCACAGACGTGTTGCTATTGCTGCAGAACAGCATCATTTAAGTATCAATAAATTTATTGCTGATACATTAGACCAGGCTATTGGTAGCAGTTAACAAAATAGGGGTCACGTTTTCACTTCATGGAGATACTTGACCCCTATTTTTCTTTTCATTTAAGCGGCAAATTTGCACTGAAAATCCCATCACCATTGGTAGCAATTAAAAGATGATTATTCGCAAAATGCAAGCCCATGGTGATTGAGTTAATAATATCCACGCGTTCCCAAGTATTGCCTGCATCACGGCTAAGATAAATCTTAGAACGCGTGCCGTCAAAATTGGCTGTTCCAATCGCAAATAAATCATTGCCAGCATGAGCAAAGGTATCAGCACCACCAAGATCAATGGGCGGAATATTTTTAATCAAATTGCTAAAATGCACGCCGCCATCGGTGCTTTTTTGCAGGGTATCGCCATTGTAATCCTCAATGATCAAATCACCATTATCCAAAAAGAATAGAGGAACAATATAAGGAGAATCTAGTATTGAAGCAGGTAAATTTGAATGAGCTCGGGTCCAATGCGCGCCTTCATCTTTGGAAAGATAAATATCATCATCAGCGCGACAACTATGCTGAAGCAGAGTAAAAACATTGGAAGGAGAAATATTCAGTTCCAAACTAAAAAAGGGACAAGTGCTATGCGGTGGATTAACAGTCCTTAAACTTTTAATTTTCTGTGGGATACTAAATTGCATCTCTTTGAGTCTGGGAATAAAAAGTGCTTTGCGTTTTTTGGGAATCGTCCGTCCTTTCACGCTTTGAACTAATACAGCATCCCAATGTTCTAAGTCTGCAGAAAGAAAAACACCATTATCGGCATGTATAATCAATCTTCCCCTGTCTTGATCAATGTCATAAATGTCTATAATTTCCTTGGGAAGTTCTATCAGTTTCCAGGTTTTGCCATTATCTTGAGAAGTCTTAAAACAAAGTTGAGAATCGCAGCGCACAAGATAAGTCAGTGCCTCATTAAAATAAAACATATGATAATATTTCTTATCAAGATGCGTGTATTGACTGCCGCCATCTTGAGAAAGATAAGTATCAAAAGGCCCCTCCCAATCATAGCCTGCTGCAACGACAAAATCTTTTTCATTCGCTATACTCAATTGTTGAATAACGCCTTGCTTGAAAATAGCAGGATACAAATCAATGGGATTATTTAAAGTGAGCGCCGAGGCTAGACCCAACTTCGTATTCAAATAATATTTGCCAGCGCTATCTTGAGTGATGTTGTATATTCGTCCTGGAAAAGAATTACTAAAATTTGTCCCCACCGAAATGATATCTGTTTTTGTTCCTTCCTTGTTCATACTGCTGACATAGAGATTTTGCTGTTGATCCACAAAACAGTCAGTGCCATAACCCTTGTCTGTATATACCAAGTTAACTTCCTGCGGAGATTTGATTGCAAAAATTTGCGTGTCAAATTTAGCATAGGCGATATTAGCATTGAGAGCACAAAATGCTTTTTCCATCCAATAATCAGGTTCTTTCGGCAAGGCTGTAATGACTTGCCAATTGAGACCTTCATCTTTGGTAACTTGAACCTTGCCATGATGGGTTAAAATATAAATATTCGCATCAGTCGTTTGCACAACATCAAAGGGATGGACATTCGTACTAAAAAATTTTTCCTTCCAGAGAACTTGCCAAGTCTGTCCTTCATCATGTGATAAAAAAATTTCGTCATCGGTGAGAACAAAAAGATTTTGCGGCTCGAGTTTGCTTTGCAAGAATTTAAAAGTAAAACTTC
>JABDDF010000030.1 GCA_013287745.1 Gammaproteobacteria bacterium
ACCACATTTTATTTATTGGAAAATAATCGCAGCGCTATTTATCATTCTCGCATTTACTGCTGCAGTACGTTTGAAAAGTAAATCTTTTTTATATTTAGGCGGAATTTACTTTTTCCTTTTTCTAATGACCATCTCACGCTATTTTGCCCAGGTCTTGGGAAATTATGGTTGGCCCTTGTTTCTTGTGATTGTGGGTTTGGCTTTTATCGTGGCGAGTTATTTTATTTTTTATTTGCGGAAGAAAGTGCAGCGTTAGGCGTTAATAGTAATGTCATATTAGCCTTAAAGACGGCGCGGGAATGACAGGCCTACGCCAGCTCTAAGAGCATCCCTCTGTTTTAACTCATTTTTAAATAATTTGCTCACTCCTAAAGCAGCCTTAAGCTTGGCGTGCTATTATTTTGTATATAATTTAAACAAAATGACGGGGTGGGCAAATGAAAAGGCTAATGATTGCATTAGTGATAGTGTTTGGCATACAAGCGGCTTATGCCGATAATACCAATACCGCCAATATCAAAATTAATATCGCTGGCGCAAGCGCAAACAATCACTATTTTCTCTGTTTACCCAATGTCGGCTGTTTAAGTATTCATGCGGCCACCAGCCAAAAGAAGATCTACCCTGTTTATCATTCTATTGAAATGTCAGGAATTTATGTCATGGATACCAATACTGGCTATCGTGTTTATGCACAAGGCTTACCCAAATCATGCACTGCGACCATAAAGAGAAATCACACGATTACGATTTCAGGAAAAATTGCGAAGACAAGGGGCATCGTGCTGATACAACAACTACGCTGCAGCATTAGCTAAGCCGCAAATCTTGACGCGCCCAAGCATAAGCGCTAGATTGGGCGCAATCTCCCTTTTTGACGACACACCATGATACTGAATATTGCTGGCTATAAATTTATCGCCTTAGATCATCTTAATGACTTGCGCGTGCAATTATTAGAACATTGCCATCAATTACAATTGAAAGGCACTATTCTTCTCAGTGTCGAAGGTATCAATCTCAATCTCTCAGGTGATAGTGCACACATCCAACTGTTTAAATCTGAGCTTGCCAAAGATAAGCGCTTTGCCGATATGCGTTTTCATGAAGCGAGTTCCCCTGATTTCACTTTTAAAAGATTAAAAGTGAAAATAAAAAAAGAAATTATTACCCTGCGCCAACCTGAGGCCAATCCCCTTGGCACTCGCGCACCTATTGTTACACCCGCTGAACTCAAGCAATGGTTAGATGAAAACCGAGCCTTGACCTTATTAGATACGCGTAATGATTACGAAGTAGAATATGGCAGCTTCAACCACGCAGTTAATTTACACTTGTCTGATTTCAGCGAATTTCCCCATGCAGTCGCTTCCATTCATCCAGATAAACCTGTTGTCATGTTTTGCACGGGCGGCATCCGTTGTGAAAAAGCCGCACTTTATATGCTAAATCAAGGACATAAAAACGTTTATCAATTAAATGGCGGTATCTTGGGTTATTTTGCTCAAGTTGGAGATGCGCATTATCAAGGCAAATGCTTTGTCTTTGATGAACGTGTCGCCATTGATGCGCCGCTTAATGCAAAATAAATTATTATAAAATAGTCATGCGCTTATAGCAGATAAAAAGCTTCCCTCATTTGCAATGATATACTGTAAACATCCAATACTTTAACGGCGGACTTCTCATGAAGACAGCAATGATGACGGTAATGGGATGCTTGGCAATATTGATGGCGGGTTACACTTGGGCTGGCTGTGGTGATGAGGGTGGCGGATGCGGTGATGGCACCGGCAGTTCTTATGAAAGTAATTGCCAATGTACGGACCCTTCTTGCAATGCGCCGTGGGATTCAGATTGCACGAATAGGGCGTATTGCTGTGAGGCTTTTGGGAATGTGGGTGGAAGATAATACAGAATATAGCCTCGCCCTATAGCCCTCACCCCCTGCCCCTCTCCCCTCGCAAAAAGCGCTCCGGGAGAGGGGAGAGTCCTTTGCTATTTCGAGGAGAAAATTTAGAACGCTCCCCTCTTCCGGAGCGCTTTTTGCGAGGGGAGAGGGGCAGGGGGTGAGGGCCGCGTTATTTCTACAAATACAAATGTTTCGTAATCCTAATATAAGAAAAAAGTCGCACAACTTTTTGCACCCCATCCGTATCGCTCGCCAACTCAGTCGCCGCCTTTGCCTCTTCCGGCAATACAGTTCCCATCAAATAAACGGTTCCGTTTTCTGTTACGACCTTGATTTGCGTCGCATCCACATCCCCTGATGCAATTAATTTTGCCTTTATTTTAGTGGTAATCCAAGTATCGCTCACTTCCACTAAAGCTGAAGCCTGGCCTTCTACGCTAATCGAATTATAAACTTCATCTACGCCAGGAATAGCTCTCACTATTTTCTCTGCCTTGCTTTTTTGCCATTCTGTAGAAACTTGACCCGACAATAGCACTTCGCCATTTAAGGTAGAAACTGAAATGCTCGTCTCTTTAAACTGAATAGATCTTTGGTACAAGTCATTATAAGCCTGTGAAGTAATATATTGATCACCGATGGTTTTTTGCAGGCTATGATGATTATAAACAGCTTGCGCGCCTGTTGTTGCAACATTCACGCATCCCGTTAAAAACAAAGTGATCGCAAATAATAAGGCCAATATTTTTGTATGCATGATTAAATTCGATAGACCACGCCAACACTATATTCTTGAGCCCGCGGCGAACCGCCGCCTTTTATTTTATTATATTGCATATAATCAAACTCACCGCGCACACTCCAATCGCAGGTTAAATTATATTGCAAGCCTGCACCTAATTGATAGGCATTACGAAAAGCATTGCCTTGATCAAAGCGGGTATAAATCGTGCCTATTCGCACATAGCCCATCACTTGCATATCGAAGAGATAGCCTGGCAATACACTCACACCTAGACTGTAAATAGGCTTCATACTTTGATTATTGGCAATATGATTCTTGTTTGTCCAGCCGCGAGTACTGCCAAACAATTCCGCCGCTAAATAGAGCCATTGATTGGTCACGCCGCTATAACCTATAGCAAGCTTAGGGCCCACGCCTTGAAAACTTGCTGAGGCGCGAAAAATATTATCGTAGGCAGCACTAGCGCCAAGATAGACACCAGCCATAGCAGGCGCATTAATCAGAAATAAGATAATCAGTGAGGCTATTTTTCTCAACATGTCATGTTCCTTATGAATTACCACTGTCTTAGAAAATACTGTAATAAGATCAAGCACGCAAGCTCTCTGCTAGGGACCTTGCTGTATACCTCCCTGATAAATATTTTGGCTTTGAACAACATCTCCAGTTTGCTCAACATCCACCTGTTTAAAGACTGAGACTGGCACAACTGAAGCTGTTGTTAATTTTTTTTCATCACTAGGCAAGCTTGCCGTATTGTCATAATCTGAATTGCTATCATCATCTGAATCATGCTGATCACTACGGATTCTGTCCACAATAGTTTGACAGTCCAACCCTTGATCTAATAAATCAATCATCAGTTTCAATGAATCCTCAGTAGCTAGTTCCTCCTCTACTAAAATCATTAAGTTATCAATCAAATCATAGGGATTATCATCAATTACAATTGCCGTGATGACTCCCTGAGTAAGCAATCTTCTATTTGCCAATTCAATTCCCAAACCAAAATCAAAGATAGATACTTTTGGAGCATTACCTTCTATCACTTTTTTCATTAACCTAAACCATTGCAACACTGATTTTGTATTATTGCCTTCTGCAAACACAGAGGAAATAAATTTTTCTTTTCTGTCTTTACACATGAATTCGCTTTTTATTCCTTCTTGCATATACTGCCAAAGTTGGCAAAATTCGATAAAATGGACACGATCACAAGTCATTAACTGCAGCAATTCATGCGATGCGACAATCTGATTGGCTTGTAATTCTTCCACCAATTGCTTAATTAATTTTATTTTCTTTATGCTGCATTCTTCATAAGCATAGAAACCTAATAGATTTTTTGTATGTTCCTTTGCAATTAAAATATCTTCTTGACTAGGAAGGGCCATGACTTGATACAGCAAATCGACTGTATCTCTTATTAATAATTTATCGGCAATAAATTTCCCTATAATGTCATTGTAAATTTCTCTCGATAAGCCTGGTATTTTGCGATTTTGGAGATTTGCGTTTTGAATGTCAGCTAAGCTCCCATCTAGATAGGCCCAATCATGCTGGGTAATGTTTTCATTGAAATTAGCATCAAAGCGTCTGATTAAATTTTTCAAGAAATACATCTGACGAAGCGTTTCAATTTCAACAAGATCAGTCATATCAAATAAACTGTAAAAAACTGCAGAGGGCGCTTCTGCCTGCCTCATTTCGATGAAGGCCCTATAAATAGGTCGTAAATTTAAGCTGTCACAGAGGAGAAAAGATTCCACTACATTATGATGGCATAATTTTTCTCGCTCTTTCAAAACAAGTAGAGCAGAAAAAATCGTATCTTCAATTTCAACAACATTTTCATCGCTACAATGCTGCATCAATAATTGAATAGTGCTGTGAGACAATGCCTTCATAGTATGGAGTAAATAAATCAAATTACGAAATTCCACTTTTTTCATTTGCTCGACAAAGACGGGGGGAATAATAAAATGGCAGGAAAATCTATCCGTCCACCATTCATAACTTCCTTCCTCACAAAATAGAAATTTTAAAGTCTCAATTTGATAAGTGGAGTAAATATCATATTCATTTAAAATATCAGCGACCGTGTCCCCTCCTAGCAGTGGGATCAATTGAACATTGACACTTGCTCTAATCTCATTGTAGGCTTCGCGAAAATACCAATAATCCAGCTTTCTACTTTCATGCGTATAAAGCGCCTTATATTCTTGATTGAATTCAAGATATTCTTGATGAAAGGGAATTTGGCCATAATAATTATTAAGTAGGTAAACATTGTCAGGCACCTCATCTGCAAAGGTATGACCATTGACATATCTATCCTGACTATAGCGTTGTAAGACGGTTTGAAAGCGAAGCCAGATTAATCTCCCCAAGCCACTCCATATTGTACTGTTCATGATATCGATATCATCAACATCGAGATCGCCAATCGTTACATAATCAGTCAATGTTTTAGTTTTCGCCGCATCTTGAACTTTTTCCTGTAGTGCTTCTAAGGCCATGATACGTAGTTGCACATCATCCGATAGAAAATCATCAAGATCATCCAAGCCAAAATCCTTTCCTATACGCGCACTAATCACGCGGTCACACCAGGAATGAGAGTGATAGGTGAGTAGGTTATCTCTACCAATACTAAAATCGATGGCGCAAATAGCAGGCAGAAAATCCTCTTCAATCATCTCATCTATTTCAGATCGCTGATAATGTCCATCATCAATCGCTTCCTGCAAGGCAGTTGATGAAGCAATGAGTTCACCCGCCATACAAAATCCCCGATCAAATCCTATATCCATTTCATAGGGAAAATGGAATTCAAGTACATGATTAGAATAGGGGCTTATCACGGAAAGTCCTTTGATACGCAATGCCTTGCGCAGTAGCAATCCCAAATCATCTGAACATACTCGATCACCAAAATCATCGCCAAGTAAACGCAGCAATGCAAATTGAGTTTCTTCACTTAAGGGTGCCGCCATGAGAATATTAAAAAATTCCATGCGAACTGGTCGTATTAATTCAGCGCGGGGAAGTAAGACGATATCCACTAGCCGATCAAACTGCTGTTTGGTGAAAGTCCATCCTTGATGAAAATGTAGCATGCCAATCACTGAGACCTTACAGCCATGCGTATCACCCAAAGTAAGTTGAACTCCTCGATTCAAGGGATAGCGTGGATCTTGTAAGGGATAATAATAGGGATTTGCCATATAAGAAATAGCATGGGGGGAATAAGCCTGTTTTCCAGAGCGCTCAAACATAGGAACCTCTTTTTTTATAATTTATTATTTTGGATTGTTATTTTATTGAAGGAATCTTCACTTGCGGATCAACCTCTGCGGTATAATTCACATTCTTCATCGCAAAACCAAACAAGCGATAGAAGTCATCACAATAGCCTTGAATATCCGTCAATTCACGCACATTTTCACTGGTGATCCTTGGCCATAGCGCCCGTATTTTTTGCTGGATATCTTCCTGCATTTCTAAATCATCGAGACGAATATAACCTTCCTTGTCACGCAGTGGCGGTTTAGCCGCATAGAGATGATCATGGAACAAACGATACATTTGTTCAATGCAGCCTTCATGCGTGCCCTTTTCCTTCATCACTTTAAAGAGCAGTGAAATGTATAAGGGAACAACGGGAATAGCAGCACTTGCCTGTGTTACTACGGCTTTATCAACTGATACGATTGCCTCTCCTTGTATGCCGCTTAGAGCATGATTGAGTTGATCTGCTGTCAGCTTTAAATGTTCCTTGGCTTTACCAATCGTGCCTTCTTTATAAATAGCATGTGTTAATTGCGGGCCCAGATAGGTATAGGCTACCGTCTTCATACCCTCTGCCAATAAATTTTCTTTCAATAAGAAGTCAATCCACATTGCCCAATCTTCACCACCCATCACAGCAACAGTCGCTGCTATTTCATCATTGTTAGCAGGTTCAATAACGACATCTTTTACTTCTTCTCGAAATGCATCAATTGTTTTACCAGAAAATGCCTGGCCAATTGGTTTTAATACGGATGAAAATACATTTTCACTGATAGGATGAACACGCCGAGGTGAAGCCAAGCTATAAATAATAAGATCGATCTTGCCTAAATCACGACGGATTAATTCTGCTGCCTGTGTTTTGATTGATTGAGAAAATGCATCGCCATTAATACTTTTTGCGTAATATCCTGCTTGATGAGCAAAGGCTTCAAATGCCGCTGAGTTATACCAACCTGGTGATGCTGTCCGTTTTTCATCTGCTTCTTTTTCAAAAAAGACACCTATTGTTTTAGCGCCGCCAGCAAAAGTTGCGGTGATTCGACTGGCCAAGCCATATCCTGTGGATGCACCAATGACTAATACATTCTTTGGCCCAGCAATAGCGCCATGAGATTTTACATAATTAATTTGTTCTAATACGGCCTGCTTACATCCTTCAGGATGTGCGGTTGTGCAAATGAATCCACGTATCTTAGGTTGAATTATCATATTGTCTCGCCTTATGTCGTTAACAAAGATTTTGTGGCGCTAGTGTACCAGCATCGTTATAAGAGTTGTAGCCATGCTTTATTTGATCCTATTTAATCATTAAAAATTGAAAAAAATATCGAGAAAATAGCTGTCGTTCTATTATTTAAATAATGCGATTAACATAGGGATATACTTGATATCAGACAAGTATGTTAAGATAGAAAGGAATTTTATTTAGAACATTGCTGACGTCATTAAGTATTTTCCCTAATAGTTCTATACTTTTATGAATGCTAATGTTAAATTTATTCATTGTTAACAATTGAAGGAAGCAACGTCATGGCAAAAGCAAAATCAGCAGCAAAGAAAAAAGTAGCAAAGAAATCCAAAGCTAAAAAATCAGTAAAGAAAGTTGCAAAGAAACGTGCCGCTGGCCGCAAGAAAGCGCGTCCTGCAGCAAAGAAAAGAAAAAAGGCTGCTAAGAAGTAATAGCGCTAGTAGCTTTCGACAAACTGAACCCTGCTTAGGCAGGGTTCAGTTTTCTAAATAACCCCGGTTTGCATTCAAAACAATTATTCATTATCATGTCCGCTTGTTTAATCACCTTGCCCCATCTCATATGAAAATATTATGTGTCATTCCAAGCCGCATTCATTCCACACGATTGCAACGCAAGGCCCTCTTACCGATTCAAGGTAAGCCTATGATTCAATGGACATATGAAAATGCAATTCGTTGTAAAGTGTTAACAGATGTTATTGTCGCAACGGATAGCGATGAAATTGCCGATGTCATTTTAAAGATTGGCGGCCGTGTAGAGATGACCGATCCCGATCTGCCCAATGGTTCAGAACGAACAGCCGTCGTCGCAGAACGCTACCCGCAAATGGATATCATTATCAACTTGCAAGGCGACGAACCCTTCATTAAGCCGCATATGCTGCAATCGCTAGTCACACCTTATTTAAACGGTGAGACACCCGATATGACCACGCTTGCCTATCCACTCGCAAAAGATAAATATACGTCTGCTGGCAGTGTTAAAGTCATTACTGATTTACATGGCAATGCAATTTATTTCTCACGCTCACCAATTCCCTATTATCGAACAGAAGAACAGGCACCTGTTTATAATCACATGGGCTTATATGCCTTCCGTCGTGATTTCTTAAAGCTTTATAAAAACTTGCCTGCAACGCCTTTAGAAAAAGCAGAATCATTAGAACAATTACGTGTATTAGAACATGGGTATAAAATTCGAGTTTGTCTGACGAATGAGAAGACGCTGGAAGTGAATACACTTGAGGAATATGAGCAGGCGCAGCAGTTTATGTATGCGGATTAGGTGGGGTGTATGCTCGTCATTACGCAGGTGTTCGTCGTTGCGAGGAGTGCTTTTTACGGTTGCGAGCGCAGCGCGGCAAAGCAATCCAGGCTTCGACTTTTATCAAATATTGCTTTTTTTATAAAAGTCGAAGCCTGGATTGCTTCGTCGTAAAAAGCACTCCTCGCAACGACGAACACCTGCGTAATGACGAAGGCTTTCGCAGTACAACCCCTCACCCAATAAAATCCGCAATCACCTGAAAAAACTCTTCCCCCTTATCCGCCTCCATCGCATGACTCGCCTGCTCAAAGATATGCAAACGGCTATGAGGAATACGTTCAGCCATAAAGATCGCATGTGAAACATCATTTACCCAATCTTCTTTACCCGCCAACACTAAGGTTGGGCACTGCAATTGAATCAACACATTTTCATAATCAAAATGCCAAAATCGCTGACGAAATCCTTCGTTTAATACCTCATAGGAAAATTGATTACTCTTCTTATTCAAGTCCGTCTTGTTTGAATGACTACGCGCCTTCACTGAATAAAGCGGCTGGGTCAAACGGAAATATTCCAGTAATTCTTCGCGGCTAGCAAAACTACCCGTCCATAATTTTTCAGCTATTTTTACTTGTTCTTTTGAACCAAAGCGTTTGAGATTTTCCTTTGCTGTTTCAAGAAAATGATAGGAGGGTGCGCCCGCAGCTAAGACTAATTTTTCTACCCTATCAGGATAACGCAGTGCATAGCCGAGTGCGCACATCGATCCATAAGATTTACCAATCACCGTAATTTTCTTTAATCCCAAATGCTCGCGAATCGCTTCCACATCTTCAATATAATTATTCATTGAACAATCTGAGAGTTCATTTTTATCACTTTGACCACAGCCGCGAGGATCATGAAAGACCAAATCAGCAACCGTTTTTAGACAGGCATAAGTAAGATAGACACTATGATCTGCTCCTGGGCCGCCAGGTAAAATAAAGGCCGTAGGACGATTTTTAGCAGCATCTTCTTCTTGCTCACCCATTATTTTCACGAATAATTCTGCTGTTGGCGCGTCCCGCCTCTCAATTTTTATTTTCATGTATCCTCACTTCAGGTAGAATGTTCACCCTTTTTAGCAAGCCTTAGGTGGATTACCGTGGTAGAAAAATTACGCAATATTGCCATCATCGCCCATGTCGATCATGGTAAAACAACACTCGTTGATAAGCTATTACAACAAACAGCGAGTCTTTCCAAAAAAGTCACAAATACTGAACGAGTTATGGATAGCAATGATTTAGAACGAGAACGCGGCATTACCATTCTCGCGAAGAATACTGCGCTTAACTGGGGTGATTATCGTATCAATATTGTCGATACCCCCGGCCATGCTGACTTTGGCGGCGAAGTCGAACGTATTCTTTCCATGGTTGACTCTGTATTATTATTGGTCGATGCGGTTGATGGCCCCATGCCGCAAAC
The DNA here is from genome assembly GCA_013287745.1 of Gammaproteobacteria bacterium. Lineage (GTDB taxonomy): Bacteria > Pseudomonadota > Gammaproteobacteria > DSM-16500 > DSM-16500 > Aquicella. The sequence goes on from JABDDF010000030.1 coordinate 9,949, forward strand.
CCGTTTCGTCACGCAAAAAGCCTTTGCTCGCGGATTGCGCCCGATTGTTGTCATCAATAAAATTGACCGTCCCGGTGCCCGCCCTGATTGGGTCATGGATCAAGTCTTTGATCTATTCGACAACCTTGGCGCGACCAATGAGCAATTAGATTTCCCTGTGGTTTATACCTCTGCCTTGCTTGGCTATGGCACGCTAGATTTAGATCAGCAAAGCACAGACATGACGCCCTTATTCGAAACTATTGTTAAACATGTGCCTGCACCTGATGTCAATCTTGAAGGTCCCTTCCAAATGCAAATTTCTACTTTGGATTATTCAAGTTATGTTGGCACGATTGGTATTGGCAGAATTACTCGCGGTCAAGTTAAAACAAATATGCCCGTTGCTGTGATTGATCGTGAAGGCAATACACGTCAAGGCCGCATCTTACAAGTCTTAGAATATTTAGGGCTTGATCGCACTGAAGTTCCTATTGCCTACGCTGGTAACATTGTTGCTGTCACTGGCATTGATGCGCTTAAAATTTCTGATACCTTATGCGATCTCAATAACATAGAAGCCTTGCCAGCACTCACGGTTGATGAACCCACTGTCAACATGACCTTTCAAGTCAACACTTCGCCCTTTGCTGGTAAAGAAGGCAAGTATGTTACTAGCCGAAGAATTCGTGATCGTCTTTATCAAGAATTATTACACAATGTTGCCTTGCGCGTAGAAGAAACCAGTGACCCTGATAAATTCAAAGTATCTGGCCGCGGTGAATTGCATCTTTCTATTCTCATTGAAAATATGCGTCGTGAAGGCTATGAATTAGCTGTCTCTCGCCCAGAAGTCATCACCAAAATGGTCGATGGCGAATTACACGAACCCTATGAAAGCTTGGCGATTGATGTTCCCACCGAATTCCAAGGCGCCATCATGGAAAAATTGGGTGGCCGCCGCGGTGATTTAAAAAATATGATCTCTGATGATAAGGGCCGAATTCGCTTGGACTATATCATCCCATCACGTGCTTTAATTGGTTTTCATACTGACTTTCTCACGATGACTTCAGGCACTGGCATTATGCACCATGTGTTTAGCCACTATGGTGTTGCTGCTAAAGGTGAAATGCCGCATCGACAAAACGGCGTCTTGATTTCCAATCAACAAGGCATCGCACTGGCCTATTCTCTTTTTAACTTACAAGAACGCGGCCGCATGTTAATCGTGCCGCAAACTGAAGTTTATGAAGGCATGGTCGTTGGTGTGCATACACGTGACAATGATTTAGTTGTCAATGTCTGCAAGGCAAAACAACTGACCAATATCCGTGCTGCGGGTTCTGATGAAAATATTATTTTAATTCCACCCATCTTGCTTTCATTGGAACAAGCATTGGAATTTATTGAAGATGATGAATTAGTTGAAGTAACACCACAATCGATCCGCGTACGTAAAAAATTCTTAAAAGAACATGAGAGAAAACGCGCGGGTTAAGCACTTTTAAACGAGGAGTGACCGCCATGTCAAATGCAAGAAAATTAGCTGCTGTTAAAGCAGAACGTGCTCGCGCGCAAGTGCAGCAATTAGAGAAAAGTAAAGAAGAAGCCAAGCTTTTTTATCAAATAAAAGAAGCGATGATTGATCGAATTATCTCAGCTGATTCAAGTATTTTAAATCAGATGAGATCTATTCTTCGCAAATATATTTATGGTGCTTGGTCCATCGATAACGAAACTGCTTTGCAAAAAGTACAGTCAGCATTTCTGATCAAAGCATTGCGTAATTTATTTGAACCCTTTTTAAAAGAACAATTTGGCAAAGATCGGATAAATCACAGAGACATTGATAATCATCTTGAAAAAATATTCTCTCCTTTTTTAGAAAGAAAATTTGTGCGCAAATGCGCTGAATCCTTATTAATAAATACCTCAAAGACACTCATGGAAAATGCTGAGATCGATGAATTAAGCGCTGCACGCAAGACTCATATGTTTGGTGTATTCAATCAAATTTATCGCGATGGCAATCAGGTTTATGATTTTCTTTCCATCAACGATGAAGAAAGAATGAAACACGATGAATTGAAAATATTTTTTATCACTCGAAACAAACTGACTCGCTTCAATTTTACCACGGATAATTTTGCAGAAGCATGCGAGGATGGATATACCGCGAATTCAGATACAATAACTGGCATACTCAAGGGGCCTTTTGGCCTTGTGGCACTGCTACCTATCGGTCTATTTATTTGGTATGGACTAGGTTCCAGCAATGTGATCTTACATTTCTCGATTATTGGCGCCACCCTGGCAATTCCCCTGATAAGTGTCTTTAAAGACGCGATAAACTGGTATGGAGCATGGACGGACAGTTATGAAACTGACAATGAAAAAGACCTGCATTTATCCTTGTTAAATCAGCTTATTTCTTTAAAAATTTTAAATTGCTTGCTTGATGACAGAGTGGAAGCAGTAAATGATAGGCAGCATGCTCAGTCTTCCATTTCAAAAGATAAGGAAAAGGAAAAAGATAAAGAAAAAGATAAGGGAAAGGGAAAAGATAGCAGTAAACTTTCTGATTATTATAGACAGTTTAAAGATACCAGCGGGCCCTATGTTATTAAGATTAGCAAAAGACAGCAAAGAATCCTCGCCAAAAAAGAAGAAGTAACAGACTCCATCAACGATCTATCACAAACCAGTTTATCCGCTACTCAAGTTAATGTGAGCCTTACTTGGTTCAAAGGCAATCTCTCCTATACTTATAATTCAAATGACCTCATCTCTAATATTGTTAAATTATCTTCTGACCATCATTATCAGCACGCCTATGCTAAAGATCTCTATGTGCTTTTTGATGAAGATCGAATATGGAAATTAGTTGGCGACAAAGTTAAGTTTCAAAAATTAAGGAAAGCTTTTGATAAAGCAACTTTGGTAGCCTCAGAAGGCGAAACTGGTTTTACTTATCGGCCGGATCCACATACTGGGGTATGGACAATTAAATTAAAAGTAAATCGCAAAGATCATGTAGGACATTTAAGCCTGTTTTATGAAAAATTTGGATCGGTTTGGAGTAAGGTTGGGGAGCGAGAAGTTAAGTCGGTCTTTTATGTGCCGAGTTGTTTGGGGAGGTAGGTGGTGTTCGTCATTGCAAAGAGGTGCGTCCTTATAAAAACGTTCGTCGTTGTTGTAAGGGTTCCATAATTCGTTGATGAAAAATAGAAGTAAAGCATTCAAATATGAAATAGTCGTTTAGTAAGGAAGCCTTCCCCCACCGGGGGAAGGTGCCAAAGGCGGATGGGGGAATATCAATAATCGCTTGCTTTTTTATTCCCCCATCCGCCCGTTGGGCACCTTCCCCCGGTGGGGAAGGCTTCCTTACTAAACGACTATTTCATATTTGAATGCTTTACTTCTATTTTTCATCAACGAATTACGGGGCCTTTACAGCAACCGTTCACCCCTCATACACCAAATCCAACTCCCTCGCCGCCTTGACCTCATCCAAACGACGTACCGGCAAACTATGCGGTGCATTTTTCAATAACTCAGGATTGCTGCGCGCTTCTTCCATAATACGAATCAGCACATCAGCAAAGGCATCTAGCACATCTTTGCTTTCTGTTTCCGTTGGTTCAATCAATAAACATTCTGGCACAATCAAAGGAAAATACATGGTGGGTGCATGAAAACCATAATCCAACAAACGCTTGGCCACATCTAAGGCACTAATATGCAAGGTTTTCGCTTCATTTTTTAAAGTGATAATAAATTCATGACTGGCTCTGCGATCAGGATAGGCGAGCGTAAATCCAGCCGCGCGCAAACGTGCTAATAAATAATTTGCATTCAAGGTGGCAAATTCAGCAATGCGATGCAAGCCTTCTTTTCCTAAGAGCCGCGCATATAAATAAGCACGCATGATAATGCCTGCATTTCCCATGAAGGTTGATAAACGACCGATGGATTCTGGGCAATCTTTTTCTGTTAGCCAACGATAATGCTCGCCTTCTTTGGTCACGCGTGGAATGGGTAAATAAGGCAGTAAGCGTTCATTAGCAACCACGGGACCACTACCAGGACCACCACCGCCATGCGGCGTCGCAAAGGTTTTATGTAAATTCAAATGCACAACATCAAAACCCATATCACCTGGACGCACCTTGCCTAAAATCGCATTAAAATTAGCGCCATCATAATAAAGCAAACCACCCGCTTGATGAACAAGCTTGGCAATTTCCTGAATCTTTTGTTCGAATACACCAAGCGTTGAAGGATTGGTTAACATGATGCCGGCAGTCTGAGGGCCAAGCGCTGCTTTTAAGGCTTCAATATCAACATTGCCATCTGCATCGGTTGGAATTTCACGAACCTTATAACCGCATTGCACAGCAGAAGCAGGATTGGTTCCATGCGCAGCATCCGGCACTAAAATTTCATCACGCTTATTATCGCCGCGTGCACGATGATAGGCATGGATCATGGCAACACCTGCAAATTCACCTTGAGCACCTGCCATGGGAGAAAGTGCTGCGCCTTTCATACCAGTCACTGTTTTTAATATTTCCTGTAACTCATAGGCACAAGCCATAAACCCCTGGCTATGTTCCTCACGTGATAGAGGATGATGCTGCAAAAAACCTTCTAATGAAGCAAGACGATTCACACCACGCGGATTATATTTCATGGTACAAGAACCGAGTGGATAGAATTGCGTATCGATAGAAAAATTTCGCTTGGAAAGATTGGTATAATGTCTGACGACTTGTAATTCAGACATTTCTGGCAAGCGCGGCACATCCTTTCGCAATAGAGCAGAAGGAATATCATCACAATCTTTGTTAATTTGTGTTGGCCATTGCGCCCTTGCTAAACGACCTTTGCGTGAGGTTTCAAAAATTAAGCCTGACATGCGATGGGGCCTCCATTGATGACATTATTGCTCAGCACATCACGCATGTTTTGCGCGAGCCATTCGATATCTTTCACCGTTTTTGTTTCTGTCGCGCAAAGCAAGATGCAATTTTCACATTCAGGATAAAATGCGCTTAAATCAAAGCCCGCTTGAATACGCCGCTTTGCCAAACTGGCCAACACTTCTTCTGCTGGCTGCGGTAAACGCAAAACAATTTCATGAAAAAATGGCGCGGTTGGAAAGACTTGTTCCACGCCAGGAATCGCTGTTAATTGCGCTAGCATTTCCCGCGTTTGTTGATGACAAAGATTGGCAATGTGACGCAAACCAATCGGCCCCATCAAACTCATGTAAATGGTAGAGGCTGTTACCATCAAACCTTGATTGGTACAAATGTTTGAAGTCGCTTTTGCGCGACGAATATGCTGCTCACGTGCTTGCAGTGTTAAAACATAGCCTGGTTTACCTTCTTTATCAGTCGTGCGACCCACAATTCGACCTGGCATTTGACGCACATGGGCCTTCTTACAGCATAGAAATCCATAATAGGGACCGCCTGATGCAAGAGGAATACCGAGCGGCTGCCCTTCTCCGCAAGCTATATCGACGCCTTCCTTGCCCCATTGACCCGGTGGTTTTAGCAAGGCCATGGCAGTAGGATTGACAACTGCAATCGATCGCATATTTTTTTCTCGTGCCCAATCAGTCAGTTGATCAACATCATCTAAGACACCAAAAAAATTAGGCTGAGGGATAACGAGAGCAGCCACTTCTTCTGTTGATAAAGCATTTAAAGCTGCCATATCGATCTTGCCAGATTTTCGATCGTAGGGAACATCAATGAGATGAATGCCTTGTTGATTAACGATGGCTTTGACGACTTGATGATAATGCGGATGAATTGTTTTCGGCAGCAAGATATTCAATTTTGTATGCTTACCTGACAAGCGCACTGCCATTAATACCGCTTCTGCCAAAGCAGATGCCCCATCATACAAAGAAGCATTGGAGACTTCCAAAGACATCAAGCTCGCCATCATGGTTTGAAATTCATAAATTAATTGCAAAGTTCCCTGACTGGCTTCTGCTTGATAAGGCGTATAAGCCGTATAAAATTCACCGCGAGTTGCTATTTCCCAGACAGCTGCGGGAATATGATGCTCATAAGCACCAGCACCCATAAAGCAAATTAAATCAGCATCCAGTTTAGCTCGCTCACGCATTAAACGGCCCAGTTCCATTTCCGAAATACCTGATGGAATGCTATCTAAGGAAACTTGCCGTAATGAATCGGGAATTTCATCAAACAAAGTTTCTATTTTTTGTATACCAATAACGGCCAGCATTTCTTGAATGTCTTGCTCAGTATGAGGAATAAAGGGCATGGCATCACCTCTTTCATTAAATTAATGTGCTTCTGAAGCCACGACTTTTGAATATTCACCGGCATCTAATAAACCCACTGGCATATGTTCTGGTTTGACGCGAAATAACCAACCCTTGCCATAGGGGTCTTGATTAATTAATTGCGGATTTTCAATCACTTCCTCATTAACTTCGATCACTTCGCCTGGCACGGGACAGTAAATATCAGCCGCTGCTTTGACAGATTCTACAACGGCACATTCTTCTCCATTATCAAAGCTCGATTCGATTTCGGGTAATTCAACATAGACTAAATCACCCAACATGGTTTGTGCATGATCGGTGATACCAATCGTGATAAATTCTTCATCTTTACGTAGCCATTCATGGGTTTTTGTGTATTGTAGTTCTTGGGGTATCTTACTCACGTGTATTTCTCCATCCAATTTAAAATATTTTTTTACCTTGCTTAACAAAAGGCGGCTTGATCACTTGCGCTGGCACTTCTTTATTACGAATTTCAACAACGCAATTTGTACCAATTGCGGCTGGTACACGGGCAAGCGCAATACTTTTCTCCAAGGTGGGAGAATAGCCGCCGCTCGTCACTTCACCTTCGCCATCATTTTTGATAATGACTTTTTGATGATTACGAATCACGCCAGGGCCATCTAAGACCAATCCAACTAAACGGCGTTTAATACCTTCCTTTGTTTGCTGTTCTAATGCTTCTCGGCCAATAAACCTTCTTTCTTTAGGATCCATAACGACAGTCCAAGCAAGATTAGATTCTAAGGGTGTCACGCTTTCATCCATATCCGAACCATATAAGTTCAAACCTGCTTCTAAACGCAAGGTATCACGCGCACCTAATCCGCAAGGAACAATATCCGCATCAAGAAAAGCAGACCATAATTTATCTGCGTCTTGCACGGGAAAAATAATTTCATAACCATCTTCACCGGTATAACCCGTGCGCGCAATAAACCAATCCTTAATCATGGCAAAACTAAAAGTTTTTAAATTCTGCAAGAGTTGAGCTTGATCGGGCGCTAGAATAAATTTCAATTTTTCTTTAATCAAGGGGCCTTGAATCGCTAGCATGGCAAGATCAATGCGTTCTTTGATTTCGATTTTGAAAGAAGCAGCTTGTTTTTTCATCCAGGCGAGATCTTTTTCTCGGGTGCCTGCATTAATGACTAAACGATAAAAATCTGCTGCGATTTTATAGACGATTAAATCATCGATCACACCGCCCTGTTCATTCAACATGCAAGTGTAGAGTGCCTTGCCTTCTGCGAGACGATCAATATTGTTTGCGAGCAAATAGCGTAAATAAGCGGCTACCTCACTGCCATGCAAATCGACAATACCCATATGGGAAACATCAAACATGCCTGCCTGCCGCCTAACTTGATGGTGTTCTTGAATTTGCGATCCATAATGCAGGGGCATTTCCCAGCCGGCAAAATCGACGATTTTTGCATTTGCTTTGAGGTGTAAATCATAAAATGCGGTTCGTTTTCCCACGTGTTCATCCCTTCATTGTGCGGTTTGTTAGAGGGCGAAATTATAGCGTTTTGCGGGGGAGAATACTAGAATTGCCGTTCACTCAAGTACTCGTTGTTATAAAAGCGTTCGTCGTTGCGCAGGCGTTCGTCGTTGCGAGGAGTGCTTTTTACGACGAACGCTTTTAACAACCTTCACACCGCATACCGCATCACTATCCTCTTCAACCACTGACAGGCATTCATCGCATTAACCCCCCATGAACGCAAACCTTGCACCGCTGCCTTATCACTTGCAAAAACAGTTTTCAATAAATCCACGCCCTGCATCATGGCAAAATGCTCACCTCGACACCAACGTTCATAAGCCCTTAAATTTGCTCTACCCGCCCACTGTCTGCGATTTTTAATTGCCGCGCTTATTAAGTCAGCTAATTTTGCTGCATCGGCCAAACCCATATTCACGCCCTGACCCGCCAGGGGATGAATGACATGCGCCGCATCGCCAATCAATACAATGCCATCTTTTACATATTGTTTCGCAGCCTGTTTTTTTAAGGGAAAGATATGACGATCTTCTATTCGCAAAATAGCACCCGCATGATTAGCAAATGCCTTAGCTAATTCCTGTTTACATACTTCTTCATCTAACATCAATACACGCTTGGCTTCTTCTTGGGGCAACGACCAAACGATGGATGATAAATGCGGATCCACTAAGGGTAAAAAGGCAAGCGGCCCTGTTGGCAAAAAGATTTGCCTCGCACTTTTTTCATGCGCTAATTCAGTGCGAACAGTTGCCACCAAGGCTGTCTGTGCATAATCATAATGATCAACTTCAATACCAGCTTGCGCACGCAACCAAGAATGCGCGCCATCTGCAGCAACCAATAAAGGCGCGGAAAAAATTTCTCCCTTCTCCGTGTGTAATTGTGAATTTTCATAAGCGATTAATTTGCCTGTCACATAATGAATTTGCGGATACTGTTTTATTTTTTCAAGCAGGGCTGATTGAATGACGATATTTTCAATGATATATCCAAGCACAGATTCAGCCATTTCAGCACTATCAAAATGAATATTGCTATGCTGCCCATCCCAAACACGAATTTGTGTGAAGGGGCTCACACGCTGCTGCTGCATCAGCTGCCATACTTGCATGGATTGAAAAAAATGCGTTGAAGAAAGTGCAATGGCGCTGACACGATGATGATAATGTGTTGCTGACCATTGAGGAAAATCAGATTGCGCTTCGATGATGGCAATCGATAAAGAAGTTTTCTGTGCTAGCGCACAAGCAAGCGCAGCACCCACTATACCGCCGCCAACAATGACAAGATCATAATTGTTCAAAAAGGTAATTCCAAATCAGGTCTGACTGATAGCATCCACTTGCGAAACAAGGCTTGAATATGAGCTAAAATCGTTTCATTTAAGGCTTCGAATCTTAAAATTAAATAAGGTGTGGTATTAGATGGCCGCACTAGTCCCCAACCATCAGCAAAGTTAACGCGTAAGCCATCAATCGTCATCACTTCTTTTGCCTCGGCAAAATTTGCCTGCGAAATTAAGCTTTGCATCAAATCAAATTTTTCTTCATCTGCTACCAAGACTTTTAATTCCGGTGTATTAACACTGTTTGGAATAGAAGAAAAAATGGATGCTGATTCTGCTGGCTGTTCTGCCAGTATTTCTAATAAACGTGCACCGGCATATAAGGCATCATCAAAACCATGCCATCTATCTTTAAAGAAAAAATGTCCGCTCATTTCACCCGCTAATAATGCCTTTGTTTCCGCCATTTTTGCTTTAATTAAAGAGTGTCCTGTCTTCCACATGATAGGTTGACCGCCTAATGATGTAATCAAATCAGGCAAATGATCTGTGCATTTCACATCAAAAATAATTTTTACATTTTTCCGTTGTGCGAGTAAGGCACGCGCAAATACCATGAGCACGCGATCAGCACAAATGATTTCACCATCCTGCGTGACAATACCTAAACGATCACCATCACCATCAAAGGCAAGACCAACATCAGCCTTGCGTTCACGCACCATGTGAATTAAATCTTGTAAATTATCGGCGGAACTGGGATCGGGATGATGATTAGGAAAATGTCCATCGACTTCACAAAATAATTCATGTACTTCGCAATTTAACGCTCGAAATAATTGTGGTGCAATCATACCAGTGACACCATTGCCCGCATCAATCACGACTTTTAATTGTCTTTTTAATTGTATGTTAGATACGACATCATGGATGTAGCGATCAACCACATGAGATTCTTGATAAATACCAGAACCCTTGGAAAATTTTTTACGAATAATACGCTGATAGAGTGCTTGAATACCTTCTTCTGAAAGTGTGACACCCTGCACCACCATTTTCATGCCGTTATAATTAGGTGGATTATGCGAACCCGTTAACATCACACCAGAGCGTTTATTTGAATCATGCACGGCATAATAAAGTAAGGGTGTCGGTACCATGCCAAGATTGACAACATCACAGCCAGAAGCGCGAATGCCATCACTTAAGGTATTCGCTAAGACTGGACTAGACAGGCGGCCATCGCGCGCGATAGTCACTTGATCATCACCCGATTCACGCACCAGCGAACCAAAGGCACAGCCAATCAGAAAAACTGTTTCTATTGTCAATGTTTCATCAACAATGCCGCGAATATCATAGGTACGAAAAATACCTTGATTTAAATGACGAGAATGAGCAAGAGCACGGCGCATTTAATTATTCCCCGAATGACCAAAACCACCTGCACCACGCTCAGTTGCCGCAAATTCATCAACCACGGAAAATGCTGCACGAACGATAGGTAGAAAAACGAGTTGAGCAATACGATCGCCTGGCGCAACCGTGTAAGCAGCATGACCTCTGTTCCAACATGAGACCATCAAAGGGCCTTGATAATCAGCATCAATCAAGCCCACTAAATTGCCTAAGACTAAACCATGCTTATGTCCCAAACCAGAGCGAGGCAAAATAACGGCGGCTAAATGGGGATCGCCGATATAAATTGCAATACCAGTCGGAAGCAAATGGGTTTGTCCTGGTTCAATGGTGAGGGATTCTTGTAAGCAGGCACGTAAATCCAAGCCTGCTGCCTGCTCAGTTTCATAACGCGGCAGAGGAAATTCCCTGCCAATGCGTGGATCCAATATTTTTAATTGGATAGAGTGAGTAGGTGATGAATCTAACGTGATTACATTTGTTCGTGCTGCGTCTTGCATGACATTTTCCTCGATGTAAATTCATTAGCGATAAAAGTAATGAGTTGTCGCGCTACTTGCGTTTTGTGCATCAATGGTAAAGAAACTTTGCTATTGTCAGCTTTGATGATGGTGACTGCATTATCATCCTTGCCCATGCCAAGCTGAACGGCATTAGCGATAATCATATCCATATTTTTACGTTGCCGTTTAGCTTGCGCTTGTTCGAGCATATTTTCTGTTTCTGCTGCAAAGCCAACAATAAAAGGTTTGCGAGCTAATTGTGAAACTGCACTCACAATGTCAGGATTACGTGTTAACACGAGTGGTAATACCGTTTCATGTTTATGGATTTTTTGCTGGGCTATAGTTTCTGCTCGATAATCGCTGACTGCCGCAACAGAGATAAAGATATCACATTCCGCTATTTTTCTCATCACGGTCTCATACATTTCTTGAGCGCTGACAACAGGCAGGTAAGTACAATGAGAGGGTGGCGCTAAATGTACAGGGCCACTCACCAAGCTCACAGCAGCCCCTGCTTCAAGAGCAGCTTGAGCCAGCGCATAACCCATCTTGCCTGAACTGCCATTGGTCATAAAACGGACTGGGTCGATATGTTCATGCGTAGGCCCCGCAGTCACTAACACGTTTAAGCCAGCAAGAAGACCCGTTGCAAAAAGTTCATTTAGTTTTTCAAGGAGTTCTGTCGGTTCCAACATGCGGCCAAAGCCGATATCACCACAGGCTTGGCTGCCTGAACCTGGGCCAAAAAAATGAATTTGCCTATCAGCTAGAGCTTGCACATTTTCCTGGGTCAAGCTATGTTTCCACATGGCCTGATTCATGGCTGGCGCAACAGCAATGGGCGCTTTGGTGGCAACACAAAGCGTTGTTAATAAATCATTTGCATTACCATGGGTTAATCTTGCAATAAAATCAGCCGTGGCTGGCGCAATTAAAACCGCATCTGCCCAGCGTGCTAATTCAATATGCCCCATCGCAGCTTCCGCCTGCAGATCAAATAAATCATCATGCACGGGGTGTCCTGATACAGCTTGCAAGGTGAGGGGAGTAATAAAGCGCTTGGCGTTTTCAGTCATGGCAACCCTGACTTCTGCGCCTGCCTCACGTAAACGCCGCACTAAATCCGCGC
>JABDDF010000031.1 GCA_013287745.1 Gammaproteobacteria bacterium
TTTATCAACCTAAATGATAGCTAATCTATGCAAAGACTGAAAATTGAAGATATGATTATTAGAGGAGAATATCACCACTTAAGGGAGGTTGAGAGGCAGGAATTCGTTGCGCTGTGCGCAAGTGATTTTTCTGCATTTAAAAAATGTATTGATCTGCTCATCTACCAATATCAAATTATATTATTCAACGATCCCTATCTCGCCATAGAAAATAGATTAATTAGCGAATCCACGAAATTGATTGAGCAATGTAAATCTAATAATTTATATTTAGCTGTTAAATCATTAAGCGAGATAAATGAAGATGTCATAAAAATAAATTTCATTATGCAAGATGCAATGGCTAAGTTCAGTCCAGATGCTGCAAATAGCGTGTATACATCAATCAGATTTCAATATGAGTCAATTAGGAAAGACTTGCTTGAAGTGATGGCGATAACAAAGAAGACAGAAAATGATTTTTCACTATTGCTAGAACGAAGCGAGAATTTATTGAAGTTATTTTCACATTTTAGTGTGTCAACAATTCTAAAGATCCTTGCCTTGTTTATGGAAGCTTTGCTTGAATTATCCTGCACAAAGCTGCCAGCAAATTTCTATAATGATGCTAATTATTTGGCAACGATTAAGACCTTGGTGGATTTTTCCTATCATGAAAATTGTCGTGTTAATGAAGAAACTGATGAAGGTCAAATTCAATTGGCAAAAGATAATTTAATAACTTTATCGCTTATTTACCTGTCAGATAAAAATGAAGAAGCTAGGCTGGAATCGGCCTGTTACACTTCATTGTTAACAAAAATATTAAACATTAATTTGGATCATCAAGCTGGAAAATATATATCGCATTTGGATGATTTCATGATATGTAATCCTGCGAATTTCATCAAACTTTATCGCTATCTCTTTCAAGAGAGGCATATCTTTAGTGATTATATCCATCAATTACTCGCGGCAAATCATTTATATGCTGCATATAATTGTGCTGACATGGCCTATTATGCCTCGGTTGCTTATCGCTTGCTGGCAAAAAACGAAAGTGTAAGTGACAAGAAGTTAATATATGAAGGGCAGGCTAGGCAGCTTGAAGTCACAGCTAAAAATTATCTCCTACTCTGTTATCGCAATGGACTAACGCTGGCCCATGATTTAATGTCAACGCATTTTGCTAAGGACAGGCTATTTTCAGTTGAATTTTTACTAGTTAGTTTTGAAATTAAAGATGATCGTCGCTTGCAAATGAGTGCTGACATTTATCCCTGGATCAAAAATTTTGTTGAATTGTCAGCCGGATTTTTACCGACCAGTTTTTTTAAGCTTTTCCAATATTGGTCGGCGGATGATCTTCTGTCAGTTGAAATGCGTGAATTTGCGGGTAAGCAAATTAGCCATTCAGAGACTGATTCATTGTTGAGGAAGAGTAAAGCTAATTTTGACCCATCTCACGACAGTGCTTCACCATTGCAAGGCGCAATTCGTTTTTATGAGCATCATGATAGGCTTGTAAGAGATTCGCGAACAGAGCCGCGTCCAGCAGAGCGTTTGAGTGATAAAAAGAAATAGTTTGTGTTATAAGTGGTTAAAGTAAAATATAAATAAATTCAAGCTTTCTGTTCGAAATCACGCTGTTTTTTGACTGGAAACCGATTACTTGTGGCTAGCCTTCTAGTATTACACATTTCAATGTGTAATACTATGTGTAAATGGAGGGCGAAACCATGGCAACCAACTTAGCAATAGACGATCAGCTTATTAATGCAGCTGTAAAACTTGGGCATCATCCAAGTAAAAAAGCCGCAGTGTCAGCAGCACTAAAAGAATACATCCAACATCATCGACAAAAACAGATTTTGGCTCTCTTTGGCCAAATCGAATATGATCCGGATTATGATTATAAAAAAGAAAGAGGGAGAGAGTGAATGCAGGTGTTAATCGATACCTGTGTTTGGTCGCAGGCATTACGTAGAACAAAAACAGATGATAATAATAAACATAGGCTTGAATTGCGCGACATTATTTCTGATAACCGTGCTTGTATCATTGGCCCTATACGTCAGGAAATTCTTTCCGGTGTCCGTGATAAGCAGCATTTTCAGTCTTTATGTGAGCATCTTTCGGCTTTCCCAGACGTACTGATCAAGACAATTGATTATGAAAGTGCTGCAGAATTTTCAAATCTCCTGCGAAGTAAGGGCATACAAGGTTCTGCAATTGATTTCCTTATCTGCGCTGTAGCACATCGATACTCTTTGTTAATTTACACATTGGATAATGATTTTAAGCATTTTAGTAAGTATCTACCTATAAAATTATATACTGTCAGCTAGTTTCAATAATTTTTTCTCTTTTAGCAATCCTCTCCATCACGGCCTTTAAATCAGGATCGCTTACTGTCGCCGCAAAATCACGGATGAGGTCTGCCGTCTCTGCCGAGAGCAAAGCCATGTTTTGCGGTGCATCCTTCATCTCTTGTTTAACAGAACTCGGTCTTAGCTTGCATTCAATCTTCTGAATCATATTAAGCGAGTCTGTTTTTTTAAATTGCTGCAGTATATCGGGTGAGTGAAAACGCAATTGAGTGGCGACTGCGCCATTGGCGACGATAAAGGTCAGGGTATGCCGCTCCAAATTAGCTACCTGGCAGTGTGGGGCTAAATTAGCAGGTAAATAAGGTGCAATTTGCTGATGTAATTCTTGCAGGCGTTTGATCTTGGTGAAAATGAAACGCAAATCTTGGTCAGCGGACTGAAGGTAGGTGCTCACTTTTTTTGAGTGGGGATCAGACATGGAGCTTCCTTATTTAAATGGATGAGCTTTCTAAATGCAATGGTAACTTAGTATTAGCCAGTTCCGCTAATTTTAAAAACCCTTCGAGGCGGCGGAGACGGCGCAAAAAGCACCCTCACCCCCTGCCCCTCTCCCCTCGCAAAAAACGCTCCGGGAGAGGGGAGAGTTCTAAATTTTCTCCTCGAAATAGCAAAGAACTCTCCCCTCTCCCGGAGCGTTTTTTGCGAGGGGAGAGGGGCAGGGGGTGAGGGTGCTTTTTGCGCCGTCTCCGTCGTCTCGAGGGTATAAAAATAATCTGCATTTCCTCCAAGAAGCCCCCTAAACTCATCAAAGAGCATTCACAAATCTCCCACTCCCACTTTCTTTTCTCAAATCCGCCCCCATCTATACAACACGGCAAAACTTAAATTGACTTTTTTGCCAGACAGGGTAATGTTTTCACTTGGTTTTTTATCGATAAGAAGACGACTTCGATCATGCTAAATCGCATTTTTACAACACTCTTTGGCAGCCGCAATCAGCGCGTCCTGCGTAAATTATGGAAAAAAGTCAATACCATTAATGCACTAGAACCCAGCATCGCGGCTTTGACAGATGAAGCCCTGCGCGCTAAAACCGCCGAATTTCGCAATCGTCTGCAAGCTGGTGAAGGCTTGGAAGATTTACTGCCCGAGGCTTTTGCCGTTGTCAGAGAAGCGTCTAAGCGCTCACTAGGCATGCGTCACTTCGATGTCCAGCTTATTGGCGGTATGGTTTTACATGGCGGCAATATCGCTGAAATGCGCACAGGTGAAGGTAAGACCCTGATGTCGACCCTCTCTGCCTATCTAAATGCCTTGCCCGCCAAGGGCGTGCATATAGTTACCGTAAATGACTATCTTGCCAAGCGTGATGCCGAATGGATGCGTCCCCTCTATGAATTTCTAGGCCTTACCGTTGGCATCAATTTGCACGGTCTCACTCAGGAAGAAAAACAAGCAACCTATGCGGCAGATATTACCTATGGCACAAACAATGAATTTGGCTTTGATTATCTTCGCGATAACATGGTATTCGCTTGGAAAGATAAAGTGCAGCGCGGATCACATTATGCCATCGTCGATGAAGTCGACTCGATTTTAATTGACGAAGCGCGTACGCCCTTGATTATTTCGGGTGCTGCCGAAGACAGCGTCGATTTATATGTCAGTATCAATAATATTATCCCTCAATTAATTCAGCAAACAGAAAAAGAAGGGCCAGGGGACTATAGTCTGGATGAAAAATCCAAACAGGCTTTTCTGACGGAAGAAGGTCATCAGCACGTAGAAGAATTATTAGTGCAAGCAGCTTTGCTGCGTGAAGGCGAGAGTCTCTATGAAACACAAAATATTATGCTCATGCATCATATTTATGCGGCCTTACGCGCGCACAAATTATTTCAGCGTGATGTTGAATATATCGTAAAAAATGATGAAGTCATTATTGTTGATGAACATACGGGTCGTACCATGCCAGGCAGACGCTGGTCAGATGGCTTGCATCAAGCAATAGAAGCAAAAGAAAAGGTTAAAATCAATCAGGAAAATCAAACGCTCGCATCCATTACTTTCCAAAATTATTTTCGTCTCTATCAAAAATTAGCAGGCATGACGGGTACTGCTGATACGGAAGCCTACGAATTTCAGCAAATTTATGGCCTAGAAGTGTTGGTCATTCCCACACATAAGCCCATGGTTCGCGCTGATTTAGCCGATTTTGTCTATATGTCAATCGAAGAAAAATTTACGGCTATTGTAGATGATATTAAAAAAGCGCATGCAACAGGTCAGCCCATTTTAGTCGGTACCGCTTCCATCGAAACCTCTGAACATTTATCTATTTTGTTGCAACGAGAACGGATACCGCATCAAGTTTTAAATGCAAAATTCCACGAAAAAGAAGCGCAGATTGTGGCAGAAGCGGGGCGGCCAGGTGCTGTGACGATTGCGACCAACATGGCAGGCCGTGGTACGGATATTGTTTTGGGCGGCAACTTAGAAGCTGAAATAAAAGTGTTAGAAAATCCTTCTGAACAAGAAAAAGGAGAGCGCAAACTAGCTTGGCAAGAGCGACATGATACGGTAGTCAAAGCAGGTGGTTTATATGTACTTGGCACTGAGCGTCATGAATCGCGTCGTATTGATAATCAATTGCGTGGTCGATCAGGCCGCCAAGGTGATCCAGGCAAATCACGTTTCTATCTTTCCTTACAAGATAATTTGCTGCGTATTTTTGGCGGCGAACGCTTAAATGCGCTGATGCAGCGCATCGGTATGGAAAAGGGCACGGCACTAGAATCACGCATGCTGTCTCGTACTATTGAAAATTCTCAACGTAAGGTAGAAGCCTATAACTTCGATGTACGTAAGCAATTACTCGAATATGATGATGTTGCTAATGAGCAGCGCAAGGTCATTTATGCGCAGCGCGATGAATTACTCACAGCAGAATCCATCGGCGATACCATCAAAGATATTATTCATCACAGCATGGATCAGGCTATCAACATGTCTATTCCACCGCATACCATGGAAGAAGAATGGAATGTACTCGGCTTGCAAGAATGTCTGCAGCGTGATTTTAATTTACAATTGCCTGTAGAAGAATGGCTGCAGCAAGATAAGGCCATGGATGAAGATCATTTGCGTGAAAAAATACATGCAGCCTGTCTTGAGGCTTATCAACGTAAGGCTGAGCAAATTGGCGATGATATTATGCGGCAATTTGAAAAAAGCGTCATGCTGCAAACCTTAGATATTTCTTGGCGCGAACATTTGGCTGCCATGGATTATTTGCGTCAGGGTATTCATTTGCGAGGCTATGCGCAAAAAAATCCTAAGCAAGAATATAAACGCGAATCATTCGATTTATTTTCACGCTTATTAGATAAAATTAATTATGAAGTCATTTCAACACTTACTAAGTTTGAAGTAAGACTAGAGCAGGCGGCAGAAGTGCCTCAATCTATCAAGCCCACGAATTTGCATCATCTTGAATTTAAACACACAGAGACTGATGTCTTAGAAGAAGCTAGTGTTGCTGTTAATGAGGAATCAGAACAGATGCGGCAGCCCTATATTCGCACTGCGCCCAAGGTGGGGCGTAATGATGCCTGTCCTTGCGGCTCGGGCAAGAAATATAAAGTCTGTCATGGCCGTTTCGAATAATGAATCAATTAGTGCGAGTTGCGGTTGCTATCTTAAAACGTGAGGCATTGTTTTTAGTGGCTGAACGGCCACTGGATAAGCCCTATGGCGGCTATTGGGAATTTCCTGGCGGCAAAATTGAAGATGATGAATTGCCTGAAACGGCGCTCAAGCGTGAATTGCATGAAGAATTAGGCATAGAAGTGACGGCGGCACAAGTTTGGTTCGAACAAGAGCATGACTATCCCGATAAAAGGGTTTTATTGCATGTTTGGCTGGTCACGGCATTTAAGGGTGAGCCCTATGGAAGAGAAGAGCAGGCGCTGCGTTGGGTTGGTTTGGATGAGATGGTTAAATTGCGGGTTTTGGAAGGGAATTGGTTGATTATTGAGAAGATGAAATCTTTAATCATTGATGAAAAATAGAAGTAAAGCATTCAAATATGAAATAGTCGTTTAGTAAGGAAGCCTTCCCCCACCGGGGGAAGGTGCCCAACGGGCGGATGGGGGAATAAAAAACAAGCGCTTATTAATATTCCCCCATCCGCCTTTGGCACCTTCCCCCGGTGGGGGAAGGCTTCCTTACTGAACGCTTCTATCGTATTTAAATGCTTTATTTCTATCATTCATCTAGGGATAGTATATGCCAAAATTATTCTTTATCATTCTATCCGTCTTCATCACCACCCCCATCCTCGCCTGGGACAATCACGCCACAATGACCCAAGCGGCAATTGATCAATCATCAAATTTGAATGCCTATCTGAACCAGCAAATCCCAACTGAATCACTCGCCGATTTTTTAAAAACCACCACCCACAGCTTGCCGCAAAAATTAAATCAAATTGAACAAGAGCTGCGCCGCGCTGAAGCAGGTTATCGACCCTTACCAGAAAATTTAACCTACGCACCAGCGCATAGTGATTGCGCGCAAGACTTAGTTATTTGTTTTAAAAAATCCTTGAGAATAAATTTAAATGCGTCATTAGATGCCGCACGCAATGAAAATATCAGTTTACGTGATGCATTAATCACAGCCTCATCTCAGCCAGATTTTGGTTTTGATCTCTATCTCTATGAAGATAGCGGTACGGCATTTGGTAAATATTATGGATTTAAAACCCAGCCCCTAGGTATTTCCACCACTGAATTTGGTACGCAAATATTATTTCATATGAGTACTTATCAAGATGATCCGCAAATCTTAAATTTTATCCCAAGATTAAATGAAGATTATCCCGAGTATCGCGCCATTCAATATTTTGAATTATCCCGCTTCGCTGCAAACGCACATCATCCTTATTGGTCTGCTGTTTTTCTCGGATGGGGTTTGCATTATATCCAAGATATGACACAGCCCTATCATGCGATATTAAGTAATGGTGCAAGCAGTGATGATCTCGCCATCATTATTTCACAAGCCAAACAGGGCAATCCGCTTCCCTTGCAAGCCTTTATTGCCTTGCAAACGGATCGGCATATTTTATTAGAAGGCTTAACGGATTATATTTTATCTGCAACGAATGATAGCTTATATCGACCCATACTAATTAGCGCATTAAAAAATACAGCATTAGATCATGGTTTGCATTCATGCGAAGTCAGGCCAGGCTACATTCGTCAACATGTTGATTTACGCATGGCAAAAACCTCAGCTGAATATCAAGCCATGCTGCTTGCAACCATGCCCGCTTCCTTTGTGAGTGATCCTAGCTTTAATGCAGGTGAATTTAATGCCTATGATGATCTTTTTTATACTGATATGAATGAAGCACAGCGCGTGCAATTTACCGAGCAAGTCGTCAAAGCCATGCAATGGTTTGGTGCTTACACACGAAATTGTCTTAAACAATATAAAGTTTATTCTCCAAAAGTGAAGGTATAAACCTCAAGTCCTGCATTGTTCGCAATGACTTGCAAGATAGCATCTTGCGAAGTATTTAGGGATGTGAGTTCATACAAACTATGCTTATTGATGAGCATATTCTCATGCAGCACCTTACCATCGAGTATCACTTTGATGTAAGCGGGCAAGCCTGTTTCACTTCCCGCGACCATGTACACATGACGCGCATGAAATTTAATTTCAATAGCAGCATTTGCCTGTGTTGCTAGCACATAATTGCTAGTGATCTTCCATTGACCTTGCAGCGCCCAAGCATTTCTTGATAATTGCGATGGAAAACTATAATTCGCACTTTGATCTTTGCTCACCATTTCATTGCTGGAAAATCGATCTGCACGCAAATAGCCAAGATAGGTTTCAGGTGTTTCAAAGTAAGAAAAGGTTTGTTCATTTGCAGTTGCTACAGTGCTAGGAGATTTAACATCTAATAAATAGCGAATATTATTTTCCGTGACATCATAATCACCTTCACCAAAATGGGTATAGACTACTTCACCATTTTTATTTATTAAATAATGCGCCGGCCAATATTGATTATGATAATTTCGCCAAGTGACAAAATGATTATCTAAGGCGACAGGATATTTGATGCCATATTTTGCCACTGCATTTTTGACATTATCTAAATCTTTTTCAAAATCAAATTCGGGTGCATGAACACCAATAATCACGAGACCTTTATCGTGATACTTATCATACCAATTGAGTAGATAGGGTAGCGTGCGTATGCAATTGATGCAGGAATAAGTCCAAAAATCAATTAATACGACCTTGCCCTTCAATTGATTTAATTCTAAAGGAGGAGAATTAATCCAAGCATCAATGCCAGCGATGGCAGGAGCAGGATAGGCTTCACTTAAGGCATCTGTTAAATGCTCAGGTGTAGATGAAGATGAGCTGATGACGGATGCGCTGCTAGTGTTGAATTCAGCATAAATCATATCAGCGACAACAAGGATAATAATGAGTCCCAAGAGTTTACGTAAGAAACTAGCATGACTTTGCAGAAAATTTAATTTCTCTAAAATTTTTCTTCCAATCAGTGCAATGACAAGCATGGGAATGGCAGCGCCCAAGCCGAAGGAAATTAAAATGAATAAGCTCGATAAATTGGATTGTTGTAAGACAATTTGCACAATGACAGCCGCTAAAATTGGTCCAGCGCAAGGTGTCCAGATTAATGCAATCAAACTGCCGAATAAAATTCCGCTGAACAAACCACCTTGACTGTCATTGATTGCGCGTGAGCCGCTGCCTATGTTGATCAAGCCTTGAGTGAATAGACTAAATTTTTCTGTCAAATAAGATGACATCATGATGACGCCGAGCAGCAAAAGAATTTCATAGGAAATAGTGCGGATTAAATTTGTATCGATGTGAGTGTAGGCAACTAATTGGCGAGAAAAAAAAGTAAAGAGAGAAAAGATGAGGATAAAGCCGATGATGATGCCGATGGGACGTTTTTTACTGCCGGTTAATGAGCCCGCTAAAATGATGGGTAGAATGGGGAGAATGCAGGGTGAGGCGATGAGGGCTAGGCCTTCGATGAAGGCGAGTGGGATGTTGATGAGATCGAGTGGCATGAGAACTTCCTTGTTAAAAGAAATAGAAGCATTGCTGTTATAAAAGCGTTTGTCGTGTCAGCGGGGCTTGTCATGCCAGCTAAAAGCATGCTGGCATGACAAGCCCCGCTGACACTCAGACTCACTTAACATAAAATGCTATCGTCTTTTCCATCCCCGAAGCAAATGTTTCTTTCGGCTCCCATCCCAATTCCCTCTGAATTTTACTGATATCAATCGCATAACGAAAATCATGACCCGCTCTATCCATCACTTCTTTAATGAGCTTAGCATGGGGATAGCTGCGAGGAAATCGCTTATCCATTTCAGCACAAATATAATGGGCAATAGCAATATTTTCCTGCTCATGATTACCGCCCAAATTATAAGATTCACCTACCTTGCCTTGCTTGATGATCATCATAATACCGCGGCAATGATCGTCAACATATAACCAATCACGAATATTTTGTCCCTTGCCATAAATGGGAATAGTCTGTTCCGTCAAGCAAGCACGAATAATGGTTGGAATAAATTTTTCTACATGTTGACGCGGCCCATAATTATTTGAGCAATTAGACATCGTGATAGGCAGGCCATAAGTATGATGATAGGCTTGCACTAAATGATCTGAGCCTGCCTTAGTCGCAGAATAGGGCGAGCGCGGTTGATAAGCTGTTTTCTCGGTGAATTTGGCTTGTTTAAGTGTGAGTGAGCCAAACACTTCATCAGTAGAAATATGATGAAAACGACAATGCGCTGAATCACGTTTTTCCATTTCAAGCCAAATATGACGCGCTGCTTCTAATAAAATGAAAGTACCCACTAAATTAGTTTCAATAAAAGCAGCTGGTGCATCAATGGAGCGATCCACATGACTTTCTGCTGCAAAATGAACGATGGTATCGATATGATGATGTTGTAATACATGACGCACTAATTTTGCATCAGCAATATCGCCGCAAATAAAATGATAGCGTTCCTTATCACTGACATCTTGTAAATAATCAAGCGAGCCCGCATAGGTTAATTTATCAAGATTGATGATATGAATACTTGGATCATGCGCCAAGACATAGCGAATAAAGTTTGAGCCAATAAACCCCGCACCGCCAGTGACAAGCATGGTATTTGGTTGATAAGACATGGCGCATCCTTATAACATGGGTTTGATAATAGATTGCAGGGCAAGTTGCCAATCAGTCAGTTCAATTTGATAATCAGCACTAATTTTATTGCTATCCAAGACAGCATTAAGCGGTCGATTTGCAGGCCGAGGATAATCCTCAGTTGTAATCGCTGCGACTTTTTCTACTTTGACATGAGTGTGGCGATGCATTTCTTCAATGATGGCCAAGGTAAAATCATACCAAGAACAGGGCGGCACATTAGCAAAATGATAAGTGCCCCAAGTGTGCAGTGTTTGCGTTGCCATGTTTAAAATAGCAGAAGCAATATCACCGGTGTAAGTGGGATTTGAAATTTGATCGGCAACGATACGCAATTCAGTTCTATCTCTAGAAAGCTGCAGCATGGTTTTTAAATAATTATTGCCAAACTCGCCAAAGAGACTGGCAACTCGCAAAATAATATGTTGCTCGCATTCGGCACGAACAGCTTCTTCGCCCAACCACTTTGTTTCGCCATAGTAATTAATAGGATTGGCTGCATCTTCTTCTGTATAAGCCGCCGTTTTCCGGCCATCAAAAATATAATTAGTTGAAAGGTGAATAAGTGGTATGTGCTTATCATTACATGCAAGTGCAAGTTGACGCGCGCCATGATGATTGATGCATGCGGCTTGTTCGCGTTCTTCTTCTGCGCGATCAACGGCAGTGTATGCGGCCGCATTCACCACAATATCTGGCTGATATTCACGAAAGGCAGTTTGGATTGACCTAGAATTTGTAATATCCAATTGCTGATGTGAACAGGGAATCAAGCGAAATTGCTTTGCTAAAGGATGATGACAAAGCGCCTTGGCTAATTGCCCTTGTCCGCCGGTAATGAGAATGCTAGCTAAATAAGTGTTCACGCCTAACATCCTTCAAACAAGGGTAAATAGTATCTTTGGGTGATAATAGCGGTTCGCTGATCGGCCAAGGAATATTGAGTGCGGGATCATTCCATGCTAGTCCATGTTCAGCCTGAGGAGAGTAGAAATCGCTGCATTTATAATTAAAAATTGCTTCATCTGACAGTACGCAAAAGCCATGAGCAAAGCCAGGCGGAATATAGAATTGCAAATGATTTTCATCACTTAAAATAATATTAAAATGCTGGCCAAAGGTTGGTGACTGTCTGCGAATATCAACGACGACATCCCAGACACTACCCTTAGTCACCCAGACTAACTTGCCCTGTGATTGTGGCAATTGATAATGTAAACCGCGCAAAACATTTTTCCTTGATTGAGAAATATTATCTTGGACAAAGGGCGGCATGCCATATTCAGCATAGCGTTCTCGCTGAAAAGTTTCATAAAAATAACCGCGCGAATCTTGAAAAATACGAGGCTCAAGAATCAATAATCCATCGAGTGGTGCTTGACTAACTTTCATGTTGATTTATTCCATCGCTACAAGTTGTGGTGAGTCTAGATTAGTTAAGCCTAGTAAATATTCGCCATAACCGCTTTTAGTTTGCATTTTAGCTAGGACTATCAATTGTGCTGTTGAAATCAAACCCATGCGCCAAGCGACTTCTTCAGGGCAGCCAATTTTAAGCCCTTGCCGTTGTTCTAATACATAAATAAAATTAGCGGCATCCAATAATGATTTATGTGTGCCTGTATCAAGCCATGCCATACCGCGGCCTAATTTTTCTACCGATAATTTTCCTTGTGCGAGATAATGACGATTGATATCTGTAATTTCTAACTCATTACGCGCAGAAGGTTTTAATTGTTTGGCAATCTCGACAACCTCATTATCATAGAAATAAATACCAACGACTGCATAATGTGATACAGGTGAAGTGGGTTTTTCGATGATGTCAGTGGGTTGTTCATGCTTGTCAAAACGAATAACACCATAGCGTTCGGGATCAGAAACATAGTAACTAAAAATACTAGCGCCTTCTTGTTTCGCAGCAGCAGCTTGCATTTTTTCAGCCAAACCATCACCGTAAAATAGGTTATCTCCCAATATTAAGCAGACAGAATCTTTACCGATAAAATTTTCACCAATGATAAATGCATGTGCAATACCATCTGGACTTTGCTGCGAACAGTAGGCAAGCCTTATTCCCCATTGCGAGCCATCGCCCAATAATTGCTGAAAAATGCCTTGTTCATGCGGGGTGGTGATGATGAGAATATCGGTGATGCCAGCTTGTAGCAATGTTGAAATTGCATAATAAATCATGGGTTTATCATACACGGGAAGTAATTGCTTACTGATAGGGCGAGTGGCAGGGTAAAGTCGAGTGCCCAAGCCGCCAGCCAAAATAATACCTTTCATTGCAACCTCAATAATTCAAGCGTTAGAGTTAGAGAATGTTTCGTATTATACTCGCGTTTTTGCAACTTGCTATGGCAGATCCCTATGACAGAACCACTTGTTACTATTCTTGTACCAAATTATAAAACGCTTGAATTAACCAAGCTATGTTTACGTTTGCTTCGCAAGCATAGTGATTTGTCGCAAATAAAAGTGATTGTGATTGATAATGATTCGCAAGATGCTTCCCTTGATTATTTGCGCAGTTTGACATGGATAGAATTGATTGAGCGAGAAGCAATTCCAGGTGAGGGTGCAGTGCTAGCACACTCGCGTGCCTTAGATCTCGCCTTGGATCGTGTGACAACGCCCTATGTTTTATCCATTCATACGGACACCTTGGTCAAGCATAGGCAATGGCTAAGATTTTTGTTATCACAGATAGAGCATGATCCACAAATTGCGGGTGTGGGTTCGTGGAAGCTGGAATCCAAGGCATGTTGGCGTCATTGGCTTAAGCGCATAGAAAGAAAAATTCAATTGGCCTATTATCGTTTAATCGGTAAAGAACAGCATGGTATTGAAGGTGTGGGACAGAATTATTTTTATTTGCGAAGTCATTGTGCGCTCTATCGCATGACCAGTTTGAAAACGCATCATTTGCATTTTTCAGACGGTGATAAAGTCGCTGGCAAGTATATGCATCATCAACTGATTCAGCAGGGATATAAGATGGTATTTCTTTCTTCTGAAGAATTAACTTCCTATGTTGAACATATCAATCATGCAACAACGGTATTGAATCCTAATTTAAGCACGCGGCAAAAAAGTGTGATCAAGGGATTAGACCGCATTGAAAAAAGTCTTGCTCGCATGAATGCGGAAGCGATTTTGCGGGATGCAAGTTTGGATGGGTAGTGATATATCCTTCGAGACGGCGAAGCTGTCATGCCAGCCGCACGCTTTTTGTTCGAGGTGGCATCCATGAATTTACTTTGACAAGTATCTGAACTGGATGCCACCTCGCACAAAAAGCGTGCGGCTGGCATGACAGCTTCGCCGTCTCGAACGGTTTATAGCTAACAAAAAATAATTCTACAAACAACTCGATGGATAATGCTGCGCATAACCAGACAAGCCGCAATTATCCGTGCAACTCGGCAAGCCGCATTGTGAATCATAAGTACGGCAACCGTAGCCAGAGCAATCACTACCGCCATAATAAGCACATCCGGCAAGTAAGCCAAAAAAAGTCAGTATAAGACAGAGACGAATTTTCATGTTTTCTTCTCCTCTGGTTCATACCCTCTATTATACGCCTGAATGCGCAAGGTCTTGTACTTACGTCCTAAGTGCTAGAAAAAATTATAATTTAGCTCTTGGCGCGGCATTCGTAGAGGTAATACTTTTTTCAATTTTGTTGAAAGCAACACTATTCACTTCAACAAAACCCGAATGTGCAATGCGGAAAAATTTCAATTGTTCTCTCGCCGCTTCCCATGCATTGACTAAATCAATATTATGAGTAATTTTTGAAAGAATATTATAATTTTTTAAATGGGAGACAAAAGCCATATGGGCATGTGGCATATAAACAGGTGCTTGATGCTGCGAAGTTTCTGTTGGATAGGTAATACCTAGGGCAGCATCCAATGCTAGGATAATACTGCTTTGAGAACTAGAAATACCTTTATATCGATAATATTTTTCATTAACGCCATTTAATTTAACGCCGTAGCTACCTTCGCCAATGGCGGATTGATGAATCTGGTCCCATCCTTCAAAGAGCGGTTGCAAGATAGTGAGGAAAAAATGAGAACTACAGCCTTCTTGCATGCGGTTTAATAATTGCGTGGCTTCTTCCAGTGAGTTGGCAAGATCTTGCAGTAGTTGCATCAGCATGCCATCTTCGGGGCGTTTGAGTAAGCAGGCTTGCTGTGCAGCATATAATGCTTTAGCGCAAGCAGCTTCAACGGCCACATGAATTTTGATAAACCAAGTTTCTTCTTCTGAATGGGTAAAAGTAAGAACAGGTTTAATATTTTCTAGGCTGATTGAGTTTCTTTCATCAATGAGTTGCCAGTTATGTAAAATATAATCACGATAAGTGAGCGTATAAGGACGCTGTTGCAGATTGCAAAAATGATGAATATTGCGTGATAACACAGTGGGAAGTGTGTTGGCAGGATGCTCAGGATTTTCTCTCAGATAGGCTTGCGCAATCATCGTTAACATGAGTAGAGCATACTGTTCTTGCTGTAAATTATGCACTTCGAGAATGGCATGTTGAAAATGAATTTCTAATTGCTGCACAGTGCTACGTAATAATTGTCTTGCTAATAAGCTTGGCATTGTCCGAGCAATTTCTCTCATTTTATCGTTAAACGAACAAGAAGCTAATTGACTAAGAGGAATTTGTGGCGGTAAAAAACCCTTGGTGGGGTCGATAACAAATGATTTGCTAAATAGCGTGTTTCGTTGCGCCATAGTCACTATCCTGTTTTAACTTGTTGATCATGAATGGCACGCATTCCTTTTTGATAGAGCGTGCTTTCTTCCGCTGTTAATTGCATCGATTCCATTTGAGTGAGACAGAGTGGCAGCAGGGGTGCAAGAGAAAAAGTTTTGATGTAATACTGACAACGCTCATTCATATTTTTCCGATAATAAACGCCGCCATAACCAATAAAACGTGTGACGATATCGTGGGTGACATAGTCATTTAAACCATCTCCTATGTGAACCAGGTCGGGATGTTCGCTTTGCAGCATGGCAACAATATTTCGTTTGCCCATGTTGTGAATTAAAGGAGACTGATGATCATAATCGAGATAATTGCCGGCTGCATCAAAAGATAAATTGACGGCATAAATATGAGAAGGTGGAATATGTAAATTTTCTCCGAATAGACTGACGGCAGGATTCACGCCTGCTGACACTAGATAAATCATTTTATTTAAACGCTGTAAGAGGCTGATCACCGCCTCCACGTCTTCGACACGATGGGCGAAATACTGCTGGGCTAGACTGTGGACTTGCTGCTCACTGGGATGAATTAACTGTAATCGCTGCTGATAAAGTTGCGGATTTAAACCACTTCTTTCCATGGCCTCTGTCGTCATTGCTTCAATCACATCATAGACACCTTTGTTTCTCGCTAATTCATTTACACCTTCAATGCTACTTAGTGTGCCATCACAGTCAAAAACAATGGCTGAGATTGGTGTTTGCAATTGCCAATGTGGAGAGGTCATACTATACGCCTTAATTTTCTCGTCATTTATCATGCCAGCACATTAATTCAGGAGCAACAATGTTTAAAATTCAAACGCTAAATGCTATTGCATCGGTCGGCTTAGAACAATTTCCACTTGAACTCTATGAAGTCGGCACCATGGTTACGCAGCCAGACGCCATTCTAGTGCGTTCACATGATCTTCATCAAGAAGAGATTTCGGCTTCTGTCAAGGCGGTAGGTCGTGCGGGTGCTGGCTTAAATAATATTCCTGTCGCTGCCTTAACCAAGCGAGGCATACCTGTTTTTAATACACCGGGTGCTAATGCTAATGCGGTGCGCGAATTAGTCATTGGCGGCATGCTATTAGCTAGCCGCAATATTTGTCAGGCATGGAGTTATGTGAATGCATTGAAAAATGATGAGCATAGTCTGCATGAGGAAATCGAGAAGAATAAAAAGCAATTCGTCGGCTTTGAATTGATGGGTAAAACCTTAGGTATTATTGGTCTTGGCAGCGTCGGCGTGAAAGTGGCTAATGCAGCGATTAGTTTGGGGATGAATGTCATCGGCTATGATCCAACCATTACAGTGAATCGCGCCTGGGAATTATCATCACAAGTGAAACAAATGCATAGTATCGATGATTTGCTGATGGAGGCAGATTTTGTCAGTTTTCACGTGCCATTAACAGATGCAACTAAAAACATGATTAATCATTCGCGGTTTCAGTGCATGAAAACGGGCGTGGTCTTATTAAATTTTGCTCGCGATGGCATCATTGAAATACCCGCTTTGTTGGATGCATTGAATGAAAATAAAGTACGCAGCTATGTCACGGATTTTCCTTGTGTGGAATTAAAACAGCATCCAAAAGTGATCAATTTACCGCATTTGGGTGCTTCAACGCGTGAAGCAGAAGAAAATTGTGCTGTCATGATAGTCAGGCAAATACGCCAGTTTCTTGAAAGCGGCGCCATCATTAATTCAGCTAACTTTCCTAATATGGATGCGCCATCTTTTATCGCAGGTTCACGCTTAGCGATTGTGAATGCCAATATACCTAATATGGTTGCGCAAATTTCATCGACACTTGCCGGGGCAAAATTAAATATTAGCAGTTTATTGAATCAATCCCGTAATGATATTGCTTATACCTTGATTGATGTGAGCGGAGAGGTGGCAGATGCGGTGCTTGAGCATTTGGGCGCGATTGAGGGTGTGATGCAGGTGAGGAGGTTGAAGGCGAGGGGGTAGGGTCATAGCCGCTAACCTAAGCATTTAAACACGAAATAGTCGTTCAGTAAGGAGGCCTTCCCCCATCGGGGGAAGGTGCCCAACGGGCGGATGGGGGAATAAAAATGCAATTATTAATATTCCCCCATCCGCCTTTGGCACCTTCCCCCGATGGGGGAAGGCCTCCTTACTGAACGACTATTTCGTGTTTAAATGCTTAGGTTAGCGGCTATGACCTTCCCTCATCTCCCTGCGCTGCTGAAACTGATCCACTATCATCGCGCAAACCAAATCACCCCATACATTAGTCATCGTACGAAAGCGATCCAAAATGCGATCAAAGGGCAGTAGTAAACCAATCGCAGAAGTAGGCACATTGACATTGCGCAATACCATGACCATGGTAATTAAACCGCCTTCAGGAATACCTGTTGCCCCCATACCCGCGAGAATCGCTGTGAGAAAAACACCAAGTTGTGCGGGAATTGAAAGATCAAGTCCTAGAATTTGGCAAAAGAATAAAGCTGAAACAGCCTCATACATGGCAGTGCCCGCTAAATTAATTGTCGTTGCAAGGGGTAGAACAAAACGCGCAACGTCATCACTGATGTTTTGCTCTTTCGCGACTAACATGGTGACAGGCAGGGTTGCCATCGAGCTTGAGGTGGCAAAGGCAGTGAGTAAGGCATTTGAAGCTGAGGCAAGAAATTTTTTGGGGTTACGTTTTGCGACGAAAACGACCAGCAAAAATTGCCATAAAAATTGTAAAAATAAGCCAAATAAAAAGACGCAAATAAATATAATCATGCCGTTTAGACTCTTCAGCAATAAATGCTGTATGGATGCTTCTGCAACGGCAGTTCCCAGTAGGGAAAACAAGCCAATAGGCGTTAAATACATGAGCCAGATAATCATTTTGATTAAGACATCACGTAGGCCAACAAAAAAATCAA
The DNA here is from genome assembly GCA_013287745.1 of Gammaproteobacteria bacterium. Classification (GTDB taxonomy): domain Bacteria; phylum Pseudomonadota; class Gammaproteobacteria; order DSM-16500; family DSM-16500; genus Aquicella. The sequence continues at coordinate 18,286 of JABDDF010000031.1, forward strand.
TCACGGGGCGCGCTGTTGTTCCAACAGAAATACAAGCGATCGAAAAAACAATACTGAAAAAAACAATGGGCATGATTTCATATTTTGCAGCTGCTGCAATAATATTGGGTGGAAAGAGTGATAAGACATAGGAAGAAAAAGGAACCGGTTTAAGATCGAGAGGTGTTGCATTTACCAGGATCAAACTAGGCGGTATGCCCACCCCAGGTTTAAATACATTTAATAAAACTAAACCAATGACGACAGCAATAGAAACACTTAGCATGACATAGGTCAGTGTATAAATCCCAATAGAACCTAAACGATTGACGCCGCCAAGAGAAGTGATCGCACTAACGAGAGCACAAAAGATCAGCGGCAGTACAATCAATTTTAATAAATTAATAAATAATTGTCCTACCCAGCTAATGGCGATAATCTCATGCGGATAAAATATGCCACCTAAAATACCGAGAACAATACTGAGAAGGATGAATAGAAACATGGTATTTTTCATAGGCAAAGTCTACCCCTTGTATCAAATTAGCTTTCGATTATAACCTTTTTTGTAGTTCTCAGTATATTTTTTATGATAAATTATCAGTTACTGTGTATAAATTGTCATGAGTGAAGGGAATAGGCATGCGTGGAGATCAATTTAAACCTGCGTGGTGGTTATTAAATTCTCATTTACAAACCATATGGCCCGTTATTTTTCGTGGCCAAGTAAAAAACCTAGCTATCACACGCGAACGCTTAGAATTACCCGATCGTGATTTTATTGATATTGATTGGGTCAATCAAAATGGCACGGGGCCCCTGGTTTTAATGCTGCATGGTTTTGAGGGATCGATTGATTCTCATTATGCAAAGGGAATGTTACGTGCGGCCACTTCGCATGGCTGGCGTGGCGTTTTTATGCATTTCCGTGGATGCAGTGGTGAACCTAATCGCCTGGCTCGAGGCTATCATTCTGGCGATACTAACGATCTTGATTTTGTGGTTAAGTATCTGCTATCACGTGAACCTGATGTCGCCATGGCGGCTATTGGCTATTCTTTAGGAGGCAGTGTTTTATTAAAATGGTTGGGTGAAACAGGCAGGCAAAATCCTTTGAAAGCAGCCGTTGCCATTTCTGTTCCCTTTGATTTACATAATGCAGCCAAGCGAATTCAATCTGGTTTTTCGCGTTTGTATCAATGGTATTTAATAAAATGTGCACGTAAGCGTTTGCTAGAAAAATTTTCACAAGTGAGAGCGCCTATTGATTTGACATTGCTTGCAGAAGCGCAAACCATAAGAGAGTTTGATGTTCATTACACTGTCCCTATGCATGGTTTTGCAAGTGTTGATGAATATTATACCGTTACGAGTTGCGGTCGTTATTTACGCGCGATTAAAGTACCAACGCTTATCTTGCATGCAAAAGATGATCCTTTTATGACAGAAGACATGATCCCCAGTGCAGAAGAAGTTTCACCTTGCGTGCAATTGGAAATTACTAACAGAGGCGGGCATGTGGGCTTTATTACAGGAAGATATCCTTGGCGGCCTGAGTATTGGTTAGAAAATCGTGTACCTGTTTTTTTGCAGCAGCATTTGTAAATTATTGGTAAACCGTTTGAGACGGCTGACAGTGGCCCTCACCCCCTGCCCCTCTCCCCTCGCAAAAAGCGCTCCGGGAGAGGGGAGAGTTCTAAATTTTCTCCTCGAAATAGTAAAGGACGCTCCCCTCTCCCGGAGCGCTTTTTGCGAGGGGAGAGGGGCAGGGGGTGAGGGCCGACGTCTCAAACGGTTTCAATAATTATTCACGTACAAAGCAACAACGGAGTTTTTCCATGATCTTTTTATTTCTCTTTCTCGCCGGTTTACTTGCGGGCACGGTTGATGCTATCGCTGGCGGCGGTGGTTTGATTAGCGTGCCCGTTTTATTAAGCATAGGCTTGCCGCCGCATCTTGCCTTTGGTACCAATAAATTACAAAGTAGTGTAGGGACCTTGATGGCAGCAGGTCGCTATTATCGTCATGGTTTAATTTCTCTGAAATCAGTCTATGAAGGCGTTATTTTTGGTTTTATGGGTGCAGTAGCAGGTGCGGTGTCCATGCAAATGCTTGATACCAAAATTTTGCAGCTCATCATACCTTTTTTACTGTTAGGCATTTTACTTTATATGCTATTTTCACCGCATGGCAAGATGGATCAACCCTCTTTGCCACGGATGCCTGCCACTTGGTTCTATCTCATCTTTGGTTTTGGCCTTGGCTTTTATGATGGCTTTTTTGGGCCTGGTGCAGGTTCATTTTGGGTATTTGCCCTCACTTTTTTTCTGGGCTACAACCTCATAAAAGCAACGGCTTATACAAAAATCTTCAACCTGAATACTAATATCGTGGCAACCATTTGTTTTGCATTAGGCGGCAATATTGACTATCATTACGCCGCTTGCATGGCAGCAGGTTCCTTACTCGGTGGTCAATTGGGCGCCCATCTTGCCGTGCGTAAAGGTGTGCGCTTGATCCGTCCCGTATTTCTTGGAATAGTTTCATTAACCATAGCCAGTCTTGTTTACAGAAGTTATTTCTAATGATTATTAATCTTTCTATTTTCCGCCGTAATCGCAATTATACGCTTTTGTATCTTGGCCAATTTACTTCATTTCTTGGTACCATGGTCACAGGCATTGCCTTACCCTATCAAATTTACACAGAAACACATTCTACCTTGATGGTCGGTTTGCTTAGTTTGGTGCAATTAATTCCCTTATTATTTACTGCATTAATTGGCGGTGTTTTTGCTGACCGCTATCATCGACGCATGCTTTTACTTATCGCTGAATTTACTTTATCTCTAGGTAGTTTAACTTTGGCGTGGAATGCAGCACAAAGCTCACCGCATTTATGGCTGCTTTTTATAACGTCTGCCCTTATGTCAGCATTTAATGGCTTGCACCGGCCAGCCTTAGAAAGCATCGTTCAACAAATTGTAGCAAAAGAAGATTATGTCAATGTGGGTGCGCTGAGCACACTGAAATCAAGTATTTGCATGATTGGCGGCCCAGCACTAGGCGGCTTAATTATCGCGAATTTTGGTATTGTCGCAACTTACAGTGTTGATGTGGTGAGTTTTGCGATTTCACTCAGTGCACTCTTATTGATGACGCATATTCCAAAACCATCAACTGCAATGACAGACTCAACTTGGACTTCATTGAAACAAGGCTGCCGCTATGCCTTTTCTCGTCAGGAATTATTAGGCACTTATTATGTGGATTTTCTCGCCATGGTTTTTGGCATGCCGACTGCTTTATTTCCTGCAATTGCTATGTCATTTGGCGGAGCAAAAATATTAGGGATGCTCTACTCAGCGCCAGCAGTAGGAGCCTTATTAATTTCATTTTTTAGCGGCTGGACCAAGCATGTCAAACGTCATGGTAAGGCCGTTGCGCTTGCTGCGCTTGCTTGGGGTGTTGCCATCATTGGCTTTGGCCTGGCTTCAAATTTCTATCTCGCCTTATTTTTTCTTGTCTTAGCTGGCGGCTTTGATGGTATTAGTGGAATGTTTCGGTCAATCATGTGGAATGAAACCATTCCCAATCAATATCGCGGCAGATTAGCGGGTATTGAAATGCTTAGTTATTTGAGTGGCCCAAAATTAGGTGATACAGAAGCAGGTTTGGTCGCAGCAGCCTTTGGTGTTAGCGCATCCATTATTTCTGGCGGGGTGCTATGTGTTGTGGGCGTTCTTGCTTGCTGCTATTTTATGCCGATTTTTTGGAAGTATAGTAGTGAGGTGAA
>JABDDF010000032.1:0-8421 GCA_013287745.1 Gammaproteobacteria bacterium
ACCTAACAAAGGGATGGCCAACATAGACAATGATGATAATAAGAAACTATTAGCTATTCCAAGCATCCACATGCTAATGACTGCACCCACACCCATCAAACCGTAGGTACGCATAACCATCCCTGAGCGATTTGATATTTTTTCCTCATGTCCCATTTTATCAAGAATAACAAGAGCAAGTACTTCATAAATAAAAGCAGCTATAAAAACGAATACATAAGTTATTAAACTAAAAAAAACAGAAATATTAAAACTTAAAGAGTAATTATTTACGATACATATGGCAGGAGAAATCAAGATGGCTAATGCGATAATAAATGCAGATATCTTGGTTTTATTGCCGCCATTTAATTGCTCGCTGCAAACGGAAGAAATTGTTTCATTGTTCCATGTTAAATAAATATTATATTGATGGCAGACATAGGCTGCGACTGATACACCAAAATAAAATACTGCAAGAATGTATGCGCCCAATGCTTCAGAAACATGATGAGCAAAGTTAAAAATAACAACTTGAACTGCAATTGTTAAAAATACAACGGTCAATAAAGATTTCCATCCCCATGTAGAATCATAGGGTTTAATGGAGACGTTTTGCTTTATTTTAGCACCAAGAGTATTACTTGTTTTTTTGAGGCTGCCTAAATAATCTAAAATACCAGCGCTAAATTGTAGGAAAGCGTCAACGAGTAGAGCGACACTGATGCCAATATTAATGTTAAAAAATTTCCAAACGATTAAGCCTAAAATGATGCCTGAATAATATCCCAATTCTACCCAAGCAATTTTTTGTTGATGACCGGCAGCAGCCGATGCTCGCATGACGCGTGAAAAAAACCAGAAACCAAATCGCAGCGTTAATAATGCAAAAAACACAATAGCAATTGTTCCATATAGTTTTTCATTGATTGCAAAATGCGTGTATAAAAAAAATAGAGAAAGAGAGGTAAGGCCGCCAAGTATAGAAAAAAATCGGCCTGTTGGTTTTGAATATCTGGTGGGGATAGCTTGCAAAAACACAAGACCAACAACAGTACCTATAAAAAATGCAAGAAGCGAACCTTCTTGAAGATAGGGCGTATCAATAATTCCCATTCCCTTACCTAGGATCATGCCACCGCCAAAAGCGGCTAATAAGTTAGAGAGTGCGAATAGGCGGAAGGATATTTTTTCGATGAGCATGGTTTGATTCCTTTGTTTAATTTTGATATTGATATTATTTTTCTGAATAGGCGCTAAAAACGGCATATTCTCGTTTTCCATTTAGAGTGTCGACCATTTGATGATAGTTTTCATTATATTGAATCTTAAATAAGCCACAGGTTTCTATACCATCGACTAATTTTTTCATATTGTATTTAACAATGTTATATAAAAGAATCAGCGTACCTTTGGGTAATGGTCTTAAATTTTTATGTAATTCTGAAGATACATTAAGATCAAATGCTAATTTGTAATAAAATCGGTATATTTGACCTTCTATACGATGCCTTACAATATAAGACTCTGGTACAACAGGCGGACATCTGTCGTCTGTATTACTATTTTTAGGTAAATTAAATTCAGGTAAATCCGGACAGTCATTTGGTTTACTCGATTCGAGTAATTTATTTATTTCAAGCAAATGTTTGGGTGTCTGCAAAAGAAAATCATCCCAGTTACGTTTATATTCATCAGGTTCAGATCGCATAACAGATACACCAACTAAAAATTCAAGAGGCCTATTTTGAAAAATGCTATGAATAATGGAGAATATTTCTGTTTCTTGATCTTGATAATTATTTCCTAAACAATTTCCCAAATAGGTGACTAAAAGGCTGCTGGATGGTGGCAAAAAATCTTGTTCTTGATGTGCTATACCACGAGCCACTAATTCGCTTCTAACTCTATTAATTGAATCTCTTAGCCCATAAAAAATATCTGCTATTACACCTGCACATATTAAGCGACCATTATTTATTTCTGATGTTAACGTTTCTTTTAACAAGCTAATATGATCTCTCAGTAATCTTTGAGAAGAATCAATAGCTACATAATGTACTTTTTTGTTCGCATTTTCATTTAGAATTTTTTTTAATAACTCTATTTCAGCAAGTCCTTCCCCTGGTGCAAGTCCAATAAAACTAATCACATCGTTTGGATTCGCTAATATCCTATCTTTAATCCCTAATTTTTCCCATGCTCCAGATTCATATTCCACTCGTATTTGTGCTTCACTACTGGAAAATATTTCCCACCATCTAGCTGACCATTCTAAAAAATACAATGAATGGAAGGGGAGCATTGCTTTTTCCACAAGATCACAAGCAATTTCTTCAGCCTTAACAGTGGGTGGGGACAATACGAGCATAACTGGATCATGATCTTTTATTGGGGTTAATTCATTAGTTGGTTTGTTTGTTCGTGTAACAAGTTGAAATTGACCACGGTGAGATATCAATTCTAATGGATGAGAAAACTTATCTAATGTTTTTCCAAGATTTAAGACAGAAGAGCGGAAGGTATTATCTGGCACATTCCCATGAATTACGTTCTTTGATTTTAAAATTTCTCTAAGATCGTCATAGGTGCAGGCCTTATTGGCATCGAGTAAAGCTAAAAATATTAATACTTTGATAGTGGGTTCAGGAAATAAACCAGGTTTAAGAATTTCATCTCTGTTATCTAGCCATTCTTGAAATGCCCCATTAACAGCTTCCCATCCATTCGCGAGGGGTTCTATGGCTGATAGATTGTTCATATCTTGATCCGTCCTCTTCCTATATGAATTAAATTTACAATTTGCTGGATCATAGCAAAACATCATTTGTTTATAAACAATATTAGAAAGTAAGAACGCAAGAATGAATAAAAAATATTTACACTTTTGTTCTTGACATCAATAAACGTTTTTAATAATTTAAGCATTATTATGAATGTTCATGAATGTTCAAATATGCTAGCTTTGGTAATGAGTAAGTGTCAAGGCGTAGAGGCTCGCAACAAGGACGAACCAATCCGGCGGCTACCAGATTGGCTCTAATACAACTTAGACTGAGGATTTGCATCCTCGTGCTCGATTATATGACATCGAAACACACGATGCTATTCCTTACAAGGCAGTGAGGGTGAATATGATGTTTTTTCTTATATCAATAAGGAATTCATCTGTATCCAAGGAGATGCAGCGATGAATTCAGCAGCAAACTTAGGCTATTGCAAAACTCCAACTGATGTAACTGCGTATCAAACAATTATTCCTAACTTTATTTTACAATTTTCTGCTAAACATGAACGGCGGATTTTAAAAATAATTTTATTGGGACGATTACATCAATTATTTCACGAGTTATTTAATAATGAATTGCAGTGTGATCAAAGTAATGATTCAGAGGAGTATTATGAAATGGACAGTAAAATTATTCAGCTTCTTATCCAAGGTATTATTGAAACAGATGAGTATACGCTAGAAGGCATTTCCATTCACACACGTATACCATTCGATGTTATTTATGATGCTGCTTGTGGTCTTAACAGCCAATTTTCTATTACGCCATGGGCAAGACTAGTCGATCTCTATATGCAAGTTAAACCTGATATTGCACGGCTACTCATAAATAAATTGATAGAATTGAAAGAAAAAAATCACCGTGCTCTTACCCCTTCGCTTATCGAGGAATAAATTTCTATCAGACAACAGCACAACAACAATATAAAATCGCATTATCAACTTAGCTTTTAAGAATCGGCACTGCCTAGAATTATTCATCATAGGCTTAATTATAGAATTAGACATTGCTGCGCCAGTTGGGTCAATCGATATTCTTTTGAAAAAGAAATGGTGACAGGCGATCAATATTTTTCCAATTAAGACAGCTTCATCCGGCTATGCTATTCGTGTATACTAACTGTGATAAAATAAATCAACCTTAGACACAAAACTGGGAGGCAACATGAATAGTAATGAATTAACCGCAGACGAAAAGAAAAAGGCAAAAGATGATTTTCTTAATCTAGCCCATGAGATAAATCGGTATAAATGCAGGCAACATGTGCGTCTTGAACAAGCCATAGAAGCAATAGCGAGAAAATCATTTTCAGCATTTCAAGATGAAGGTTTTGAAAAAGGATATAAAGTTGACCTAATTTGTCGTGCAAGATCCAAGCTTCTTAAATTGACTGACAGGGAAACGAAAAAAGTTATTATAATTGGCGGACAACAATCGAAACCTCAAACAACAAAAGCTCAGCCTCAAGAAAAGGGTAGTCAATTGGGCGTGGAATTTTCTCCCGATAATGAATTACTTACTGTCACTTCTATTCCTATTCCTATTCCTATTCCTATTCCTACACAAACTACAATTATCGATACTAGTCATTCAGCAAGTTATCTGAAGATAAATGGCCGACCAGATCTTCCTAACAATCAAACCCGCACAGTTTCACCAGTGCAACCAGGTTATCAGTATGGCAATATGACTACTTCATTAATCCCATCACACTATTCTTGCGCATATCAATCCATTTTTTATAACACTGGTTTATTGCTGAATCCAACCTTGCAAAATCTAATCCCAGATGGGCAAACATCAACTACTCAGACTACGGTGCAGGCTAATAAACGCTTATTTAGTGCTGCAAATATTCCAGAAGTAGAACAAGTACCGTCACAGCGTCAGAAATTAGAAGCATCAACATCGCCACATACATTATTCCCAGCAACGCCAGGATGTAATCAAAAGCAAGAAAGCAAAAATCTTCCTGCTCCTGCTACAGCAAAGACAACTCCTGAGAAAGTCGAAAGTCATTTTTCAGAGTCAAGTTCATCGTCTACGTATTTTGATTCGTTTTCTACCGGCAACGAAGCATTGCAATCACTATCCTCGTCTACATCAACTTTATTTAATAATACTAATACTTCAGTTTTCCTTCCTGAAGAACCTTCGTGTTTTTATGAGTTGGATTTTACAATATAATTATGGTGAGGACGTGACTTTGAAAATAAGGAAATACTATGTTTGCTGTTATTTATCGTTCATACATAAGGCTTGAATTTGAAGATGAATATAGGAAATTATGGAATACTATCGCGAGTTATTTTATTCAGCATCGAGGCGCGATCGGGAAATAAGAACTGTATTGATTATAACTAAGCGCTCAAAAGCCTGGATCAACTATGTCGTGGCAATATTTTTCGATAAAGACAGTTTTATCCGAATATATTATTGAGATATACTATCCGCGTTTAAATCAACTTTAAATACAAAACTAGGAGGTAACATGAATAGTAATGAGTTAACAGCAGACGAAAAGAAAAAGGCAAAAGAAGATTTTCTTAATGAAGCTTGCGCAATAAGTCGGTATAAATTCGAGCAACATATATCTACTGAAAGGGCTATTTTTGTAAAAAAACAAATAGAATTTCCTGCATATCGAGCAGAAGCGGATGCAAAAGGATATAAAGCTGAACTAATTGGCCAAAAACTAAAGTTTCTTCTGTTGACCGACAAAGAAACCGGAGAAAAAATTCAAATTAGCGGAAGGAAAATTAAACGTCAATCAACGCAGCAACAGGATACTTCTCATAAAACCCATCGTGAAGTAGATACTAAATCTCTTCTTAATAATGGATCAACTGCTTTCATTCCTTTTTCTTCCGCTTCGCCAGTTCAGCCGGTATTTTCTATCGATAATCAGTTAGTAGGCTATCTGGCGATGCTTGGCCAGCAGCCTGTTGCTAGCTATCAAGCTGCTTTACCAATACAAACAACTTATAATAATTATTACAGTAATAATTATTACAGTAATAATTATTACAGTAGTCCTTCTTTACCAGTCCAAGTACAATATCCTTTTCCGTATTATTATCCTTATGCTAACTACGGCGGCTTAATGCTGAATGCAAGCTTGAAAAATACAAACAATCAAACAGCGAATACTCAGACTGTGACGCAGAATAATAAACATCACTTAACTATTCCAAGACCAGAGCCAGTGTCGCGAAAGAGCCAGAAAACAAGTACATTTTCATCTCCGGCTATGTTATTTAATCAAGGGCAGCAACACGATAAAGAAGAAAAAGAGGAAAACCTTAATGAGGCTCCATTAACAGCAAGTACTTCTGGGAGAGCCGTAAATAATTCTTCAAATGTAAGTGTTGGAAATGTTGGTTTGTGGAGTCACGCAGAGAGTAAAGTTCCAGATTCTAGTAATAATCTATATATTCCTGTTAGCGAAGAAGAGGCCTTATATTTCGATGAAACAGATTTACATTTTAGCTTGTAATTACAATAAAGCTGAAGTTTCACTGTTTTAAGTAAAAATAAGTTTCGATTTGCTCCATTATTGCGTTAAAACATAATGGAAGCAAATCATCAAGCAGTCTCGATGTTTCTTCCAAAATCTATCTTCGACCCAATTCAATCAGAATTTAAAAAATAGCAATAATAGGTCAATATTTTTTGTAAACGTTCACGCTCTAATATGTAACGCCATTTGCAAGGACTCTGTCATGCCAGCCGCACGCTCTTTGTGCGAGGTGGCATCCAGGAAATTGTCTAAAACCGTAACAGATCACGTGGGATATTCTTCACAGGCATCCGCCGTTGCTTTGGCCTGTCATTCCCGCGTGAGCTGTTACCTAAAACCCTGGATGCCAGCTAAAAGCATGCTGGCATGACAGCGTGGCGTGAACGCTTACTATTTTTTCAATAGCGTTCGAGATTAGAACCATTACCATTCACTGAACTATTACTTTGCAGTGCCAGCATTGCCTGCATGCTCACCTTAATTTTTTATCTATACTTCCTCACTATCAACCTCTCAACGCATTTCTCATCCTGCTCAACATTTTCGTTATTTGCCAGATCGCATAAACCATAGGAAAGAAACTCAACATCCGTCCGTGCTGCAAAAAACGAAGGAATATAGCCATGTTCAATAGGGAAGTAGCAGAGATTACCAAGTAAATCAGTCTTATTTCTTTTATGTCCATTCCATATATCGAAATAAAATTTGCTATCAGGTTTTGCTAAATCAATCATCGATAAGATTAATAATTTCACTGCTTCAGGATTAAGATATTCAAGCACTCTGATCATGACGATTTCTGCAGGAACTGCCAAGTCCTTTCGCAGTAAATCATGATAGGCTAATTGCCGTTTATTTTTGGGGTGAAGTTCACCAAGATCAAGTAATCTGCCAATGTATCCCTTTTCTTCAATGCTAGCGATAGCTGTTTTAGAAAAATCATAGCCAATCACTGATTTTGATGAGCAATTGTTTCCAATATAAGCGCCTGTGCCAATGCCAATTTGAATAACACGCTTTGAAGAAGAATTAAATTTTTGTTGATGCTGTATGGGAATATGATCAAAGAAACTTTTTGTTTGGTCTTTTTTATGGCTATGTGATTCTAATCTTTCTTGATTATGCTTATCCCAGACTTGCATCCTCGTTAATCGACCAAATGCTTTAATGACCCTATTAGCAAACCTCGCAAGAAATTTAAACATGATGACGCCAATCAGGAAATATAAAATATATTCAAATAAATGATTATTTTTACCTATTGAAGTTGAAGCGCTTCGCGAATGCATTTGCCTTTCCTCGTTTGTCGTTATATTCATTATATAAAGAAGAGGTATTGTAACTGACTATGAGTCAGAAGTCAGCCATTATCGCAACTGGCGCTTCAGTGTAAATATATTAATCAAAACAATCAACTAATCTGTTATTAGTGAGTTTTTTATGTTATGTTATAATGTAAGAAAGATTAGAAAGTGTGCAAATGAGGAGGGGTTAAGAAATGCTACATCAAATACCTGCGCGAGTCATCTTATTTCAAAAACATGTAGAAGAATTAAATGGAAAAGAAATATATTATCTAGAAATCACTTTACCAGATGAAAATGCAGATAGCATTTTTCAGCAACAAATGGGGAAGGATAATTTGAATGTTGTATTTCCTGAGGATCATGAACACTATCCCAAGCAAAAATTTATTGCCAAAACAAAAGCAACGAATCAATCTTTTTTTGGAAATGGCCCGGTTATCTATCGCATTACTGCGCGGCTAGATTCCTATAACAGGCTGACTGCAGAATTTCCAGATGAGGGAATCAGAGATATTTTTGCCAAGATTTTTGCAAACGCAACTAACACTGTCGCTGGAGTTACCTACGAGCTTGCAACGACTGAGGGGTCTACACCGGGTTGGCATCTCAAAGATCCAAGAGTGGTAAATGAAGCCAATTTTCAGCTTCCCATATCCATTGATCAAACAACATTGTCAGATAAATCCCTGCAAGAGCAACAGAAAACAAAAGCTCCTCAAGTGCCCGCAATAACTACTACGACCACGACCACTCCTGCTGCTGCATCGCATAGCAATAAGACTATCGAACCGCAATCTGGTCGTCCTTTAATGGATGCAATATTAAG